>CBDDKD010000050.1:0-41366 GCA_965230025.1 Hyphococcus sp.
TTGAGCTATCAAAGCCGAGGCGGGACAGGGTTTCCCGCGCGATCAACAGGCTCGACTCTAAAGTCTCGCGAACGATAACGTCCGCACCCAGGGGCTGCAGGTCAATTTCGTGCATCCGGTCATGCGCCACCGCAAGGATGGTCAGCTTTGGCAACCGCTCGCGCAGCATCTGCACCGCATGATTAACAGCCGTTTTGTCATCCATACACAAAATGACCGCCCGGGCGTTTTCAGCGCCGGCGGTCATCAAAATATCGAGGCGCGCCCCGTCACCGTAATAGACCTTGAAACCAAAACGCTCCGCGTTGCGAATATGCGCAGGATTGCGATCGATCGCCGTCACCTGCACGCCGGAATTTTGCAGGACTTGTGAAATGATCTGGCCCATGCGGCCAAAACCGGCGACGATCACATGATCATGACTGATATGCGGGCGCGCCAGATCATCATCGCTTTCCTCTTGCGTACCCGACATCAAACGCGCCGCGAGGATCGCCAGGATCGGCGTCATCACCATGGAGATTGTCACAATCGCTGACATCAGCGTCGCCTGCACGTTTGTAAATAACAATGCGGACACGCCAAGGCTGATCACGACGAAGGCGAACTCCCCCCCTTGTGACAGGACAGCGGAGATTTTCACCGCATCGCCGCGTTCAACGCCGCTGATGCGCGTAACGATGTAAATCAGTACAGCTTTGACGGCCACCAGCCCCACCGCGCCGCCAAGCACAATCATCCAGGATTGCGCAATCACCCCGAGGTCAAGGCGCATGCCGATGGAGATGAAAAACAATCCGAGCAGCAGCCCGCGGAATGGTTCGATATCGGTCTCAATCTGATGCCGATAGGAGGACTCCGCCAACAGCGCGCCGGCGAGGAACGCGCCCAGCGCCATGGAAAGGCCCGCCCAGGCAACCGCAAGCGACGTCAAGGCGACAACGAACAACGCCATCGCGGCGAACGCCTCTCGCGAGCCGGAACTGGCGACCAGCCGAAAGACGCGGTCCCGCCCATACCGGCCGATCACAACCAGCGCGATAAGAACCCCCACCGCCTTGCCGGCGCTGACCCAGCCAGGCGCGCCGTCCCCCGCCCCCGCGCCAGCCACAAACGGAATCGCCGCAAGCAAGGGAATGACGGCAAGATCCTGAAACAACAGAATCGAAAAAGCGCGCTGGCCGTAGCTGGTGTTTAACTCGCCCCGCTCTCTCATGAGCTGCAACGCGAACGCCGTTGAGGAAAACGCCAGCGATAGCCCCGCGATAATCGCCGCCGGCGCCGGCATCACCTCGGCGAACACGAACGCGCCCGCAATCACGGTGCCGGTCAACGCCATCTGCGAGGCGCCGAAACCGAAAATCTGCGCGCGCATGGACCACAAGCGCGATAACGATAATTCCAGGCCGATGACAAAAAGGAAGAGAACGACGCCGAGTTCGGCGACGTGAAAAACCCCTTCTTCCTGTTGTAAAAGATTGAGACCGAACGGGCCGACCGCGACACCGGCGGCGAGATAGCCGAGAATGGAGCCTAATTTAAAGCGTTGGAACAGAGGAATGGAAATCGCCGCGGCCCCAAGATAGGTCGCCGCCTGCACTAGAAATTCACCTTCGCCCGCTGCCGCCATGCTTTATGTTTCGATCCCTGTCATTTCCTCTAATCCAAGCGCCAGATTGACATTCTGGATTGCCTGCACCGCCGCGCCTTTAAGAAGATTGTCTTCCGCTGCGACGATCACCGCATTTTCGCCGCCGTCGCTGACCGCAAAACCGCCGATAAGCAAGCCATTTTGATTAGATCCGTCCTTAAGCTCAGGTGGGTCTTCGGTAAACGAAATCAATGTGTCGCCTGCATATTTGTTTTTGAAGAGTGCAGTGAGCGCCGCGACGTCAGTCTTTTCCTTCAGCGGCGCATGCACTGTCACAATCAGTCCCCGGAACGCCGGATGAACGTGAGGCATGAAGCGCACGGGAAATCCGAGATGGCGCGTCGCTTCCCTTTCATGTTTGTGTCCCACGAGGCTGTAAGGCATCAGATTGTCTTTTAACCGCTCGACATCATTCTTGGGGCTTGGGTTTGTCCCGGCGCCGGAATAACCGGAGACGCCGAAGACAGCGGGAACACCATCCAGCAATTCGCCGAGCGGCGCCAGCGCCAACTGTATCGCTGTCGCATAGCAGCCGGGATTGGCGATGCGCGTCGCGCCTTTGATTTTGTCGCGATGAAGCTCCGGCAGGCCGTAAGCCCATTTGTCATCAAAGCGATAATCCGCAGACAGATCGACAATGATGCGGTGGGGCGCGTCCCGTTCAATCGCCTCAACAAAAGGCGCGCCCGCCCCATCGGGCAGCGCGAGGATCACCACATCCGCACGGCGCTTCGCGGCCTCATCCGGCGTTAGCGCTTCGAAAATGCATTCGTCCTGATCTTCCGGCGCGATTTCAGCGACCGGACGGCCCGCCCATTCGCGGCTCACCGCATAGGCGAGCATCAATTCCGGGTGCCCGGCGATCAGGCGGATCAGTTCGCGGCCCGTATGTCCGCGCGCGCCGACCAGGCCGACAAGAAATGGTTCGCTCATATTTCCCCCTCAAAGCTCGGCGGCATCGCGGCAATATGATCGACAACTTTTGCGATACGCGCAAAGTCCGTCTCGCCTTTCCAGAAAATCGTCCAGGGACCGCGCCGCACCGACCCGTCACAGTCGCCAGCGTAAAACGCATTGAACCCGTTTTCGGTGCGCGAGCGCCAGAAGAAAGATGGATGGTCGTTTGAAAAGGTCCGCCAGACCGTGCGCGCCAATCCTTCGCCGCGCGCGTCTTCAAGCACGGCGAACTTGTCCAGATAATCGAAGTCGTCTGCGCCTGCGCAGGAAAGGCGTGAGAGAAAGGCGCCGGCGCGATAACTGTCCGAGATATAAGTCGCGCTCATATCGAACGTCTTCCACCAGCCCTTGACCAGCGGGCGCGCAAACGCATCTTCGATCAGCGCCGAGGCGCGCTTTGCATCGACTTTCGCTTTGTCGTCATGGCGATGAATGCGCTCGCCTTTTCTGATCAATGTGCCCGAGCCGCCATGGGTGAAAAGTTCGCGCACCAGCCCGGCAGGCGTCGTGATCGATACCGACGACGACAGCGGCGCGTCATCAAGCAAGCGTTTGATCTCGTTGATCTTCAGGCGCATGCCGCCCTCGACCCAGTCCTGCGCCATCAGGTCATCATAGTCGGCGGCGAGGTTAATCGAGTGGATAATGTCACCCGCCTCATCAAGAAGACCGCCGACGCTCGCCAGAAAGATGATCTTCATCGGCTGCAACGCATGAACGAGCGCCCGCGTCGCCGAGTCCGCATTGACATTGACGAGCTGACCGCCGGGCGCAAGCCCGAGGCAAGTCAGGATCGGAATGGCGCCGGTTTTGACGATGGAATCGATCAACCCCAGCCGCACGCCGGTCGGCTCACCCACAAAGCCGTATTTTTCCATATCGAGATAATCGGCCTCAATCGCGCCGGTGGTCAGCGAATGGGCGGAGACCCCTTGCGCGCGCACCGCCTCCACCAGCTTGATGTTCTCGCCGATGAAAACGTCGCGGGCGATATCGAGCGCATCGGCGGACGTAACCCGCAGACCGTCAATCTTTCTGGTTTTGACGTTCTGTGCATCAAGCGCTTTATCGAGCTGACCGCCGCCGCCATGAAGGACAATCGGCGTCAGACCAACCGTGTGCAGGAACGCCAGAGCGCTCGCCGTCTCCTCCAACTGCTCGGCCAGGATCGCGCCGCCAATCTTGATGATCGCAAAGCGCGACTGATCAACCTCGGAGAAACGCTGAAGGTAGGAGCGAATCTCCTTGCCGTCGCTCATATTGGAGAGCAACTGGACGATCGTCTGTCGGGTTGAGGTCGTGGTCATAGTAATTATTATCGCGCTTTTGTTTCATCCTTCGTAACGGCGTTTCGGTGATTTGAATTCAAATCACCCTCAGGATGAAGTTTGCATACTGTGTTAGGTTCTTGAGTTTCGGCGCACAAGCCCTTCACCCCGAGGAGCGCCCTGCAGGCGCGTCACGAAGGGTCGAAGGCCGAAAGCCCCGCCTCGAAAACGCCTTCAGCGCTGCTTCATCGCTCTGGATCAGCGCCTCCTTCTTGGCCCGGCTCCACCCTTTCAGCTTGCGCTCGCAAGCAACAGCATCATCGTAACGGGGAAACCATTCGGACCAGACGGTTTCGACTGGCCGCCGCTTCGCTGTGTATGCATCCGGATATTTTCCATTGTTGTGCTCCCAGAGGCGCGTTTGTAGATCGTCGCCTTGATACTTGCCGACGTAATAGGAGCCGTCGGCGCATAGGAGCATATAGACCCAGACGGTGATCTGGCTCATCGCCGCCCATCCTTCGAGACGAAATTATCTTCACCCTGAGGGCGTCCACAAAGTGGACGCGTCACGAAGGGCGAAGATAATTTCTCCTCAGGATGAAGCAAGCGCAGCTGGACGATCCCCTGGCGGGTGGAAGTCGTGGTTGTCATGTTACTATTGAAACGCTCTTTACTCTCTACTCGGGATATCTAAGAAACCTTGGAAGATGGCCACTACGAGTTTTTTGAATCGAAGAACTTTGGCTCAAATTTTCGAGGAGCCGCAACGTATCTCTCATGCTCAGAAGTGTAAAAGTCAAAGTCTCCTAGGATTCTCTTGATATATTTAGATGAGTAATATTCGGAGATCACAAAGACAAAAACCAGAAGCATCACAATTCCGCCAAGCGTATACCTGGCAAAAATGATACCATCATTTTGGAAAACGATTCCGAATGAGCGTGTTGGTTTAATCTTCTCGATGCGGAAAGAGCCCTCTGAAGAAAACGTCTTCATCTCGAAGAAGGGCATGCCCGGCACCGACACCGAATCGAACACCGTCATTGCCCGACGGTCGCCAGGCGCGAAATTCGGCAATTTTATTTCTTTAGCTCTATAATGTGAAGCACGGTCGCGATTCGGCGAAATCAGAATTATTTTGTCAACGGTATTTGCAAACTCTATTTTCGGATCATTGATCGTTTTTTTTCCTTTATTGTGGAGAACAATGTAGGAATAATTATACTTTGCATACGCATCGTATCGCCAGTCTTGGGGACCATAAAGCCTTTCAAAACCATATCCTATCTTATCTTTATTTTCTTCAAGCGTTTTCTCGTCAACCTCCAGTAGCGGCTGCCATGGTGCCGGGAAAATTGTCGCAACTAGTCGGTCATTGTTCCAGACACTTTTTATAAGCGGATCAAACATACCAAGTATAATGCCCGCAATTAGCGACGCCAAAATCGCAATGGTTAGATTAGCTATGTTTTTCAACTAATTCTCCAACAATTTGTTCGTGCGGTGTTTTGTATGTAAATTTACTTGCTGCGCCACTAAACAGCGGATCGGTTAAACCTTGATTTAGTGATGCACTATCCATTGAATGCTCACCTCACCAACGCCTTCATGATCGCCTTTTGCACATGCAGGCGATTTTCCGCTTCATCATAGGCGATACAATTCGGGCTATCGAACACCGCGTCGGTCATTTTCACATTGCGCCGCATGGGCAGGCAGTGAGAGACGAGCGCGTTGTTCGTCTTCGCCATTTTATCTTCATCGACGATGAAATGTTTGTGCGCGTCGCGGATCGGTTTTTCCGGCGCCCAGTTGCCGAAATAGGGAAGCGCGCCCCAGCTTTTGGCGTAGACCACCTCCGCGCCGTCATAGGCCTCGTCGATGTCATGTGAGATCGTCAGCGCATGGCCGTTGGCGCCGGCGTCCTTTGTCGCCTGTTCGATGTAACGCTCATCGAGAATATAATCCTTCGTCGGACAAAGTAGCGTCGGCTTCATACCGAACTTGGCGGCGATCATCAGCGCGGAGTTCGCGACCGCCGTGTTCAGCGGCTTGGGGTGATAAGTCCAGGTCAGGACAAATTTCTTGCCGTCGAGGGCGCCCCGCCCGTCCCGTTCGAACCGTTCCTGCAGCGCCATCACATGCGCCATTTCCTGGCAGGGATGGGTGATGGTCTCCATATTGACCACAGGAACGTCGGCGTATTTTGCGAAGGCGTTCAGGATCTTGTCTTTACGATCCTCCCGCCAGTCGATGAATTTCGGGAAAGCGCGGATGCCGATCATGTCGCAATAACGCGAGAGGACTTTCGCCGCCTCTTTCACATGCTCCTCAGCCTCGCCGTCCATGATGACGCCGTCCTCAAACTCCAGCGGCCACATGCCACCGGAGGGCGACAGCACCACAGCGTGGCCGCCAAGCTCCCTCGCGCCCACATCGAACGAGGTGCGGGTCCGGAGCGAATTGTTAAGAAATAACAGCGCTACCGTCTTGTTCTTGAGGGCGTCGCCGAAACGTGCGGTTTTCATCGCCCGCGCGTCGTCAATCATCGCCTGCAGCGCATCGCGGGACCAGTCAGCGGTGTTCAAAAAATGCTTCATGACCACTGGTTAACGGGGCGGCCGCAGAATTCCAAGCGGCAACGCCCAAAGACAGCGAATTTCCGCGCGGCCTTTCCGCCGCCAAAACAATCCAGTAGTCGCCGTTCCACCGAAACCGCCGCATGGGAAAACGAGCGCGCCGTCAAAGTGATTCGCGCGTGACATTAACCAACGAAACAGAATAGTTTCAAAAGAGTAAACGGACGCGCATGGCGTGCGCGGCGCCGCTTTGCTAGGGTAGACGGTTTCCGGTGAAAATCTGCGGGCGACGTAATCTGCAGGCGACATGGCGGCGCATGGCGAAGAAGCAACAAAACGACGGTCTGGATCTTGAAGCGCGCATAGACGCGCTCTCGCCGCGCCGTCTCGCCATTTTAACCGGCGGTTTCATCCTTGTGCTCGCGGTCTTGATGGTTTTTGAGCTGAACGAGAAAGTCGCCTCGCGCGAGACCGAGACCCAGCTGCGGCTGGAACAGGCGGTCGGCGACGGCGCGGACGCCATGAATATCGCCATCATGACCGGCGCCCCGGCGCGTGAGGCGCTGGAGCGCTCTGGCCCCGGCGGCTATGCGGCGCTGTTCCATCTCTCCTCTTCCGGCGATGTCCTGACCACCGAGGGCCGCACCGACATTGTGCAGATCCCCGACGCAGCCATCCGCGCGTTGGACCTTGAGCGGCGCGGCGGCGTCACCCTTGATCTCGCCGGCGGCAAGGTCGCCGCCTACTGGCGCCCCCTCGACAATGGAGAGGTTCTCCTCGCCGCGGCGCCGGCGCGGGACATTTTTGACCGCTCCCGGGCATGGATCATTTACGCGGTTATCCTCGCCGCCATGACGCTGGTGATCGTCTCTTTGATGGCCGCCTTTATCCGCCAGAGCCGCGCCGCGGCGGAAGCCGCCCACGCGCTGACCACGCTGACGGATTTCAAGACGGCGCTCACCGGCGGGCGATGCTCCCCCTGGTTTTACGAAAGCAAAGACCGCAATGTCGAATTTGCCCGCGCTTTTCTGGAACCGCTTGGGCTCGGCCCCCGCGATCGCAGCTTCACCCTGCGCGAGATTTCCGCGATTGTGCATCCGCAGGACTTGCGCACGGCGATGGCGATTTTTTCCGGCGAACCGTCCGGCGTCAATGAGGGCGTTGTCCGGTTTCGCGATCCCGGCGGCGCCTGGTCTCGGGTGTATTTGCGCACAGCGCGAGACGCGACGCGATTTGAACGGGCCGGCGTCGCCTTTGACCTTTCCGGCGCCAAAGCGATTGCGCCAAGCGCGGCGATTGCGGAGACCCGCCTGCGCGACGCGATTGAGAGCATTCCGGAAGCGTTTGTCCTGTGGGACGCCAATCGCCGCCTGGCGATCTGGAACAAGCGTTTCGCCTCGATCTTCCGCATCCCGGCGAAAGTTTTAAAGCCCGGCTTGACGCTCGAAGAAGTCGCGACCTGCGCCGGCGTCGCTGGCGATGTTCTGACAGAATTTTTTGGCCCCCTCGATAGCGACGACGCACAGGAAAATGTCGAGGTCGCCCTGCCCGGCGCGCGCTGGGCCCATGTCTCTCGCCGGCGCACGGCCGAGGGCGGTTATGTTTGCGTTTCCACCAACGTCACCGACCTGAAGCAACGCGCCCGCGCCCAGAAGAAAAAAGAACGCGAACTGGAGCGAACGGTCGAGGATCTGGAATCCTCGCGCCGCGAACTTTCAGAAGCGATGCAGAAATATCAGTACGAAAAATACCGCGCCGAGGAAGCTAACCGCTCGAAAAGCGAATTCCTCGCCAATATGAGCCACGAGCTAAGAACGCCGCTGAACGCAATCAACGGATTTTCCGAAGTGATGCAGTCAGAACTTTACGGCCCCCTGGGCGACACAAAGTACAAGGAATATGTTGGCGATATTCTGTCGAGTGGACGGCACCTGCTGGAACTGATCGATGACATTCTCGATATGTCGAAGATCGAGGCTGGCAAACTGACGCTTGAACCCAAACGCATTGAGCTTGAAAAAACGCTGAACGAATGCGCGCGCCTCGTCGCCAAACGCGCCACTGATGCTGGCGTTGAGTTGACGGCGTCCGTTGGTCACGCCCCGCCGGTCTGGGCTGATGCGCGCGCGGTGAAACAGGTGACGCTCAACCTTCTCTCTAATGCGGTAAAGTTCACGCCAAACGGCGGCGAAGTCACCCTGACCGCAGAGGCGGATCTTGACGGCGTCACTGTGATCGTCGCCGACAGCGGCGTCGGCATCGAGCGTGTACAGATGAAAAAACTCGGCGCGCCGTTTGAACTGGCGGAAAACCATTTCGCCAAAAGCCGCGACGGATCGGGCCTCGGCCTCGCCCTGTCAAAATCGCTGATGGAGTTGCAGGGCGGCATCCTCGCCCTCGCCAGCCAGCCGGGTAAAGGCACCGTCGCCTGCGCCACCTTCCCCCGCCGCAAGGAAGCGAAAGTCCGCCTCCCCCAGTTCGTGCGCAAGGAAGCCTATTATCTCGTCGGCGCCGAACAGACGCCGCCAAGCTTCAGCGCGACGCAAGCGGCTGAATAGCCTTAGCTTAAATGCAAAAAGAACAATAATTTGCGATTAGCCATCGTGCAGGCCGGTGACTTTCAACGCCTCTAAATATTGTTTGCTACTCGCCACCGGCTTGAAAACAGGGTCGCGCAAATAGAACGGCAATGTCGCTGACCGCTCTGCAGCAGCGGCGGAAATCATCGCAAAGGCTTTTTCGAATTCGTTCATCTCCGCAAAAATTACAGCCTTATCGGCCGCGGCAATCTTTATATCCGCGTTTTCGGCGTCCAAAATGATACGTAACCAGTCATGAAACTTTTCGAGGCTTTGCTGTGGGGAGAGCCCTTGAATTGCATTTATGAAAACAGGGTCGGCCTCTATCAACGACGCAATATGGGCAGCGGCGTTTTGGGCGTCAGTAAAATTACCCCGGCGAAGTGATGCTTTGTATTGGCACACGGCGCCGTTCAGTTTCTGAGGATTTAAATAAACGGCTTGCTCACAGAATTCATAGGCGCGGTCGAACTCTCCTGCATAAAGATAGGCCCATCCGTGATCCAATGTTATTAGCGCTGACGCCGGGTCCAGATTATATGCTGTGTCAGATGCTTTTAGCGCATCTTTCGCGCGGCCTATTGTCGTAAGAAGCATCGACTTAATGCTATGAAACTTTGCTTTTTCCGGTTCAAGGCTGATTGCCTTGTTAATATTCGCTTCTGCTTCGCTCCAATTCCAGTCGCGCCGCATAAACACCAAGCCCAAATAAAAATACGCATCTGCATTATGCGGGTCTGCGTCGCGCGCCTTCAGCGCGTGCAGTTCGGCCGCATCATATTGACCTTTGCGGATAGCAATCGCCGCCAATCCTGCATGTGCTGGCGCGTTGCCTGTATCAGCCTGGATCAGGCTGGAAAATTCGGCTTCCGCCTTTGCGAGACTACCAGAATCTCCCTGCTCAAGCAGATATAATCCTTTTGAGTAAGCTTCTCGCAACTTTAGCGTTTCCGAGCGTTCCGTCACATTTCCAGTCAACCCGAATGGAGAAATCTGAATAGCAGCAATCGCGATAATCAGAATGAGGGCGATCCCGCCACTCAATGCAAGGCGATATCTGCCGACACCCGTTTTGCTACTCACCGTCTTGTAACTGTTAGTTGACTCCACCGGACCTATAAACCGATACCCTTGACGCGGAACGGTTTCTACATAGATGGGCGCCTTTGCATCATCTTCTAATGCTTTTCTAATTTCCCGGACAAGAAGATGCACCCCGCCTGAATAATCAACATGACGATCCGCCCAAATGTTTTCTCGAATTTCATCATGGGTGATCAAAACACCGGGGCGATCGGCCATCAAATCAAGTAGTTTCAGAGCTTGATTGCGCAAATCAACCGTAACGCCTTCGCGTGTTAAACGTTGCGGTTTACGATGCAAAACAAATGGGCCGAAAGCTAACTGACCATCCACAAAAAGCGACCGATCAAATCTAAGGTTTCCTAAGCTGTTTCTAAGCTAGAAATCAGGTTCACGCTAGGCCCGTGCGATTGAATATTTACGGTCAATAAAGCCAACTCGTCATCACAATTGAGTGCGCTCCAGTGGAAAGCCGCCCTGGCGCTTTTTCGAAGGAGATTAAAATGAGTTGTACGTCCGTTCATGTTTTACCCTTGCTTCTGTTGCGCTTGGTCTTCAGTCTAATGCTTCTTGCCGTAGCGCTTTCCTCCCCGACAGGCGCTAAGGCTGAAACGCTGGAATTAATAACAAGCGCCCAAAAAGCGAAACAAGTGCTTGTCAATGCGCTGCAGGGTAACTCCGGCCTAATGGCTGGTTTGCGCATGTCGAGTTTTGAAGTCGAATTTACAGGAACCGACAGCGACTATTATCAAAGCTTCGCGCTAACCGATCAAACAGAACCTGAGTCAATAAAACTGTGGGCAAAAATCGATCTTCAGAAAAACCGATCTCATGTATTTATCGAGCAGTCGGTTAGCGGCGGTGTTGTGCTTGAAGTGGGTGGGATTGCAACGCCTGAACGCGCTGTTCGATATAACGCTTACGCCGGGTGGGTCACATCTGATCCTAATATATCTTCGATTATACAACTCTTCGCCAAAAATACTGTACCCGCTGTAGTGATCAAAGAGGCGCTGAGCAGCCCTGGCTCACTAAATTATGTCGGAAGCGCAAAATTAAGCGGTAAGCAAGCAGACGTCATAGAGTTCACAAATAAGGCTGGGCTAAGATCCAGATTAACATTCGAAACGGATTCTGGTGTTTTAAGGCAACTGCAATTTTTTGCCCCTTCAACGGTTACAGGCCAACAACTGATTTCATATCGCTTTAGTGGTGAAAAAACGGTGGAAAGCGTCAGCTTCCCCGAGCGCGTTGAATTAAGCATAGGAAATGACAGAGAAAGAACGATCGATGTTAAAGTCAACGTAAAATCTATAAACAAGACATTTGCGGATACAGACTTTGAGTTGCCAGACCACTATACGAACATTGATGGCCAACCTTTTCTTGCCGAATATGTCACCGATAATGTGATCTTGGTTCGCAACGTAGGGAATGCACTATATCGCGCTGTCTTCCTTGAAACACCAACCGGACTGATTGCTTTAGACGCCGTAATCTCACCGCCGGCGGCGACGCGCATCATGACCGCCGCCAAGCAAAAAGCAGGCGGCAAGCCGATCACACATATCATACTCACGCATTTTCATGTGGATCACATCGGCGGGTTGATGGGATATCTCTCGGACGCGCCCAAAATATATGGAACAGAGGATGCCGCCAAGCTCGTCGAGCGAATGACAGCTTCTGGTCCGTCATTATTTTCACCGCTAGGCTCAACAGGACTGCCTGAAGTCAATGTGGAGGTCGTCGATATAGACGTTGAATTCGTCGCCGGGGGCGTTCCATTGAGATTAATAAACGTCGGGCCAACGCCTCATGTGCGCCAGCTGTTGGTGCTCTATGATGAGCGGGAAAAAATAATACTGGATTCAGATACCTTTGCAGTTGAAACCGCTTGGGCGCCTTCAATGTCGCATTTCGCGGAATGGGTTGAACATGCGCCGCTTGAAATCGAACAGCTCATTGGCATTCACCATGAGCTGATCACAAAAGCTTATCTTTTAAAGCGTGCATCAGAGAATACAGGACGGTGAAGGCGAAAGTAAAAACGCGCGCCTTTTGTCATAGCGACAGCAGCAAATGCACTATCGAGATCGGAGCAGGAGTGCTTCCGACAAACACCTTACGCTCCATCGCTCTTAGCCTTCTTCCGGCGGCGTATCGTGCATCCGCTTGAAATGCTTGCCGCGACGCCCGCGGCGGCCTTTGCCGCGGCGGCTCTCGGCGGCTTCCCGCAACATCCGGCGTTCTTCCGGCGTCAGAGTTTCAAAAGCGTCAAGAAATGCTTCGCCAAAGGCGGCCTGCTGTTGATCGCGGACATCCTGAATAGCGTCAAACTTCGCCGCCACCGCTGCACGGTCAAACTCTTCCGCGCCGAGCAATGCCGACAGCTCCATCCGCAGGCGCCGCATCTCGCGAAAATCGTCACGCATGGCGGGAAGCTGCGTACGGAAAGCTTCACGAAATTCTGCCCGCCGCTCCGGCGGCAGCGCATCCGCATAGTGCATCAGCCGGAACGACTGCTCGCCGCCGGGACCGCGCGGCGGCGGCCCGGCAGGCGGATCATTCAACACGCGGCCTGACAAAAATCCAACGGCGAAAATATTCAGCCCCAGGGAGGCGACCAGCACGATCATCAGTCCTCGTCCCATTGCACCGCCTCCTCTTCGCTGATCAGCGTACCGGCGTCTTCAAGGTAAGCATAGGCCTCATATTCGGGCGGTGATGCGACTTGCGCATTCGCGGTCACGAATCCCGTTGCAAGCCCCAGGGCCCCCAGCCCCGCAAGCGCGCCCGCCGGCAAGGGCCGAAGCAACATCGCCAAAAGTACGGGCGACCCTGTACGCGCATTATCCTGCGGCAGGTCGATCCCGGCCATGATGCGATTTTCAAGATCATGACGGGGCGGCCGCGCGGTCGCCGTATTCAAAAAAGCATCGAGTGACAGCGCGTCATCACGCTCCGCCGCGAACGCATCCGACAGGGCGAGATCGCTGAACGCTTCGCGCTTGTCTTTCGGCCATGCGCCGACATCGCCGCCATAGGCCGCAAAACAGCGCCGAACCGCCTCGGTTTGTTTGTCAGTTGATGCTGGCTGTTGGCTCATCGCTCATCTTTCCTGTCAACTCTTCACGCAAGGGCGCTAACCGGTCCCGCAAAGCCCTGCGGCCACGCGCCAGCAGGGATTCCAGCGCATCGACGCTGATTTCCATCACTTGCGCGGCTTCAATATTCGACATCTCCTGAAAATGGCAAAGCGTCAGCGCCATACGCTGTCGATCCGGCAAGGCGGCGAGCGCCTCGTCAATGATAAACCGCTTTTCGCCGGCGAGATATGTATCGTCAGGACGCGGCGCGTGATCGATCTGCTCCGGCGCGGCGTCTTCAGGCGCATCGCGTTTGGTTTTGCGCAACTGATCAAGACAGATGTTCATTGCAACCCTGTAAAGCCATGTCCCGAATTTTGCGCCCGCCGGTTTCCATTTGGCGGCGTTGCGCCAAAGGCGCAGGAAAGTTTCCTGTGTCGCGTCTTCCGCCGCATGTTGGCCTCCGAGCATTCTGAAACAGACCGCATAGATTTTATCCGTGTGCCGCGCGACAAGTATTTCGGCGGCGCGCCTGTCGCCGCGACCGGCGCGCTGGACCAGGACTTCATCGCTGTCATGTTCGTTGTCCAAAGACCTGCGCCAGTCTTCCTAAAACATTTCATTCAATCGCGGGCGGCGCAACAAAGCACCGCCACGCGGAACCTTTACGACTTACTCGCCGCCGCGATGACGGCCGCGCCCGCGCTGGGGACGTTCATCTTCGCTGATTACGCCATCGCCATTCTTGTCCATGCGATCAAAACGCTCTTGCGCCGACGCGATGAATTCCGTGCGATCAATAACGCCGTCGCCATTGGTGTCGGGATTGTTTTTCTCACGCCATTCGGCCCGGCGGGCTTCGTGATAGGCTTTCATTTCGTCCTTCGTGATGGCGCCGTCGCCGTCAGTGTCAGCGTTGGCGATCAGCTCCGATTGCCGCTCAGACAACTCCTCGGCGGTAATCTTGCCGTCGCCATTAATGTCCATACGGTCCCAGTGTTTGCCACCCTTGCCCTGGCCGGCATAGGCGCCCGCGGCGATTATGCTTAAGCCAAGGCCGGTCGCCGATGCGATAAGAAATTTGTTCATGGTAACTCCTGTTGTTGACCCCCGTCTGTTCCTTAAACGGGTCAACGACCGGATTCCGTCGCCGCTTTCTGGGCCGCCCGAAATGAGGCCGCCAGAGCGCTTTCCGCAGTTTGGGTCAGCTTTGCATTCACCCCTGCGCCAGTATGGGTAACCACAGTAATCTGGCTTTGTTTTCCGCTGCTTAGCGGCAATATATCAGCAAACGCCACAACACGTTTGGTGGCCGGCGACCATGCGCAGCTGGTGATCCGACCCGCCGGTTTATCGCCCAGGCGAATCTCGGCGCCCGTCATCGCGCGATCGTCATCGATCAGGAGGGTCACCAGCCGGCGCTCGGCGCGCTCGCCGGACTGGCGCAATCCACGGCGGCCGTTGAACCAGCCGCGATCAAGCGGCGCCAGATGAGGCAGCCCGATTTCCAGCGGCAATCTGGCCTCGCCCGGATGAGCACGCTCGGCGGATACGAAATCAACGCCCGATCGCGGCGCCCCGCTTTCAAGACGCAAAATCTCCATCGCGTCGAGACCAATCGGTCCGACCTGACTGCGCCGCACCAGGCGCTCCCAGATTGTCAGCGCTTCATCTTTCGGGAAGACGATTTCAATACCGGGCAAAGCGCCGAACTGGATCGGCCGCGCCGCTGTTTCAACGCCGCGCACCACCGCCGAGGCGGCGACCGCATCTCCGGGCGATTTCAGGCCAGCCGCTCTCAAGACCTCCGACGCGTTTGGACCAAAAACGCCAAGCGCTGCGACATCGTCCGTAATGTCTTCCGCCTGCACATCAAAGCCGCGCACGGCAAGCTGCAGGCGGCGCGCATGGGACGTCGGCGTTGTCAGAAGAAATAGTTCTTCCGACAATCGCGATACTTCCGCCAGATCGACGACAGCGCCATCATTATCAAGGATAAGTCCCCTGGCGCTTTCGCCCGGCCCAAGACGCGCCGACGGCGCCGTCGTCAAGCGGCCAAGAAAGGCCGCCGCTTCATCACCGCGCAGCGCATAGCGCGCCAGCGGGCCAAGATCGGCAATGACCGCCGACGTTTTCGCCGCATGATACTCTTTATCAGGCGATGTAAAAGCGCGCGCCACAGACCATCCGTTGACGGATGTCCATAAATTCGCCTCGCTCGCGGACGCCGCCGCGGAAAACAGCGGGCTCGGCTTCGGCGCATCGGCGATAAAATCTTCAACGGGAAAAATCACGCCGCCGCCGATCCCCGCCGGGAGAGGCGTATGGCGGCTTTAGCTGCAATCCGTCCGGCCGCGCAGTTCACGCCATAGCCGATCTGCGCTTCAGGCCCGCAGAAATAAAGGCCTTCAATCCCGCTGGCGGTCGTCACCTGGCTCGCCAGCGCCCATTGCTGCATCACGCCGGGACGGGCGGCGAACGCCTCGGCATGGTATCCGGAAGTCGCCGCCAGATCGGCGGGCAGCGACAAATCCGACGCTTCAATCCGATCAACGATATTCGGTGCAAACTGTTCGACATTGGCCTGGATCGCCGATGCGATCGCTTCTCGCCGCTCGGGATCGGCACTGGCGTCAAAGGGCAAAGGATGTGCGATAATCGAAAGAATCTGGCGGCTGTCATCATCGACCGTCTCATCAATCGCCGCCGGAAAAATCGCTTCAATACTCATGTCTTGTGGAATGTCGCCAGCGCGCGCTTCTGCAAAAGCGCGCCGCAGTTTATCCGCACCTGGCGTATAAACGAGGCGGCGTTGCATATTCTCTCTTGTCTTTTCGTCGCGGGCAAATCCTTTCAATAAAAGATGCAGCCGCCCTGACCCGACAAGGGGTCTTGCCGCTGAAACGATCCGCTGAAATTCAATGTCGATGTGACTGGCGCCAATCATATCCAGAAACACCCGGCGCGCATCCATGGCGGCGACCACAATCGGCGCTCGAATCTGACCGCCATTTTCCAGTTGAACGCCCGCCACGCGGTCACGCTCTATCAGAATTTTCTGAACAGGCGTCGCGGCGCGAATCTCAACTTTCGCCGCCTGCACAGCGCGCCGCAGCGCATCAATAATAGTGACGACACCGCCACGCGGATAAGCGATGGCCGCCTGTAACCCCGATGTTTCGCCCGCCCAGCGCCGGATGAGATTCATGAAACTGAACGGTTCATGCGCCGGCGCCGCCGATCGAAAAGCGATTTCCGTCAGCATCGCCGTTTTCAACATCCCGTCCGGCAAGTAATCATCGAGGATCGCCTCCCCCGATGACAGCAAAAATCGATTTAATCTGCGGGCGGCGTCCGGCGACGCATCCATCGCCTTCGCCATAGCGCGCTGGCGTTGTCTGCCTCGTCCGCTCCCTGACGTTTCAAACGCCGGGCGCAGCTGCGCCGCCACCTCCATCAATTGTTGCGTAAATGTCTGGAAAGCGAGGCCGCCGCCAATCTCTTCGTCAATGCTCGCGGCGGCGTTTATAAGGTCGCCTTCAATCTCAAGACTTTGACCGTCTTCAAAAAAATACGCGGTATTCATACGCCGGGATGCATAAGCGACCCCGCGCCGGTAGAGATCGAGATCCGAAATTGTTTCCGGATCAAGCATCGAAATCAGATGATCGCCATCGACACAGGCAACATCGGGCGCGAATTCACGTGTGCGAATTTCCCCGCCGATTTCGGCGCCTGATTCCAGCAACACCGTGTGCAAACCCGCTTCACCAAGATAGGCGGCGGCGGCAAGGCCATCGGCGCTTGCGCCAAGCACGATGGCGTCGATCCCGCCTTCAATCCGGCCCGAATGCTGGTCATGGCCTGCTTTCTCAACCATGCGCCAACACCTTGTCGAGTAATTGTACGGCGGCGCCGATCGCATTGTGATGGCTGGGTTGAATCACCACCAGTTCCGGCGAGGCCACCATCGGCCTACTCTTATGCGGTTCATCAGCGCCGATGAATTCAATCTTTGACTTTTTCACTGCGGCAGGCAGCGCGCTTATGCGGCTGGCGAGGCGTTGCGTGATGCGCGCCGCGACAGCCTGGCGGTCCTGCCCTGTCCAGTCACGCCACTCTCCTTCCTCGCGAAATGCTTTCGGACAGTAATTTGTACGCGCAATCAAATCACCATTTCTTGCGAATTCAAATTCAACGGGCAGCGACTCCGGCAGCTGTCCGTCTACGACGCAATCACGCGCTGTTTGTAAATCATCAATACCGTCCAGAATGAAGAAAATCGCATCCTTATCGCCGACCAGCGGCTTGACAGATTTACGCAGCTTGAAACGCATCGACGCCGTCACATAATTTTGCGCTGCAAGCGGAGACGCCGGTGTTTCAATACCGGCGGAGGCGGCAGCCTCCGGTGTCGCAAAGAAGACGCATCGTGATTTCAGCTTGGCGCCGCCAGTGATTTCTATCACCTTATGCTTGCCGCCTTCCGTCAAAACGGCGACCAGGGCGCCGTCAAAAAACTCGACGCCGCTCACCTCGCAAATCTTTTCCAGAACGGCGCTAAGCGATGCCCCGTCAGCCGTCGCGCGTACGCGCCATGCATCGATATCAAGAGAGTCCGGCACCTCCAGGGCGGCGCCAAGCTCACGCCCGCCCAGACCGGCGCGCGCCAATGAATAGGCGCCAAGATGCGCCTTCAATCCATCATCAGAAAAATAGTCATCAAGAAGGTCCGTACACGCGCCGGTAAGCTGGCCGACAGCCGAAAGCTTTTGTGGGTTTTCAAGCAAACCGGTCAGCGGCGCTACGCCATTGGGCGCGCGGGTCAACACGCCCTCAAGATCAGCGGTGCGTTTCAGCCTCGCCATTTCATCGACAAAAGACGACCACAGCAAATGATCTTCGGCGCCGTTTTCCGCAAGAGCGCCGCCAGTCCGGCGAACGCTTGGATAGGTCGCGACCGATTCGCCTTTGCTCATCAAGCTGATCCGGGCGCTGACCGGCTCCAGGGAAACGCCATAATCCTGCAAATCCAGGCGGCGCCATACAGCGTTGGGAACGGCACTGACGCTGGCGTCGGACGGGCGCTTACCTTCGGCTTTTCGCCGCAGCAGGCCGACACGCGCCCCGGCGCGCGCCGCACAGGCCGCCGCACAAAGGCTGGCTTCGTCCGATCCGACGACAAGAACATCAAATGTCGCGATCATGCGCGCCCTAACTGTCACCCTTACAAGACACCTAGCACCTTGCGGTAAATGTTCGCCACCATTGATTGGCGTGCGGTTAATATAGTGGACGCCTCTTCGATTGTCTTGGCGTCACAAGCCGCCGCCATACGCGCACGCAACGCCTGACCAGCAGTTTCGGGATCGAAAACGCCGCCAGTCGCCGCGCGACCGGTCTGAAACACCGTTTCGAACAAGGCCCGGGCGTCGCCCAGCGTATCTGCATCCTCCCGCGACAGTGCGCCCTTATCAGCGAACCATTCAATCATTCGCGCAAGCGCTGGCGGCGGAGGGCCGTTCCGCCAGCCATGAAGGAGCGCGAGGCATTGGCAGACAAAGGCTATATCCGTCATCCCGCCCGAGATGCTTTTGATATCCCACTCGCTGACGCCGGGCCGCGCTTTCATCAGGCGCTCGCGCATGTCGCGAATATCAGCGCTGACCTTCTCTGCTTCGCGCGGGCGTCGCAAAACTGCCTCAACTTCCTGTTCAACTGTCTTGGAAAGTTTCGCATCGCCAGCGATTACCCGCGCCTTTGTCAAGGCCATAACTTCCCAGGTCCAGGCGTCTTCTTCGTAGTATCGGCGGAACGCCGACAAGCTGACCGCCGTGGGGCCGGCGCCGCCCGAAGGACGCAATTGCATGTCGACCTCAAACAACACGCCCTCCTCGGTCGCTGCGGAAAGCGCCGTGACAATGCGGCGAACAAGACGGGTGTAGTAGTCAATCGGACCTAACGGACGTTGGCCGTCGGAAACAACGTCAGGCGCGGCGTCATAGATAAAGATCAAATCGACATCCGATGTCGCCGTCATTTCCGCTGCGCCAAGCCGCCCAAGACCGATGACGCAGAGCGCGCCGTCGATATCGCCATGCTGGCGTTGCATTTCTGCAATCGCAGCCAAGCACAACTGATCGATGCAGGCATTGGCGATCGCCGTAAATCGGGCCGCCGCATCATCGGCGCCAAGAATGCCGACGGCGAGCTGCGCGCTGATCAGGAATTTTTTCTCACTGGCCCAACGGCGCACGCCATTTAAGATATCCTCGTAGTTTTCGACAATCCCCAAAGCAGCGCCCAGCGAGGGCGAGTAAGAATCGATTTCCGGCGCTGACGCCCAGCTGTTGTCAAGAAGCTGCTCAATTACATTGACGCGCTTCGACAATTCGCGTCCCAGAAAAGGCGAGATCGTCATAACACGGATCAGTGTCTCAAATAATTCCGTATTGCTAGCAAGCAACGAAAATACCTGAACGCCCGCAGGCAATCTTTTCAGGAAACCGTCGAAAGCGAAAAAGGCGTCATCGGGGCTGCCCGCTTTTGCAAGCGCCTCAAGCAGGGGCGTCATCAGTTTTGTCAGCAACACCCTCGCCCGTTCGGTGCGCGTGGCGCGCATGCCGCCAGCGTGCCAGCGCCGGATAATGTCGCTGATTTCTTCAGCGCGCCGGAACCCTAGCCCTTGCAGGGTCGCAAGCGTTGCGGGGTCATTGTTGACGCCGGTAAAAATCAAAGAGCCGGAGATTAACGACGGCGCCGCTTCCTCCTCGAAGAGGTCATCGAAATGGCGCTTGACGGTGCGCAGAGTTTCGGTGAGCTTTTCCTTGAAAGATGACGTGGACCTCTCGCCAAGAAAATCGGCGATACGCTGAATGTCTTCCGACGCCCTGGGAACGGCGTGGGTTTGTTCGTCATTGACCATCTGCAGGCGATGTTCGACCTGTCGCAAATAGCAATAGGACTTCGTTAAATCATCGCGCGCATTATGTGATATGTGACCGGCGCCGTGCAAAGCATTAAGCGCGTCCAACGTTGCGCGCTGGCGCAGTTCACGATCCTTTCCACCCAAAATCAATTGCTGGGTTTGTGCATAAAACTCAATCTCCCGAATGCCGCCGCGCCCGACTTTTATATCGTGACCCTCAAACTCAACCTCACCGCCGCCTTTCGACGAATGAATCTGGCGCTTAACGGCTTTCACGTCGTCAATAGCGGCGAAGTCAAGATATTTACGCCACACAAACGGGCGTAAAGCCTTTAAGAAAGCCTCACCGACAGCCTTGTCGCCGGCCGCCGCGCGCGCTTTGACATACGCCATACGCTCCCAGTTTTGTCCGTAGGCTTCGTAATAGGTTTCCGCTGCTTCCACCGATAGCGCCACGGCGGTAACCCCGGGGTCCGGACGCAACCGTAAATCCGTACGGAAGACATAACCATCCGGCGTCTGCTGCTGCAGAAGCGTGACCATCTCGCGGGTAATTTTAATTGCGAGCTTTTGCGCCTCAGGATAAGCGCGACCGCCCATTTGCGCGCGATCAAACAGCACCACGATATCAATATCGCTTGAATAGTTGAGCTCAAAGGCGCCATGTTTTCCCATTGCAATCACCGCAAGGCCCGGCGCCGCCGGGTCATAATCAACGCCCGCCGCGGCTGCGGCGACAGCGCCGTCAAGCGCCGCATCGGCAAAAACCGAAATCGCGCGTGTCGCCGTCATCACGTCCCAGGCCGCAGCAATATCAGCGAGCGCAATCGTCAACGCCGCCCGGTCTTTCGCATAACGCAATGTTGAAAGCTGTGCGTCCCGCCCTTCGGTTGACCCAACCTGCCGCGCGTGCTCGCACGCGCTACGCATCGCTTCACTCGGCGAGGTTCGCAAAATTTCGACGACCGCGGCAGGGTCACGCAACATTAAGCGGCGTAAAAACGGCGAACATCCGGCGACGCCCGCGAGCAATTCCTGCTCAACGGTTTTTAATTGATGAAATTGCGCGCCAAAGGCGCCGCGCACCTGTTCCGCAGCCGCCTCGTCAAAGGGCCTCGGCGCATGTGCGATCGCGTCGCCAAGAATTACGTCACTTGCCATCTGTTTTTAGTTGATCACGCCGTCTTGCGGAAGACCAGCGACCAGTCACAAAAAAGCCGCCGCAGGCGGCGAGCCAACGGCGGCGTTGCGACATCTCTCGCGTAAGACGTTGGCTAGCAGCCCGCTGCGCCTTTCAGGCTTGATGACGGACGGAACCGCAAGCTCTTGGACGCCTTGATCTTGATCTCTTCACCCGTGCGTGGATTGCGGCCCTTGCGCGCGGAGCGTTTGGAGATCGTGAAAGTGCCGAAGGTGCCGATGGTGTATTTGCCATCTTTCTTGGCGCGCTTCAGGCCCTTTTCAATTTCACCGAAAACCAGCTCGACAACGCGTTTCGCTTCGGCGTTTGACATATCGCCGGCGTCCGCGACATTGGCGATGAATTCAGCTTTGCTCATGGCATTTTCCTCAAATTTATAGACGGCGAAATGCGCCGCAAATTTCCGTAATTTTTTACGGTATGCACTGACAAAGAACTGATTTTGGGTTGAACGCAAGAGGGCAAGTTTCATAAACCCCAGCGAATCACTGGCATAGAGCGAAAGAATCACCCGCGCTCGAATTCAGGAAACGTCATTACGACGCGCAGCCCATACTCGTCGGGCGAGTCTTTCCGAGCGAGGCCGTCATCGAATCGCAAATCAGCATTATGCGCCCTGGCGATCGCGGCCACGAGACTAAGGCCAAGGCCGCTGCCGGGTGTTGATCGGCTTTTTTCAAGCCGAACAAACCGCTCCATGATGCGGCCACGATCTTCCACCGCAACGCCGGCGCCGTCATCGGCGATGCTCAAAACGGCGCCGCCGAGCTTCGCCGGTTCTACTTTCAATTCGATACGGTTGCCGCCGACGGCGTATTTCAATGCGTTGTCCAGAAAGTTCGCAATCGCCTGCGACACCAGTTCCCGCGAACCCTTGATCGGCGGCGTCGGCGCCGTGATGAGCGTCAACTCAAATCCAGCATCCTGGGCGGCGGGCTCATAGAGTTCCGCCATTTCTTCAGCGATCGCAACAAGATCAATAGGCTCAAGCGCGCCGGCGCCTTCGCCGGAACGGATGCGAGCAATCGACAAGAGTGCGTTAAAAGTCGCCAGCATACCTTCGGTATCATCAACGGTGGCGCGCAAAGCGTTTTCTTTGGTTTGCGCGTCGCCTTTCAAGGCATCCGACAAACGGTTGCGCATACGCGTCAGCGGCGACCGCAAATCATGGGCGATATTGTCGGAGACATCGCGCATGCCCGCCATCAACCGTTCCATCTGATCAAGCATGGAGTTGAGATTAGAGCCTAAATTATCCAGTTCGTCACCGGAGCCGGCAAGCGGAATGCGCTGAGAGAGATCGCCGGCGCGAATGGCTCTGGCAGTCTTATTGACCGCCTCAACACGTTGCAGCAAGGAGCGGGAAAAGATCAGTCCAATGACGACGCCAAAAGCAACCGTGACGAGGGAGATCCGCAAAATCACATTGGCGAGACGATCGCGCAGAAATTCACGCGCTGCAATATCACGCGCCACCACAACCAGATAAGATTGGTCTGCATCCAGGGATGCGCGAAACCGCATGACCTTGCCACGGGCGCGACGCTGCTCAATGCCGATCTCGCGGTTGGCGGCGTCAAGGATCGGGCGTTCAAACTCAAAATCGAAATAATCCCCTTCCGCGGTCAAGGCTTCCGGCGGCAGCGCGGTCAGGTTACCAGCAAGCACGGCGCCCGACGGCGCGCCAATCAGCATGTAAATACTGTCGTCGCGCCATGCGGTGCGCTGGCGAATGGCGCGGGTTAGTTGACCTGGACCTTGCGCCGTAAACAGTTCCGCCAGCACAGCAATCTCGCCGTCGATGGTCGCGTCGGTCTGGCGCGCCGCCTCGCCAAAAGTCGCGCGATAGACAAAAGCGCCGAGCAGTCCCACCGCCCAGGTAAACAACAGCACGTAAATCAGCGTAAAGCGAAACGACGTTGTGCGCAGGAGCCGCAACATCTCAACAACCCGCCAAGTTTAGCAGCTTCAGTATCTGGCGATGAGGCAATGACTGGACCATACGGCTATCGGGCTCCCCCCATGCTCGATACACGCAATCGTATCAGAACCGCAAGAACGGGCGCCCAGACCGCCACCGCATGGATAGCGAGGCGAGCTTGAGCCTCCCCGTCAGTCGTCTTCAGAGATCGTATAGCCCGCGCCGCGCACCGTCTTCAAAAGCGCCTTGTCGAAGCCTTTGTCGATCTTCGAGCGAAGTCGCGAGATATGCACGTCGATAACGTTAGTTTGCGGATCAAAGTGGTATTCCCAAACATTTTCCAACAGCATGGTGCGGGTCACAACCTGTCCGGCGTTGCGCATGAGATATTCCAGCAAGCGGAATTCACGCGGCTGCAGGTCGATCTTTTTCGACGCGCGGCGCACCGTGCGCGTGATGACATCAAGCTCAAGATCGCCGACACTGTACCGTGTCGTCACCGGCGCCGGAGCGCGACGGCGCCCAAGCGCTTCAACGCGCGCCAGCAATTCCTGAAATGCGTAAGGCTTGACGAGATAATCATCGCCGCCCGCCTGCAATCCGGAAACGCGGTCATCCACCTCTCCGAGGGCTGACAAAAACAGCGCCGGGGTCAGATCGCCGTCATCGCGCCGCTGTGACAACAACGACAGCCCATCCATCTTCGGCATCATGCGGTCAATAACATAAGCGTCGTAGTCACCCGCCGTCGCCATGTTAAGTCCCGCCTCGCCATCAAGGGCGTGATCGACAACATGCCCGGCTTCCCGCAAACCTTTAGCTGCATAAGCGGCGGCTTCAGAATCGTCCTCAACCAATAATATTCGCATAACCACTCTTTTACCTGCTCACCCCCCTGGGTGGAACAAAATGACGGCGCGACGCAATAAACCTCTCGCCGTCGGTCGTTGCGGGCGCTGGCATTCGCCGGCGCCCGGATTGATTAATCGCCCAGCGACAACGCGCCAAACTGACGATTTTCGCCCAGTTGCATGCGCAACAGGACCGCTTCCTTATCATTATCTTTTGCGTTGGCGATCTTTGACCGCAACTCGTCAGCGGTCTCGACCTCCTCGCCATCAACCTGAAGGATGACGACGCCGGGCCGCAGACCTGCTTCCTGCGCGGGACTGGAAGGCCGCACGCCGGTCACCAACACGCCGTCAACGTCGTCGGGGACCCGGAATTGCTGACGCAACGCATCGTTTAGCTCCGTCACGCGTAAACCGACATTCGCGGCGAGACTGTCATCCTCATCGGACGGCTCATCGACCGCCGCGATTTGATCGCCGTCACGCTGTCCCAACGTCACCGTCAAGGTGCGCTCGCGACCGTCGCGCAGAATTTTCACGCGCACATCTTCACCCGGAGGATACGCTGCAACGAGACGAGAGAGTTCGTTCGTACCCGCAACATCCTCACCGCCAATTTCAATGATGACATCGCCATCCCGAAGGCCAGCCGCCTGCGCCGGGGCGCCGTCGATCACCTCAGCCACGAGAACGCCATTGCGGTCTTTCAAGGCGAGCGCCGCAGCAAGTTCCGTCGTGACTTCCTGCAGTTGAATACCGAGCCAGCCGCGAGTCACCGATCCATTAGCAATCAGCTGCGCAACGGTTTCCTTGGCGGCGCGCGCGGGGATCGCGAAACCAATGCCGACACTGCCGCCATTGGGCGAATAGATCGCCGTATTGACGCCAACGACACGACCTTTCAGGTCAAAAGTCGGACCACCGGAATTGCCCCGGTTAATCGGCGCATCAATCTGAATAAAGTCGACATACTGATTTTCGCGGTTCTGACCGCCAATCGCCGAGACGATCCCGCTGGTGACCGACCCGCCGAGACCGAAAGGATTGCCGACTGCGACAACCCAGTCGCCAACGCGCAGGTTCACGTCGTCTGCAAATTCAACATAGGGTTGATTGGACTGCGGCTCGACTTTCAAAACCGCCAGATCCGTCAACGGGTCCGTGCCAATGATTTCAGCGTCAATCTCTTCACCATCGGACATGCGCACGCGCACGACATCGGCGCCATCGACCACGTGATTGTTGGTGACGATGTAGCCGTCCTGATCAATAAAGAAGCCCGAGCCTTGCGCTTCCATCGTTCGCGGACCGTCATTGAACTGTTGGTCCGGGTTTGGGTCGCCAAAGCGGAAGTTGAAAAACTCCTCCAACTGATTGGGAAGCCGGGGCCCTTCAATTTCACGCTCCACAAGAACGCTGACCACGGACGGGCTGACGCGCTCCACAAGATCGGCAAAGGACAAAGTGCCGTCGGCGGCGACCGGCGGCGCCATCAGCCGCGGCGCCTGCGCATGGGCGGCGGAGAAGCCAAGCCCGGCGACGGTTAACGCGGTAGCCGCCGCCCCTGCGGCGAGAATGCTGGACAGTGATCTGTTTCTTGATGTGCTACGCAATTTCATTTCCTTTGCCTTCGATTGGTGAAAGCGCCCCCATGAGCGGTCGGACCTTATAATAGGTAAGCATGGTCGCGGGTTTTCAAAAGCGCACTTTCGGCATTAAAATTTGTTAAAGATTTCAAGCCATTCGCGATTTGACCTTTACGCCTTCGGTCAGCATGCGATGGACCGGGCAGCGGTCGGCAATCTCCAGGAGCCGGGTCCGCTGTTCATCATCAAGATCGCCAGTGACGCGCACCTCCTTCTCCAGAAGATGCGGCTCATGGGAATCCTCCGATTTCGCACGTTGAATACGGATGTCCACATTCCGGACATCCCATCCCTTTCTGCGCGCATACATCTTGATGGTCATGGCGCCGCAAGCGGCGAGCGCGCCTTCAACCGTACGAGTTGGATTGGGGCCGAGCCCGCCGCCGCCCTCGTCAGCGCTCGCATCAATTGTCATGGGATGCCCATCGATGGAAAGCGCAATCGCCAAGGCTTCGCCGTCAATGGATTGCGCCAGAGCGCCGCCGGTGAAAGCTGGCGCGGCGTTTCCGGTCTGACCGGATGGCTGCCGGGTTAACGCCGGTTTTAACGCGCTGTCGCCATCAAGATAACGCGCCGCCCAGGCCGCCAGCACGCTCGCCGCGTAATGCGCATCGCGCGTATTGGAAAGAAGATGATCGGCGGTATCGAGACTGACAAAACTTTTCGGATGTTTCGCCGCAACGAAAATCCGGGTGGCGTTCTCGATGCCGACAGTTTTGTCCAACGGCGCATGCATAATAAGAAGCGGTTTTTTCAGATCGCCAGCACATGCAAGCACATTCTGATTTGAAAGATCGTCGAGGAATTGCTTTTTGATTTTGAACGGCCGTCCGGCGAGCTGTACTGTCGCTGCGCCGCTTTCCTCAATCTCCTCACGCTTTTCGCCGATCTGCATGGCGACATGATCAGCTTCCGCCGGCGCGCCGATAACGGCGACGCCTTTTGCTTCAGGAATACGGCCCGCCGCAACAATCGCCGCCGCGCCGCCGAGAGAATGCCCGATCACAATGCTCGGC
This sequence comes from Hyphococcus sp., assembly GCA_965230025.1. GTDB lineage: Bacteria > Pseudomonadota > Alphaproteobacteria > Caulobacterales > Parvularculaceae > Hyphococcus. Next base: position 26,773 of record CBDDKD010000050.1, read on the forward strand.
GCTTCAAACTCGTCGCGCAGGTAATCCGCTGCACTGACAAGGTCGTCCACATTCGACGAGAAATTCGTATTGGCGAAGTCGCCTTCCGACCCGCCAAGCCCGGTGAAGTCAAACCGCAGCACCGCAAACCCTTCTCTGCGCAGCGCGCGGGCGATTTCACGCGCCGCCTTGATATCCTTGGAACAGGAAAAGCAATGGGCGAAGAGCGCAAAGGCGCGCGGGCGCCCCGACGGCAGTTCCAGCGCGGCGGCGAGTTTATCGCCGGTCGACGTATTAAATTCGGTCTTGCGTGTTTCGCCGTCCATGAGGGTCCTCTTAATCAGAAATTACGGCGATAATATAACGTCAAACAGACATCGACGCCGCCGCTGCGCGATCACGAATATGGCCGATCTCATCACTATCGAGTAACGGCGCCGCAACCATCAGGATATTGTCGAGCATCCGCCGCGCAGCTTTTCGCGTTTCCCCTTCGGCGGCGCGAATTTCCATCACGAGATCCCGTGCAAAAGTGTGAAGTTGCTCGCCCGCCTCGCTGGCGATTGAGCATGTGAAAAACTGGTCCGCTCCGAGACGTTCGGCGAAATCCGGCGCCTTGGCGATAAGAAGGGCTGCGTCCGCCGCGTCTTCAATTCGGGCGGCGGTCATCGACTGCGACACATCAGGGCGCAGCGACATCAACCGGCTGGAGCCGCCGCCATGGCGCACCGGCATCACAGCCCGCAACGCTGTCAGCGCCTGTTCAGCAAAACGGTCATGGGCCTCGCCAGCGACATCACGGCAGGCCTCAACGCGGTTCAAGTAGACGTTATCTCCGGCCTTCGCCGCCTGACGCGCCATGCCGTCGGCGAAGTCGGTAAAATAGGAAACCCGCAACATCGCCGCATCGGCATCGAGGCTTTGTCCGCAATCGATTTCCAGCGCCCGCGCCAGACTTTCAAGATCGTGCATCAGGCTTTCCGGCAAGACGACCACTTCTTCTTTCGCCGCACGCAGTCGATCATCGGCGCCTCGCGCCAGATGATAATAAACGCCAAGCGCGCGCCACGGTTTTTCAAGCCGGCCTTTCAGCGCGAGAAGCACATAGGCGCCGGCGCTTCGCGATTGGTCGTGTGCAGATAAAAACAGGCTGCGCAATTCGTAATGCTGCTCTTCCGTGAGCGCTGGCGACGCAGACGGAATCAATCGCTGCAGTTTCTTCAAAGATTCAACACCGGCCAGCAGTTGACGTATTTCGCAGAGGTCTTCATAGGCGGCCATGCCGCCAAGCGTTTCAATCAGGCGCTGGCGCGTTTCGGGATCTTCTTCAGCGCGCGCGCACAACCGGCCAAGCCCCGCTTCCGCAGCGATAAAGAGCGCGCGCTCAAGCGCCGCGACGCCTTTGCCGCCAATCAAGGCATCGTCCAGGCTGGCCGCGGCGAGCGCTGCGTCGCCAAGCGTTTTGTCGGTCATCATCAGGCGCCAGATCGGGTTCAGGGATGAGCGTGCAATCTGCGCTTTTTGCTTCCCGCCCGAATGCGCGCCAATCAAAAAGTCTTCGATGGGCGTGAAAAACAATCGCTTCGCGTCAGGTCGTCGTGGCGGCAAGACGGCGCCGCGATTCAACAAACGATCGCGCAAGTCATCAATCAACTCATCATGCGGCAGGCCCTTGCCGCCACCGGCGCGGTCCGCCTCCAGCGCGGCAAACAGCTTCAGCGCCGTTGCAGTCGTCAGACCGCCCAGAAACGCTGTCAATTGTTCGCGTTTGCGTGGCGATAAATTCACGGGCGCTGGCCTTACCTTTTATCTTTATGGGTGAGCGCCGCTTTTAGGACAGCTTTGCGTTAAACGCCAGCGAAATGCTTGCGCGCTGATTCGTCAGCGCCTTTCCAGTTCTTAACGAATTCCTCAAGTTCTTTATCGCCGCCTTCCGGCAGCATGATCTTGAGTTTGACGAACTGGTCGCCCGCCGCACCGTTCTTGCCTTTGGCGACGCCGCGCCCACGCAATCTGAGGACCGTTCCGGAACTGGTGTTCTTCGGCACCGTCAGCGACACGTCGCCGGCAATCGTCGGCACCGTGATCTTTCCGCCAAGCACCGCCTCTTTCAACGAAATCGGCGCCTCGACATGAATGTCGTCGCCCTTGCGTTCAAACAAGGCGTGAGACTTGACCTTCACTTCCACATAGACATCGCCGCGATGGGCGCCCTGTCCTTTTTCGCCCTGACCGCGCAAACGCAATGTCTGACCATCTTCAAGACCCGGCGGGATCGCAATGTCGAGGGTCTTGCCGTCCGGCATGGTGACGCGCTTTTTTGCGCCCGCCGCAGCGTCAAGAAAATCCACCTCAAGCCGGTAGCGAACATCGCGCCCGCGCATCGCCTGCGCGTTCTGGCGGCGAGCGCCGAAAAGGTCTGAAAAGATATCGCTGAGATCGTCGAAGGACGCGCCCGCCGTCGGGCCGCCGGGACCATACCCGCCTGCGCCGGGCCCGGCGCCACCGCCTGGCCGTTGCGACCACTGGCCAAAGGGGTGCGCACGCTCGCGGCCCTCCTCATCGATCTCGCCACGGTCGAATTTCTTGCGCCGGTCGGAATCGCCGATGACGTCAAACGCGGCGGAGATTTCCTTGAACTTCTCCTCCGCCTTTTTGTCGTCGGGATTGCGGTCCGGATGATACTTCTTGGCGAGCTTGCGGAACGCGGCGCGAATTTCAGAATCGCTCGCGGTCGGCGCAAGGCCCAATACGATGTAAGGATTTCTCGCCAATGTTCGTCTCGTCCGTTCTGCTCTCAACCGTCTGGCGACCCGCCAGTTAACACATTGTTTATCCCTGAGGATTGGCCCCGGACCACAGAGATAAGTGATTTTCCCCAAAATTGAAGAGTTTAGAGTTAATTTTGAGCGGGGAGTTTTGTACCTGCTGCAATCTATACACTGCTTTTGGAACTAATTTTCCGTCGCATGCGGATATGGCGACATCACTTCTAGCCTTCTGTCATAGTACTGAATTGTGAAAGGAGACAGAATTTCTTTTTGATCAGCTTTTGAAATAGTGACAGACTTACCGGAGGGTCCAATTAATTTGACGAGCGGAACCATACCGATCACTTCATCAGTACATATCCCCGACTTGGTTTCACCTCCAATTGAGCAAAGCCAAGCCATGTATTCGCCAAGAGTTGGCATTTGGTAGTCTTTTAAGCGACCTCTAGTTGCTCGCGGACTACTTCACCCTGATTCCAAAGTTGGAAAAAGTATTTAGGCGCTGGGCCTATATCGAAAAGATCACGCCCTTCGGAGCGAGCCTCTTTTCCTTCACACCGGATGGTCACACCGAAGCGCTGCATGGCTTTTTCAGCGCTGTCTGCTTGCGCCGAGATGTCCACTTCCAGACCTTGTGCGATCCAAGTGTCTTCGTCACGAAAAACGATGTACCGTATCATGTGATTATTTGACATTACCCAAACTGCGCACCGCATTCTGCGCGCTCCCCGTAAACGAAAGGTTATGCTTTTTCAACAGATTTGGCAATTTTTGACCTCTTAAATACTAGATATTGATTTCAAGATTTGCACAAGCACAAATTGTAGTACGTATAGGTCAGGTTTTACCTACATTTACCAACTAAAAATTTGTTCTCCTGTTTAGTAACCTCTATCGCTCAGCCTTTGATTAATGGGAAATGTATTAGAAGCTCATGTCACGGGAACATCCCGCTTCGCTTCCACCCCCTCCCCGACAGCGTCGGAAATTTGCGCCACGGAAAACGTGATCGCCGCGCCGGGGCCGGGCGCGCCGAAATCGGCGATGATATCGGCGGCGGTATAGAGATAGTCCGGTGTTGTCGTCTCAACGCTGCGCAGCTCATTGGCGCCGTCAAAGATGCGCAAGCGATAGCGTTCGCTCGCCTCGCTCAACGGAACGTCGCCTTCCCAGCTGTCGCCGCCGATGCGCGTACGGCGCGTCCATGACAGTGCAATGTCGCCGCCCGCTTTCGCAGCACGCAAATGCACCGGCGCCAGCGGCCGCAAAGCCCGCGCCGTAAACGTAAAACTCTTTTCCGTAAAATTCTCCGTATCTGGAATGTCTTTTTCCGGGCCCGCCTGCCAGTCAAAATTCAGCTCGCGCAGATCCGCCGGGAATGTCGCTTGCGTTACCGATGACGTCATCAGCAGGAAGCGCGCACCGACGCCGGCGCCGGCAAGCGCCTCAGCTTCGCTTCCCGCCTGTCCGCGCAGCAGGCCGGAAAGGCGCCATTCGCCGCCGAGCTGTAAATCGGCGGTTTCAAATTGCGCAAGCTCCCACGCGCCGTCATCGCTTTTGACGGCGAACGCATTCGCGCCCGCGAACACCTCTTCGGCAAGCCGTGACGACAACGCCCCGAAGGAAAGACGCAGATCGACGGCGCGGCGGTCCCACCGGCCTGAAGCCGCGGGCGGCAAGGCCGTCACAAGCCGCCCCATCACCGCCCGGGCGGTCGCAACGCCGGCGAGGATCGGCGATCCCGCGCCGCTATTGCGGTAAAGCGCAACGCCGCCGGGCCATGGGTCGGCGTAGCTCGCAAACCATGGCGCCGCCGGGTCCTGCGTCTCGGCAATGAGCGGCAGCTCAAACAACTCCCACAAGGGCGGCGCAAAAATCGGAACGCTCGGCGGCGTCGTAAAAACCGTCGGCCCGACAGGCGCATTGTAAACAGATAGCGACACCCGCGCGAGAGAAACGCGCCGTTCGGCGCCGTCTTCGATATCGGTGATGCGATATCGGCGCTCCGTTCCCAGACCATTCAGAATGACGGCATCCCCCGGCTCCACATCAAGCGCCGAGGGGGGCAGTGAAAACTCCAGCGCTTCGCGCATCACCCAGGCATCGGCGAGAATCGACCGCGCCCGCGCTTCGGCTTCCGCCGCCGGAATGACCGCCGCGATTTCCGCCGCCATCTCCCGCGACGGGTTGGCGCCCGGATCGCGCGCTTCCACCGCAGCGGAGGCGAACGCTTCCTGTTCGTCGAGAAAGCCGAGCCGGAACGCCGCCGGCAGATCGCTTTCCTGCGCAAGGGTGAGTTGAAAGGCGCCGCCGTCACGCTCCGCGAGAGCCTCCGCACCGAGCGTCAACACCGGCTGCCCATGGCGCGGCTGAAACCGGATCACGTCTCCCGCCTCCAGCATATCGAACTGATAAACATCCGCCAGCGGATCAATCATCTCGCGCGCACTCATGGGCCGGTCGATCACATAGCCGGTGACAACGCCCTCAAGACGCGACGTATCGACAGCGCCAAATCCCGCCTCGCCCGCCAGCGCCGTCACCAGCAGGTCGAGCGGCGCGCGGCCCAACCTGCCGTTCAGCCAATGGCCCTTTTCCCAGTTTAGAAAATCGCCCCAAATATCTGATCTTGAAGGAAATTCAGGAAACGGCCGGGCGTCATAGGCGTAAATGTAATGGCGCGCGGCGTCGACCATGCGCCCGCCATAAACCGACGAGACCGGGTTGTTCGAAGGCGTATTCCAGAACGCCGCCTGCGCCTCAATCGCGCGGCGTTGCGCAAGATCATTGCGATAGCCGGAGGAGTAATGAGGAACCGCGCTCTCGGTTGATTTCGGATCGACGAACACATTGGGCTGGTTCGCCGCCTTGTCGACAGCGGGCGCGCCGCCTTCTGTAAACACAATGGGTTTCGATTGCGGAACCCACGATGTCGGCGCCCCGGAACGCACCCCGCCGGGGCGATTGTGATGAGCGCTCGACCACCAGTTCCAAAGATCCTTATACCGATAGACCCATGGCTCGTCATATGTCCCGTCGGTTATCGGCGTGCGTATTTGCGCATCGCGGTCAGCTTGCGAAGCGTAGAACCAGTCATAGCCTTCACCGCCGTTGATGTTCGATTTCAGGTAATCAATATCGTATTGACTTGTGGCGCCGGTGAGCGCATCGAGATGCGCGAAGCCGTCGCGCCAGTCGGCGAGCGGCATATAATTGTCGATACCGATAAAGTCGACTGCACTGTCGCCCCATAGATCATCCAGATGAAAATAAACATCGCCCGATCCATCCGTTGGTTGATGACCGAAATATTCCGACCAATCCGCGCCATAAGAAATGTCCGTAGACGCCCCCAACACCGAGCGCACTTCCGCCGCCAACGACTTTAATTGCGCGACCGCCGGATAGGCGTCAGCGCCGTCGCGGGTGGTCGTGATCCCGCGCAATTCCGAACCGATCAAAAACCCGTCGACCCCGCCGGCGAGAACGCACAAATGCGCATAGTGCAAAATCATCCTGCGGAACGACCATTCCGCCGGACCGCTATAGGAAACGCCGCCGCCGACGATGGAAAAGTCGCCGGCGCCGGCTGTCCCAAAGAAAGACGCGATGTCGGCGGTCGCGGCGGCGGTTTTGTCGTTCACCCCCGCATTTATTCGCCCGCGCCACGGAAATCCGGGCGCATCCATCAGGATAAAGGGATGGAACAGCACGTTGATTCCGCGCTGCTTTAAGGATGTGATGGCCTCGATGACGCTGCGGTCCGCGGGCGTGCCGCCATAGGCGGGGGCGCCGGCAATGGTGGAGATGAGATGCGCGCCATCGCGCGCTGTATCGCCCGCCCGCCAGTCATAAGGCGTTGTGGTTTTGGTCGCGGTTTCAACGCCCGGGCGCAGCTGACAAGAACCAACACTCAGACTGTCGCCGAACCATGAAACGATCAGCGAGACATGGCCGAGATTGGGCGCCGCATCGGTGAGCGCATCGATCGACGCCGTGAAATCCGTGACGCCGCGATGATTGTGAATATTCTCCGATAGGGTGACGCCTTCCTCGATCTCGCGCGCAACGCCCGTCGTTCCATAGACGAACTCCCCCGAGCCCGGGATCATGGAAACAGCGGTCAGCCGGTTTTCCAATGCGTTCGAATCGCTCTCGCGCAAGCTCTTTTCTATTTCGAAGGAAAGCTGCGGAATGCGATTGCCGAACTCTTTCAACGGCAAGTCTTCGAAGACGATATAAGCAAGACCGCGAAAGCCCGGTGTTGCGCCCGCGCCCTGCACCGCTTCAATCAGCGCATCGGGATTTTGCGTTTCGCCGCCGCGATAAACGCGCACATTATATTGCGACAGATCAATCTGCTTCCCGTCGGCCCACACGCGCCCGACACGGTCAATCTCGCCTTCGCAAAGACCGACCGCAAACGAAATGGAATAAAGATATTCCGTCAGCGTCGTTCTGACCGCCGGGCGCCCGCCCTTCCCGCCGGAACTTTCCGTCGTTTCCGATACGGTTTCCTTGAAATTCGCCGCCCAGATGATTTGTCCGGCGCCGCGCGCGCGGCCATAAACGCGCAGAACCGGCGCGCCTTCCTGGCTCGCCTGCACCTGAAAACTGTCAAGCCTCGGACCTTCAACGGCGCGCTTGCGCGGCCCGAAAACGAGGCGGTCCACATAGCCCGCCGCATATGCGGCGGCCGTTGTCGCGGCGGTGCGCGCCAGAAACGCGCCGATCCCGGCCTTCGAAACGGCGGCGCCGACGCCCGAGGCGGCGGTGAGGAGAAGCTGGGCCATTATTCAGCCCCCGGAAACATGAAAACCCCGGCGAGGCGCGCGCGCCACCAGCGATTGAACCAAGTTTCAATCACTTCGCGCCCTGCATAAGCGTGAATGAAACGGTCGGGCGCTGAGGCGACGCCGCAATGTTTCGCGGGACCGTCAGCGGCGACGCGAAAGATCAGCACATCGCCGGGTTCGAACGCCAGACTGTCGCGCGCGGTCATGTTGCGCGCCGCCGCGTCGAGCAGCGCTTCGCCCCCATGACGTTCATTCCAGTCCGGCGTATAGGCGGGCGGCGCTTCCGGTTCGCCGCCGTAAAGCTCACGCCAGACGCCGCGCACCAGTCCAAGGCAGTCGCAGCCGGCGCCTTTCGCACTCGCCTGATGCACATAAGGGGTGCCGATCCATGCGCGCGCGGCATCGATGATTTGAAGACGCGATACCGTTGCGGAGAAGGTTGGGATGCTGCTCACTTTAACTTGCCTCCGTCATTGGCGTCGCCGCGCAAGGGGTAGGAAATTGCAAAGTCATTGCCGGGCATGAACGGGAAGCCGCGAAAGTTGATGGCGTTTGAAAATTTTTGCTGACAGGTGGCGTGGCGCTTGTCACAGCCGGCGGTCGCGGTGAACGCATCGCCAATTTGGATTGCCGCCCCGGCGGGAAGCCACAAAGAGACGGCGCCGTTCGCGGTCTGACTTTTGATATGGGCGGCGACGCCCGCATTCGCACCGCTGATCCAGGTCAGTACGCCGTGGGCGAACCAGCTGTCGTCGAAACTTCCAAAGCCGCTGGCGATAAACTGCTGCTCGCCCGCCAGCGCGGTGACGACGCCATCAGTTTTAAAAGCAGGCGCGTCAAGATCGACACCGCATTCGGCGCCGCCGAGATTAACATCGCAAAGGCGCTGATAAATCCGTCCCGATGTCTGGTCGAGATGATGGGAAAGCCCGCGCAGTTCTGCGCTGAACGCATCCCCGGCGCGGCGCACTTCGCCAATCACCGCTTTTTTTAAGAGAACGCGCTGGTCCGGCGCCGCCCAGTTGACGCGGAAAATCTCGACCTCCGCGCCGTCATAACGCCCGGCGGCGAGATCATTGGCGGAGAGCGCGTCAGCGGAAAGCGCGCCCTCTATCTCGCTGTTGTCAACGGCGAGATCGGCGCTCGACGATAGCGCCGATCCGCTAACGCCAGTGCCGGGCAGGAAATCCGCGCCGTCAAAGCTTATCGCGCGGTCATGGTCGGTAAAGCCAAGCACGGCGCCGTCGCGCCGCGTCACGCGCCAACATGTACAAAGGGTCGTGGCGCCGGTCTGAAGATGGACTTTGAGATCGGGATCGAGCGCGCGCATCAGGAGAGCACCTCGATCAGCGGGATCGACGGAATGTCGCCGGCCTTAAACGCCGCAAGGTTGATGCGCAGTTCATCCGTATCAAAACGGACCGGCGTATCGAAGACAAACCCCGCGGTCACCGCCTCCCCCTGCGCCGGGGCGACATTGAGCGTCACCAGCCCGCTGGTTTCATCGACGGTAAAGTCGGCGCCTTGCGCCTTTGCGACGCCCGCGATCGCAATGATCACCGATCCTGCAACAGGTTTCCTGATCTGGCGCGCATAAGACGCGCCGCCACTGTCATAGCGCTTGATCAGTTGAAATTCCGTCGCGGTCCCGTCGCCGGTTCCAAGCAGCTGATCATCATTGGCGGGCGCCTGCGCCACCTTGCAGGATTTGAAATCGAACGGATCGCGAAATCGAAAACCATAAAGGCGCCCATGGCGCGCTTCAAAAAACGCGATGACGTCTTCGATGTCGGCGATGGATTTGACGCCATAGCCCGCGTTAAACGCACGCCGCGATCCAGCCCAGGGGGAGTTGCGCTCCTCATGGCCGGAGACCAGCGCGACAATATCGGTCTTGCGCGTTGGGCCACCCTCGGAATTCAGGGCGATGTCGACAGGGAACAGGACTTCGTGGAAAGACATATTTGATACTCAACTGTTGACGTGTTCACCGTCACAAATTCCGTTGTCCCCGCCCCACGGCGCGGGCGAGCGCGGCGGCGAGTTGCGTTTCCGAACGGCGAAAGCTCTGCGCATCGGTAACGCCGGGCAATGAAATATTGACGGTCATGCCGCCGCCAGCGCTTAAGGGACTGATGGCGCCGGCGGCGCCCGGCGTAAAAAGTTCCGGTCCGTGTTCGCCGACGAGGTAGCGCTGGCCCGGCGCAACGCCGCCGCCATTGGCCCTTCCTCCACCAAACGAACCGGTCAGAGCGTTGGTGATGAGGTTCTGGATCGGCTGGCGCACAAAACTGTCAATCGCGAAGCGGCGCAGATCGCGGACAAGCGCGTGCGTCAGTTTCTTCAGCGATATCTCGCCGCGCTCCGCCGCCCGCGCGAGGTTCAGCTGGATCGATCCCGCCGCCGTGGCGAAAGCGTCGTCGATGAGCGCCGCCGCCGGCGCGATCTGCTCGCGGGCGATGCGCTCAACCTCAAGGCTGGCGTCGGCAAGACCGGCGGTCAGCCCCGAAGCGTCGATATTCAAATGGATATTTTCTGGCATTGTTCTTTATCCGGATAAGTTTTGAGAAGCTCGTGAAGCGCGTCGCGGTCCATCCCCATGTCCGACGTCCCGGCGTCCAGCAGCCAGCGCCATTCCATGATCGACAGCGACCAGAAGTCGGATGGCGAAAGCCCGAGCGCGAGCACCGCAAAAGAAAACCAGGCGCGCCATCGCTCTACGCCGCCCCCGGTTCCGGCTTTCCCGGCGCCTCCGCATCGTCGCCGGCGCCAAGAGCTTCAAAAGCCTGGGCGATGGCGCGGGCCGCCTCCGCGATGTCGATGTCGCTGACCTTAAGTGTTTCCATCGTCAGCGCCGCGCCGCCGCCGGCAAGCAATGCATGCAGGATAAAAAGGATGTCGCTGACGCGGGGGCTTTTCAACCGCGCCTGCATGGCCCCGACATCACCGCCGAACGCCGCCTCGATATCAGCGAGCGCGCCGAGCGTGAGGCGTAAGGGGCGGGTTTCGTTGTTGATACGTATCGTGATGGTTTCATTCATATCAATCACTGTCAGATTCCTTTACACCGCTCATCCCGGCGAAAGCCGGGATCTAGTGAAAAGAGTTGCTCTGTTTGGTTCTGGATCCCGGCTTTCGCCGGGATGAGCGGATGGAAAACCATCACAGGCCCTCCGGCGTGAAGACAAGCGCGCCGGCGGATTCAAGCGCCAGCGACATGGTCGCCTCACCGTCATGGTCGCCGGCGTAATCGAGATTGGCGATCTGAAACGGCCCCTCAATAGTTCCGAAGCCGGGAATGATGATCTGCCAGGCGCCGATGACGCTATTGAAGAACGCCGCGCGTACCGTCTCCGCCGCGCTCTCGTTCAGGAACACGCCGGCGCCGGCGACCGACGCCTGACGCACGCCCGCCCCGGCCAGTAATTCGCGCCAGCCGCCCGCGGATTGTGAATGGGTGATGTCAATGCCTTGCGCATTGAGCGACAGGGTGCGCGTGCGCAATCCGCCGATGGCGCTGAACGTTTCCGGCGCGCCGCCGTCGCCGATTTTCAACAGCAAGTCCTTACCGCGTTGTGCTGGCATTAGGTGATTCCTTTTTTTGACTGGGCGCACGACCATCCACCGCTTATCCCGGCGAAAGCCGGAATCCAGTGAAAAGAGTCGCCGTGTTTGGTTCTGGATCCCGGCTTTCGCCGGGATGAGCGGGGAAAAGAGGTTTGGTGAATTATCATTCCATCCTCACTCCGGCTGCGTTACGGCGCGATAGCGCGCAACACCCTGATAGGCATCGCCGTCCTGGCGGCGAAAACTGTCGCCGAAGACGAAACGAATATTGACAAGGGTGTGACCGGCGAGCGTCAGCGGCGCCTCATGCAGCGCATCGTAAAGCGCGCCCATGATACGCTTGATCTCACGCCGCCCGGCATATTGCGAAAACGCATAGAGTTTCAGATCGTGCTCGATACCTCCGTCAACGCCTTTCCAGTCGCTGGCGCGAGTCTCTCCCAAGGTGACATAGGGAAAAGCGGCGCCCGCCGGCGGGTCGTCATAAAGGCGCGGCGGATCGCCGATTTCCGCTTTTAACCCCGCATCGGAGCGAAGATGTTGGTAGACAGCGCGCTGCAACGCCCAGCTTGCGCTCGTCATGACAACGCCTCCTCGCAGATCAGCGTCAATCGCCGGTCGCGGCCGTCTTCGCTCTCGATACTGACGACTTCATAGGCGACGCCCTCGAACCGCAATTGCTGGCCGAGCACGATGTCGGTTCGGTAACGAATCGTGGCGGCGATGCGTTTCAGGCGATGGGTGCGATCGCCAGTGATATCCCGGGTCGATGTGAGCCGTTCAACACGGGCCCAAAGCTCCGGACCCGGCAGCCAGACAATCGCCGCGCCGCCGCCATCGTCATCAACCCGAGACAACGTCAGTAATTCAATCTTGTGCCGCAACGCGCCGATCATAACCGGACCTCGCGATAGGGCGCGATCAGCGCGTCGACCGATTGCGGCACCGCGTAAGTCCGTGTGTCGCCCGCCGCTTCACGGGTTTCAAAGAAATAGGCGGCGAGCAGTTTCACCGCCTGCTTCAGCGGTTCGGGAACCGACGCCGCATCAGCGTAACCGGCGGTGAAATCAATGCGGACGCCATCGAGCGCAACGCCCGGCGCCGGCCATGGCCCCGCCGGGCGAACCCGTCCAGGCGCGCCGGTCGCCGCTTCGTAAAGATTTGCATCAATGGTTTGCGCAACGCCGTTACCGTCAATGACCGACACGCCATCCACTGCGCTGACCGGCGCAATCGGTAACAGCACCGTTTCATCCGGCGGCGTATCCAGCGACAGACGCCAGGCTTGCGGCATCAGCGCCAGACCGCCCCGCGCCTCGACCGCGCGAACCGCCGCCACGGCCATGCCGGTAATCAGCGCGTCTTCGTCATTATGCGTGACACGCAGGTGCTCTTTGATTTCGCCGAGCGTGACGGGCTCCGCCGCCGGCGGCGATAGAAGGGTCAGGGACATTACACTACTCGTCCGTTGTTTGTTTTATTTACTCCCGCTCATCCCGACGAAAGTCGGGATCCATTAACAAGCGCCGCGTTTGCGGCTTCTGGATTCCGGCTTTCGCCGGAATGAGCGGAAAATTTTTAACTCACTGAAAACTTCAAAAACTTGATGGCGTCGAAATCCTGAACGCCGCCGCCGACACGCTTTGTCGTGTAAAACAAGACATATGGCTTGGCGGAATATGGGTCGCGCAGGACACGCACGCCAACACGGTCGACAATGAGATAGCCGCGACGGAAATCGCCGAAAGCAATCGAATGCGCACCCGAAGCGATATCCGGCATGTCTTCGGCTTCCGTCACCGGGTAGCCCATAAGGCGCGCAGGCTCTCCCGGCTCGGCATTCGGCTGCCACAGATAATTACCGTCGGCGTCCTTGAACTTGCGCAGCTGTCCGACAACGGATCGGTTCATCACGAACCGGCCATTGGCGCGGAAAGCCTGTTTTGGCGAATAGATCAGATCAAGCAGAACGTCCGACGGATCGGACGCCGGGAAGGCGCCGTCAACGCCGGTGGCGACATAGCCAAGCTCGCCCGCCGCTTTCACGCTGTCTTCGGCGATGGTGTAGGAGAGAAAGCCCTTCGGCGCGCTGGTCCCGTTGCCCGAAACGAACGCCGCCGATTCCTGCACCGCGAATTCCGTCTGCACTTCGTCGGCAAGCCATTGTTCAACGTCAACAATGGAATCATCGAGCAATGTCTGGCTCGCCGCCGGCATGGCGTAAAGCTCCATCGTCGGAAAATCGATGGCGGTCAATGTCGGCGCCGTCGTCTCAACGCGGGCGCCGGTTTCAGCGACCCAGCCCGCGGCGCCATCGCCATTGGAGACCGGCTTGCGGAAGGTGTTGGCGCCGATCTCGCGTGCGCTGGCGATCTGGCGGATCGGCGAGATGTCTTTCACCGCCGCCGTGATGACCCGCTCGACTTCATGCGGGGCGAGATACCCGCCCTCGGCATCGACGCTGGTATTGACGGATTTTGCTTCGAGCGCGGCAACCGCCGTCGCATCGCCGACACGCATATAGCGCAGGAACGCGGCTTTACGTTCATCGGGCTCCGGCCGCACGCCGCCATGAAGCTGCGGGCGCCGGTCTTTCAGCGCCAGGCGTTCGACCACCGCTTTTTGTTCGCTCACCGCGTCATTGATGCGGTCAATGCGTTCGCGCAGAATGACGTCGTCCTTGCGCTTTTTTTCCAGTGTCGCGAGGCGCTCGTCGTTGGCGCATTTGAATTGCTCAAAGGCGCCCAGAAATTCACGCATGGCGCCGCGGATGTCGCCATCCTGTCCGCTTGCTTTGGTTTCGATACTCATCTGCTTTGTTACTCCTTAAACTGACAAAATACTGGCCGCGCCTCGCAAGGCGTCAGCGAAGTGGCGGGCGCTCGCCGGGGGAGGAGCGAACGCCCGCTCGGCCGCAAAGACGGCCGATTCATCATCGGCGCGCCTTCGCGCGTTGGCCGGCCGTGCACGGTCATGCGCGAGCGCATGGGGCGTGTGAGGGAATGCACAGCCGGAATCAGGGGGAAGATCGGGGCGCGGTTTACCCACATGGGTGACGCGCGCCGCCTCGGCCATGGGAAAGGTCACAATCGAGACCTCCCAAAGATCGGCCTGCAGGATGCGACGGCCCTCTCCCCGCGCTTTGCGCGCCCGCACGGTCTGATAACCGATGGAGAGACCGTCAATGGCGCCGCCTGCGAGCAGCGCATGCACTTCTCGCGCCCGTGGCGAGGACAACAGGATCTCTCCCGTCGCGAAGAGACCGTGCTGATCTTCCACAAGTGACGTCCAGCGCCCGATCGGCGTTTCCGCCGCATGTTGATACAACATGCGAATGGGCGCGCGCTGTTTTAAAGACGCCGCAAAGGCGCCGCGCTCAATGACATCGCCATTGAGGTCGCGCTTATTGAAAACGGCGGCGTAGCCTTTGATGTCGGCGATGAGGATTGGGTCGGTCATGATCTGTACCCTTTTCTCTTGC
>CBDDKD010000051.1:0-67181 GCA_965230025.1 Hyphococcus sp.
CGACCAGGGAAACTTGTTGCCGCCCCAACTTGGCAGCTTCGGCGATTCCGCAACCGTGCGCGTAACAATGGCGTCATTGCCCTCAATGCGTTCAAGACGCAGCACTTCACCGGCGAAATAAAACGCATCGCCGATATTCATATGCTCGAAAAACCATTCTTCCGCCGTGCCGAGTTTTCGGCCAGGCCGTTTCGGTCCTCTGGCGCTGGCGAGCCGCACATTCAACTCATGCGCCGCTGTGATCGTCCCGACATTCATCTTGTATTGCTGAACAGCGAGCTTGTCGCGCACGCGATATTCGCCATCCGGCGTTTTAACGATACGGCGGTATTTTTCATATCGCTGCAGGGAGTAGCCGCCGGTTGCAACGAACTCGACGGCGTCGTCAAAATCCTTACGCAGCAAATCCGCATAGGGCGATGCGCTGATTACCTCTTTGTAAAGAGCATCCGGATGGAACGGCGCGGCGCAGGCTGTACCGAGAATATGCTGCGCCAGGACATCGAGCGTTCCCTTACGCGGCGGGTCGCCGTCGAGCGCGCCCTCGTCAATCGCCTGTTTTGCGGCGATACATTCAAGCACTTCCATACGGTTCGCCGGGGCCAGGAGCGCCCGGCTCGGCTCATTCATGCGGTGATTGGCGCGCCCGATGCGTTGGGTCAGACGGCTTGCGCCTTTCGGCGCCCCCATCTGGATCACAAGGTCCACATCGCCCCAGTCGATGCCGAGATCGAGCGTCGACGTGCAGACCACAGCGCGCAGGTCGCCCCGCGTCATTGCCGCTTCCACTTTGCGCCGCTGGTCCACTTCCAATGACCCGTGGTGAAGCGCAATTGGCAGGTTATTGTCATTCAGTCGCCATAACGCGGCAAAGGTAATCTCCGCCTGGCTGCGCGTGTTGACGAAAACCAGCGTCATCCCCGCCTGTTTGATCTGGTCATAAACCTCCATGAAGGAATGCTTGCCCGAATGGCCGGACCAGGGAATACGCTCCTCCGACATCAGAACATCGACTTGCGGCTGTGCGCCCGACTTGCCGCGAATGAGCTTCGCGGATGGCGCGCTCACATTCTGCGGCGTCAGATAATCGATCAACGGGCGCGCGTCAGGCACCGTCGCGGAAAGCCCAGCAAACCGCACCGCCGGGGCCAGGGCGCGCAGCCGCGCCAATGCCAATGACAACAAATGCCCCCGCTTGTTCGGGATCAGTGCGTGCAATTCATCGAGGATTACACGCTTCAGCCCTTTGAAGTACTGCGCCGCGTCCGGCGAGGCGATGAGGAGCGACAGGCTTTCCGGCGTTGTCATCAGAATATCCGGCGGCTTGAATTTTTGACGCTGGCGCCGGGATGCCGGCGTGTCGCCTGTGCGGGTCTCAATGGAAATGTTGAGCTCCATCTCCGCCACCGGTGTTTCCACATTGCGTGCGACATCGACCGCAAGTGCTTTCAGCGGTGAAATGTAAATCGTGTGGAGACGCCCCTCACCCGGCGCCTCACGCGCATCGAGATCGACAAGACTGGGCAAAAACCCCGCAAGCGTCTTGCCCCCGCCCGTCGGCGCGATCAGCAGCCATGAAAGGCCGGCTTGCGACGCCGCAAGACATTCAAGCTGGTGCTCGCGCGCGCGCCAGCCGCGCGACGCGAACCAGTCAGCGAATTTGGGCGGCGGGACCGCCAGGTCTTTTGAAGCACTATCGGCCATCAATCCCTATGTTGTCGGGGATGGCGCGAATGTCACCCCCACCCGGAATTGCCGTGCAATTCCGACCTCCCTTCAAGGGGGAGGTGGAGAGTTGCACTCAGATGCCTACAATCCAAGTCATAGCCAATGAATTCGCACGTCGATTACGTCGCAATCAAACCAAAGCTGAACGGATGCTTTGGCAGGCGTTGCGGGGGAAACAGCTCGGTGGATATCGCTTTCGCCGACAACATCCTATGGGACCCTATGTTGCTGACTTTATCTGTCTTGAGCGCAAACTGATCGTCGAACTTGACGGCGCTCAGCATGCTTTTGATGCTGCAAGGGATAAGAAGCGAGATGATTGGCTTCAAAGCCGAGGTTACTTTGTTCTGCGGTTCTGGAACAACGAGATTTACAACAATCTGCCGGGCGTATTGGACAAACTGCTGGAGCATCTACAATCGCCGCCTTCCTTACCTCCCCCTTGAGGGTCAAACGGGGCCCCAACCCCGTTTGACGTCGAAACGGCGCCAGCCGTTTCGGGAGGGGGTATTGGCAAGATGAGCCGGGGATTGGTCTGGCGATCCGTTGCGAACGTATTATCTTTCCTCAATGTACGACGCCCTTCTCCACCCGACCCCGAAAGGGCTGTATTGCCCGCCAGGCGACTTCTATGTGGACCCGACAGCGCCAGTAGATCGCGCGGTCGTCACCCATGGCCATGCGGATCACGCGCGCGCCGGGCATGGTGCGGTGCTGGCGACACCTGAGACAATTGCGATTATGGGCGCGCGTTATGGCGAGGACTTCACAGCGAGCCCGCAATCTGCGCGTTATCGCGATGCAACGAACATCAATGGCGTTTGCGTCACCCTGATCCCGGCGGGACACGTGCTTGGGTCAGCGCAAGCGATGATCGAGAAAGATGGAATGCGGATTGTCGTCTCCGGCGATTACAAACGCCGCCGCGACCCCACCTGCCCGCCCTTCGAAGTGACGCCATGTGATGTCTTTATCAGCGAGGCGACCTTCGCCCTGCCGGTGTTCCGTCATCCGGACACGAGCGAGGAAATTCGAAAACTTCTCGCCTCAGTCGAACAGTTCCCCGAACGCACCCACGTCATCGGCGCTTATGCGCTCGGCAAGGCGCAGCGGATCATCACGCATCTGCGCGAAGAAGGATACGACGCGCCGATATACATTCACGGCGCCCTGCAAAAGCTTTGCGACCTTTATGAAACCCATGGCGTTGCGCTGGGCCCCCTTGAACCGGCCACTATTGAAAATCGCGGCGCCAAACAGGACTTCGCCGGCAAGATTGTCATCGCGCCGCCGTCCGCCATTCAGGATCGGTGGGCGCGGCGTTTCGCCGATCCGTTACCGGTGTTTGCGTCCGGCTGGATGCGCATTCGACAACGGGTGCGCCAGCGCGGCGTGGAACTGCCCCTGATCATTTCCGACCACGCCGACTGGGACGAGTTGACGCAAACCATTGAAGAGATCGCGCCGAAAGAATTGTGGATCACGCATGGCCGCGAGGACGCACTGATGCGCTGGGCGGAACTCAACGGCGTCGCCGCGCGGCCTCTAAGGCTTGTCGGCTATGAAGACGAGAACGAGTGATGGAAGCTTTCGCCGCCCTGCTCGACCGGCTGGTTGTCACGCCGCAGCGTAACGGCAAGCTGCAACTCATCGTCGATTATTGCCGCGCTGCGCCGGACCCGGACCGGGGCTATGCTATCGCCGCGATCACGCGCGACCTTGACATTCCGTCCGTCAAACCGGCGATGCTCCGTTCCCTGATGGCTGAGCGGATGGATGAGGCGTTATTCAAGCTTTCCTATGAATATGTGGGCGATCTGGCGGAGACCATATCTCTCGCCTGGCCGGGCAAGCGCGGCGCAAACCGCACGCCGCCTCTGTCCGAGGTTGTCGAAAGTCTGCAACAGGCGAGCCGCACGGAAGGGCCGGCGCTGGTTGAACATTATCTCGACGTTCTTGATCCGCCAGGCCGCTGGGCGCTGTTAAAGCTCGTGACCGGCGGCATGCGCATTGGCGTTTCGGCGCGTCTTGCAAAACTGGCGCTGGCGCAATTCGGCGACCGCCATGTAAACGAAATGGAAGAACTTTGGCATGGGCTCGCCCCGCCCTATGCGGAGCTTTTCGCCTGGTTGGAGGGGCGCACTGAAAAGCCGGTCAACGCCGCCGCGGCGCCGTTCCGCCCGGTGATGCTCGCCCATGCGCTGGACGAGGATAAGGACCTGCCGGCGATTTCGCCGGACCTTCATATCGCCGAATGGAAATGGGACGGCGTGCGGGTGCAGGCAGCCGCCGAGAATGGTGAGCGGCGGCTTTACTCCCGCACCGGCGACGATATTGGCGGCGCCTTCCCCGATATTCTGGCGGCGATGAATTTTGACGCCGCCATTGATGGCGAACTTTTGATTTTCAATCCGGAGGCGGAGGGGTTTTCCGTGCGCCCCTTCGGCGATCTGCAACAACGCCTCAACCGCAAGACTGTGTCAAAGAAAATGCTGGGGTCTCACCCGGCGTTTATCCGCGCTTATGACCTTCTCAAACTTGGCGAAGAAGATTTACGCGCGCTCCCATTTGCAGAACGACGGGCCCGCCTTGAGCAGTTTTTCGCCGATCACAATCCTCAACGGCTTGATCTGTCGCCGCTCGTTGCATTCGATGATCAGGGTCACTTGCGAGGCCTTCGCGCCGCGCCGCCGTCGGACGCCATTGAAGGGCTAATGCTGAAAAAGAAATCCGCGCCTTATGTCGCCGGTCGCCCGAAAGGCGAATGGTGGAAGTGGAAGCGCGACCCTTATCTCATTGATGCAGTGATGATGTATGCTCAACGGGGGCATGGACGCCGCTCCAGCTTTTACTCGGACTTTACATTCGGTGTCTGGCGAGACGGTGAGATCGTGCCCGTGGGTAAGGCCTATTTCGGTTTCACCGACGAAGAACTGAAACAACTAGACAAATTCGTGCGCGACAACACCACGGACCGTTTTGGCCCGGTGCGTCAGGTCAGATTCGACGAGGACTTCGGCCTTGTTCTTGAGATCGCCTTCGAAGGCCTTAACCGCTCACCACGCCACAAATCCGGCGTCGCTATGCGGTTCCCGCGCATCCACCGCATCCGATGGGACAAGCCGACCCGCGAGGCGGATCGGCTTGAAACACTGGAAGACATGCTGCCGCTGAAGTGATGACGGCGCTTTCTACGTTAGAGGTTCTGCGCGCCAACCATAGCGAACAGCATCGGGATCGACAGCACCGTATTCGTCCGTGAAAAGAGCATCGCGGTTCTTGCAGACGCCGCTTTCGCATCCGCCGCGAGGTCCGGATATTTGTTATCGATATTGAGCGCCTTTTGCTGGTTCGGCCAGATGACGAACCAGACATTGAACCACATGATCAGCCCCATCCACATGCCGATGCCAATCAAGGTGTGGTTGAGAACAAAGCCGTCTGTCAGACCGAATGTTAAAGCATTGACGATGTAACCGTTGAGCGAAGCAACGATAATCCCCGTCACGATCGTTGACATGGCGCCCCAGCGGAACCACCACAGCGCGTTCGGCGCAATGAACTTTCCGATCGCCGGCTTTTGCTCGTCAGGGATCGACGGCATGGTCGGGATCTGAACGAAATTGAAATACCAAAGAAGGCCAATCCACATTACGCCGGACAGGACATGGACCCAACGGAAAAAGAACCTTGTATAATTCGCGTCAAGCGCGCCGCCAGACATCACGTAAAAAACCACAAGCAGCATCGCCAGCACTGTTCCTGTAATCACCGCATTGCGTAGGTTGCTTAAAAGTACCGTCATATTTGGTCTCCTCATTCGGCGTATGGCGCAACATCAGCTGCGCCTGTTATTCATGTAAAACTACAATACAAACAGTGTATTAGGCGCGCGTTTGCCGATTGATGCAAGCCTCCGACGGAAATTGCGTTTTCGCCCCAGTCGGGGCACAGATAAGTCTCATGATGCGAAAAGGGGTATGTGGATGACGTTTCTGACCGGTGCGATCAAGGCGGTGACATTAGCCATCGCTCTTGCCTTCCTGAGCAGCCCTCTTTTCGCACAATCGCGCCAGACGCAGGCCGACGCTTTCACCCGGTACGAATTGCTGGCGCCCGAAACCGAAAGCTTTCGCATCACTTACTATGTGAGCGCCGCCACCGAGGGCGCGACACGGTTTTACAATCAGATCCGTCCCGGCAGCGAGCCTGACGTTCATGGTGTTTACGATCGCATGACCGGGGAAGCGCTTGAATGGTCGCTGGTAAAGGGCGACGATGCGCTGGCGAGCGGGCTTGTTCCCAATGCGGACGAAACATCGGAATATATCCGTGTTGACCTGACGCGAGCCGTACCGGCTAATGGTCGCGGGCGGTTATTGATCGACAAGACTTATATAGACGCTGAAAGTTATTTCTCCGAAGGCGGCGAGATCACTTTCACGCGCACGCTGGGCGTGAAGCGCAACGCCGTCGTCTTACCTGACGGTTATGAACTTGTATCCGTGAACTATCCGTCACAGGTGACGCTGCGCGATGACGGTCGCCTGGAGCTGAGCTTTATCAATCCGGGCGCTGCAGGCGTGCCTTACGAGGTCAAGGCAAAGCCAATCGAAGGTCGGGAGCGTGCGCCCAAGCGCATCGCGCTCAATATATCCGACGAGCCGTTGACCTCATCACGTCCGGTGGCGCGCATCGACGCGGACATTCCGCAACGCGCGTCGCAGACAAGAGACATCGTTTACTTCCTGCAGGACCCGGCGAGCCATTCCTTTCGTCTCTATCACGATTATGAGGAAACTCGCGAAGGGATGGACCGCTATTTGAACATCGTTCGTCCCGGCAGCCGCGCCTCCAACCCGTCGGCGAAAATTCTCGACACCGGCGAAGCGCTGAAGGTGGAAACCCTGCATGGCGCAGAGATTACAAACCGGGATATCGACATTGGCGAAGAGGTTACGGATGAAACGGAACTGGTCGTCATCTGGTTTGACCCTGTCGAGAAAAATCAGACCAGGCTATTGCGCATCGAAGAAACATACACCGATCCCAGCCGGTATTTTCCGGTCAGCGATCAGGAGTTCTTGTGGGACCGCAGCTTCGGTCGCTCGCGCAACAAGGTGGTGCTTCCCGAGGGCTGGCGCCTGACTGAAAACGCCGTACCGGCGACGGTCGCAACTGAGGCGGATGGGCGCGTTTCACTCACCTTCGTCAATGACCGGCCGGGCGTTATTGACGTGTTGATCAGGGGGCGCCGGCGCCCGTAAGCCCGCGTTTCGTCGTCAGATAGGTCGCGAAACTGGCGAGCCAGTGACTGCCGGCATAATGCTCATCGGAAACGGCGGCGATCCCGGTTTCTTTATGCATCTGCGCAGACGCCAGAAGCGCCGCAACGCGCGGATCGCCATCCGGCAACGCCGCCGCAATGCCTTCCAGCGCCCAGGCGCGGGAAAGATTGACGCCGTCAAGATGGACAAGCTTTCCATCGGTCGGGTCGAGCACAATACCTGGCGCTAACCAGTCAGCGTCTCCATCCATCGGAATACCCGGCAGAAACGAACCAAGCCACGCCGCGAACT
Organism: Hyphococcus sp.; assembly: GCA_965230025.1. Lineage (GTDB taxonomy): Bacteria > Pseudomonadota > Alphaproteobacteria > Caulobacterales > Parvularculaceae > Hyphococcus. The sequence goes on from CBDDKD010000051.1 coordinate 7,308, forward strand.
CCGATGTCGTCAGGATACGGCGCATCAGGTCCGCTTCCATGAGACATGGCGACAGGAAATCTTCACCCGATGGCTCATAGGAAATCGGGCAGTTGACGTCTCCTGAATGAAATCCACGGATTTTTTCTTCGAGCGCCGTCTCAAGCGCTTCGTTCTTAACCGTGCGCGCATAATCAAGCATCAGTCCAAACGCAAACGCCGTCTGGTTATGCGTTCCCAAACGGATTGGATAAGAAAGCTTCGTCAGCCAACTCATGATTTGATCAATGATCGCGGTTTCCAGCGGCTGAAGGGTTTCACGCCATTCGCCCAGTTGCGCGTCATCGCTTTCTTCGAGCTCGGCGACCAGTTGCAGGAACCAGGCGACGCCATAAGGGCGCTCAAATGAAGCGCGTTCCGCCGCCGTGTAATAGGCGACCTCCGCCGCAATTTTTTCATCCGTGAAACTATGCGCCAAAGCTTCGCGAATGGCCGGCGCCATCGGCGATTCCGGATCGGTTTTTAAAATACGCGCAAGCAACCAATGGCCATGGACCGATGAATGCCAGTCGAAACAGCCATAGAATGCTGGCGTCAATTCATGCGGCGCGCGAGCATCGTCCGCTGAATTCAGAACATGGCTGATCTTGTTGGGATACTCGCGGTGCACGCACGATAGAGCCATGATGGCGAAACGGTCTTCAACGTGACCTTCGCGCGGCGCCGGCAGAATGAGCGAAATATCAACCAGTCCCGTCGGCGACTTTGGCGATTGCGTTTTCTCATCGCTATCACAGCCAACCAGCACGGCCGCCGCGGCCATCGCTAACACAACTCTTTTCATACCGACGCCCACCCTGCTCTGAATACTGCTTATTACTGAAACGCCTGAAGACCCGTCATCGCGCGGCCAAGAATAAGCGCATGAATATCGTGCGTACCCTCATAAGTGTTGACGGTTTCAAGGTTCATGGCGTGGCGCAGGATATGATACTCCTCCGAGATGCCGTTACCGCCGTGAATGTCGCGGGCGATGCGCGCAATTTCCAGCGCCTTGCCGCAATTGTTGCGTTTCATCATGGAAATCGCTTCCGGCACATAGGCGCCGCTGTCGAGCAACCGCCCGAGCTGCAGCGCCCCTTGCAGGCCGAGCGCAATATCCGTCTGCATGTCGGCGAGCTTTTTCTGCACGAGCTGCGTGCCGGCGATGGGCTTATTAAACACAACACGCTCCATCGCGTAATCGCGCGACGCCATCCAGCAGAATTCCGCCGCGCCCATGGCGCCCCAGGAAATGCCGTAGCGCGCCTTATTCAGGCACGAAAACGGCCCACGCAGGCCCTTTACATTCGGCAAAAGGTTTTCTTCCGGCACCACTGCATCGTCAAGGGCGATCTCTCCAGTGATCGATGCGCGCAGGGAAAGCTTGCCGTCGATTTTCGGTGTCGTGAAACCATCCGTATCGCGATCAACAATGAAGCCGCGGATTTCACCGTCGAGCTTCGCCCAGACCACCGCAAGGTCCGAGATCGGCGAATTGGTGATCCACATTTTGGCGCCGTTGAGCTTATAGCCGCCAGATACCTTCTCCGCCTTGGTGCGCATGGCGCCGGGATCAGAGCCGCCATCCGGTTCGGTCAGCCCAAAGCAGCCGATCCATTCGCCGCTTGCGAGTTTCGGGAGATACTTCTTTTTCTGTTCTTCAGTACCGAACGCTTCGATAGGATACATCACAAGTGATGACTGCACTGACATTGCGGAGCGATAGCCGCTGTCGACGCGCTCAACCTCTCGGGCGATGAGACCGTAAGCGACATGGCTGGCGCCGCCGCCGCCATATTCTTCCGCAACCGTCGCGCCGAGCAGCCCCTGCTCGCCGAGCTCGGTCATGATCTCGCGGTCAAAGCGCTCCTCACGATTCGCTGAAATAACGCGCGGCATGAGCTTGTCATTGCAATAGCCCCGCGCCGCATCACGGATCATCCGCTCTTCATCGGAAAGCTGGCTTTCCAGCAGAAGCGGGTCCTGCCAGTCAAAGGTCACTTTTTCCTGCGCTTTTGCGCCGCTGGCGTCCGCCATGCGTTGTCTCCTCATCATTATTTGCGCCTTCTTTAGACCTCCGCCCACAGCTGGGCAATGGATTGGCCGCAAGGATTTTCGAGGCATTCCGTCCCTCTTAAAGGGCGGTCTACCCAAGACTGCTAGCCGCCCGGGGCGGCTTGTGAAATAGTCCGGTCAGAAAAACCAGGGACAGCCGAGGGGACACATGACAAAACTTCAACTTGCAGGCGCGCTGGCGCTGCTGGCGGCCGCCGCTTGTTCACAACAGACGAATACAGCAGCAACAAGCGCAGACGGCGTAAAACAGGAAAGCTTCGCGATCATCATCGCCGGTACGCGGGTCGGCCACCTCAACGTCGACCACAACGGCGATGAAACCATGGTCGATTATGATTTCAAGAATAACGGCCGCGGCCCCACATTTGCAGAGACACTTAAGGTCGATGAGGCGGGCGCGCCCATCTCCTGGTCGATCTCCGGCAATACGACATTCGGCAACGCCGTTGAAGAAAGCTATACACTGAATGGCGGCGCGGCGACATGGACGGATGCAACGGGGTCTGACAGCGGGGAAGTCGATGAACCCACGCTTTATATCAGCCAGTTTGCAAGCCCCTATGCTGCATTCGTCTATGCGCGTGCGTTATTGAACGACAGCGATAACAGAATGCCCGCCCTGCCTGCTGGCGAGTTACGCCTGACAGAAATGGAAACACTGACCGTAACCGGTGTCGATGGCGAGAAAGCGGTCACCACCTATGCACTCACCGGCGCCGATCTCGATCCGGATTATTTCATTCTGGACGATGAGGACAAGTTTTTCGCCTATATCACGCCGCGCTTCATCACCATTCGCGAAGGCTACGAAGCGGAGGAAGAGCGCCTTCGCAATCTCGCCGCCAGCTACGGTGCGGCGCGCTATGAAGATATTCAAGCGCGCTTTGCGCATAATTACGACGCGCCAGTGCGTATTCGGAATGTGCGGGTGTTCCAGCCGGAAACGCTGGATATGTCGGCGCCGGTCTCAGTCATTATTGAAGACAACCGCATCGCCGCAATCGAAGCCGCCGATGCGCCGGGCGCTGACGGCGAAGTCGTGATCGACGGCGCAGGCGGTTCGCTGATCCCTGGTCTCTGGGACATGCACGGCCATATGGGCGACGACGATGCGCTCATCAACGTGCTCGCCGGCGTCACCTCGGTGCGCGACATGGGCAACGAAATCGACGTGCTCGAACCCTTGCGCGAGAAGATCGAGAGCGGGGTTCTGGCCGGACCGCGCATTTCCATGAGCGGCTTTATCGAAGGCGTCAGCCCGACCAACAATTCCACCGGCGAACTCGCCGCGACCGAAGAAGAAGCCGTCGATCTCGTGCGGATGTATGCCGATCGTGGCGGCTACCACCAGATCAAGATCTACAGCTCTGTTAAAGGCGAATGGGTCGAAGCCATGGCGGCGGAAGCTCACGCGCGCGGCATGCGCGTCGCCGGTCACATCCCGGCCTTTTCAACGCCCGACGAAATGATCGAGGCGGGCTATGACGAGATCACCCACATCAATCAGGTGATGCTGAGCTGGGTGCTTGGACCGGAAGACGACACGCGCACCCTCGCCCGGATTACCGGCATGAAGAAGTTTGTCGATCTCGATCTTGCAAGCGACAAAGTCCAGCGCACGATGAACCTGATGGTGGAAAACGGCATCGTCGCCGATCCGACCACCGTTATTCATGAGTTCGGCATGCTTGGACGCAATGGCGAAACGCGGCTAGGCGTGCGCGATTATATTGACAACATGCCGGTTGCGGTTCAGCGCAACGCCAAGGTCGCGTTGTTGAATGTCGCCGACGAAGCGGAAGACGTCGCCTATCGCGCGGCTTACAAGAAAATCCTTGAAACGCTCACGATGATGCATGAGCGCGGGATTTTTCTTGTTCCCGGCACGGACCTCGGAGGCGCATTCAATCTGCATCGCGAAGTAGAACTGTTTCAGGAGTTCGGCTTTACGCCGGCGGAAGCTTTAAAGCGCGCGAGCTACGACATGGCGGACTATATGGGCTTCGGCGAAGACCTTGGTTCGATTGAGCCCGGCAAGCTTGCCGACTTCTTCCTCGTGCCCGGCGATCCCACCAAGGACATAAAGGCGATCAAGACCATCGCTCTCGTCTCCCGCGGCGGAACGGTCTATTTCCCCAGCGAGATTTATCCGGAGTTCGGGATTACGCCGTTTACGGATGTTCCGGCGGTGAGCGGGGAGTAGTACTAACCCCGCTCATCCTGGCAAGGAAGGACTTAAACCAACTCCAGCGCAACGCTCGTCGCTTCGCCGCCGCCGATGCAGAGCGAGGCAACGCCCTTCTTGCCGCCGGTTTTTTGCAACGCGCTGACCAGCGTGCAGAGAATGCGCGCGCCGGAGGCGCCGATGGGGTGGCCGAGCGCAATCGCGCCGCCATGAATGTTGACCTTTTCCGCTGGCAGCTTGTGCTCGCGCATCGCCGCGAGCGGCACGACGGAAAACGCTTCGTTGATCTCGTAGAGATCGACCTCGTCGGCGGACCAGCCGGCTTTGTCGAGCACCGTCTTGATTGAAGCGACCGGCGCCGTCGTGAACCATTCCGGCTCCTGCGCATGGGTCGAGTGGGCGAGAATGCGGGCGACCGGTTTTGCGCCGTTTTTCGCCGCCGTGGACTCGCGCATCAGCACCATCGCCGCCGCGCCGTCGGAAATCGCCGACGCATTGCCCGCCGTTACAGTGCCGTCTTTTTCAAACGCCGCGCGCAAATTTGGAATTTTGTTGGCGTCGACAAGGCTGGGCTTTTCATCGTTCTCGACAGTGACCGATCCTTTGCGGGTTTTGACTTCCACCGGCACGATTTCCGCCTTGAACGAGCCGTCCTCAATCGCTGCTTGCGCGCGCGTCACCGAGCGCATGGAATATTCGTCCTGATCCTCGCGGGAGAACTGCCATTCGCGGGCGCATTTTTCAGCGAACACGCCCATGGCGCGGCCGGGTTCGTACGCGTCTTCCAGACCGTCGATCGCCATATGGTCATAGACCTGCCCCGCCCCGTATTTGATGCCGCTGCGGCCTGTCGGTAAAAGATGCGGCGCATTGGTCATCGACTCCATGCCGCCTGCAACAACAACGTCGCCGGCGCCGGCGAGGATCGCGTCATGCGCCATCATCACCGTCTTCATGCCGGAACCACACATCTTGTTGACGGTCGTGCAGCCAGCCGATTGCGGAATGCCGGCGCCAAGCGACGCCTGGCGCGCCGGCGCCTGACCAAGACCAGCCGGCAGAACGCAACCCATCAGCACTTCGTCAACATCGTCAGCTTTAACGCCGCCACGGTCGAGCGCCGCTTCAATCGCACGAGCGCCGAGTTCCGTTGCTTTCACACCGTTGAAGGCGCCCAGAAAATTGCCAATGGGCGTGCGCGCCATGCCGGCGATTACGATAGGGTCTTTGTCTGTCATGATATCTCCTTTGCAGCCCTTACTCAGGCCGCTTCCTTGCCGCGCGAGATGACTTCCAGCGCCATCAGGTCTGCAACCGCGCCTGTGGGGCGGTCCTGCTCATCAGCGCGCTCAAATATTTCCGCCAGCGTAACGCCAATATTGTCGATACGCCGCGATAACTCTTCTTTGGTCCATGTCCCGAGAATTTCAAGGCCCACGCTGATCACGCCCGCAGCATTGATCACATAATCCGGGGCGTAGAGAATGCCGCGATCGCGCAGCATCTGGTCCATTTCCCGGGTCTTCAACTGATTATTGGCGGCGCCGGCGACAACCTTCGCCTTCAATTTGTCGATTGTTTCCGAGTTGATCGCCCCGCCAAGGGCGCAGGGCGCAAAGATGTCGACATCCGCCGCAACAGCCTCCTCCGGCGCAACCGCTTGCGCGCCAAACCGCTCACACGCCTCATTTACAGCCGCATCATTCACATCAGCAACAACAAGCTTGCCGTCCTCTTCATGGATCAGCCGGGCAAGCTCCATGCCCACTGCGCCGACGCCAAGAATGGAAACCTTCAAACCATTCAATGACTCCGCGCCGAACTTATGACGCGCCGCCGCCTGCATGCCCCGCCATACGCCGCGCGAAGTAAAGGGCGAAGGGTTGCCCCCGACGCCGCCCGCATCAACACCCGCCGCATATTTCGTGACGGAGCGGATAGTGTGCATATCGTCTTCCGTCACGCCGGAATCTTCCGCCGTATAATAGAGGCCATCGAGACTATCGACCGCCTTCCCAAAAGCGCGAAGCAATTCCGGCGTTTTATCTTTTCTCGGATCGGCGAAAATCACCGCCTTTCCGCCGCCAAAAGGAATGCCGCCAAGCGCATTCTTGAAGGTCATGCCGCGCGACAGATTTTTGACGTCCTCAAGCCCCGCCTCGAAATTGTCGTAAGGGAAAATCCGGCACCCGCCGCAACCCGGCCCGAGGGTCGCATCGTGAATGGAAATAATCGCATTTAGCCCGGTCTTGTCGTCGGTGAAGTGAACAACTTTATGCCAGCCATCGACCGGCAAAACATGGGCTTCCATGGCGATCTTCCTCTGATGATTTATGGTTCGAAATGTATACGCGGCGCGTTCAGCGCAAGGGGCGCCAAGCGCCGCTCTTATATCCACAACGTTAAGGCCGTTCCCGCCAAATGAGCCGTCTGGCGCCTTGACGGTTAGCAGATAATGCTAAATAGATAATACAATCTAGGAAAGACACCCATGAAGCTGGATCATATTGATCACAAGATACTGCGCTATTTGCAGGAAAACGCCCGAATCACAAACGCCGAGCTCGCCGACAAGGTGGGCCTTTCACCGACGCCCTGCCTCAGACGGTTGCGCCGACTTGAGACCGACGGGATCATCCGCGGCTATCACACCGAGATCAACCGCGAGGCCCTGGGCGTCAATGTCACAGTCATTATCCTCGTCAAGCTGGAACGCGAAGACGACAAGACCCTGCGCGAATTCGAGGCCGCGATCCAGAAGCGATCGGAAGTCATGGAATGCTATCTCGTGACCGGCAAATTTGACTACTTCATTCGCGTGGTGATTCCGTCACTGGCGGCCTATGAGACGTTTCTTTCGGAAACAATCCTCCGTATGCCGAACATTGCTACGGTGGAGTCCAGTTTTACATTGCGCGAGGTCGAACGGAAAATTGTCGTCCCGTTGCCGGAGCCTCAATCCCACCGTTAGGTTGAAGAGACTGCGGCCGGTGTAGTGTCGGAAGCATCCGATATCTGTCGCTCCTTAATCACGCGCGCAATCTCGTCGTGAAGCTCCTGCGCTTTGACCGGTTTGGTCAGATAACCGTCAAATCCAGCCGCAAGGTATTCCTCGACCTGTTGACGCATGGCGTGGGCGGATATTGCAATCATCGGCGTGTTTCTGACCCCGCCTTCATCGCGTTCCAGGAACCGGATCTGACGCAGCGCTTCAACGCCATCCATAACCGGCATGGAGATATCCATCAGCACTAAGTCGAATTCGTTGCGCTTATACGCGTTGACCGCCTCAAGCCCGTTTCCGGCGAATTCAGCCTTATGCTGCTGTTGCAGAAGAAACGCCTTCAGGACAGCCTGATTCACAATGTTGTCTTCCGCAGCAAGAATTTTCAGGCCTGACACAGGCCCAGTTGTGGTTGCTGGCGCTGACACGCTTGCCGCTGCGACCTCAACAGATTGTTGCGGCTGAACGCTCTCCACGCAGCGCAACGGAAGCTCGATGAAGAATGTCGAGCCCTGACCTGTACTCGAACGCAAGGACAAGGTGCCGCCCATCGCCTCCACCAGCCCCTTGGCGATCGAAAGTCCGAGCCCCGTGCCGCCGAATTTGCGTGTTGTGGTGACATCGGCCTGTGTGAACGGATCGAAAATCTTCGCCGCCTGCTCGGGAGAAACGCCGATCCCGGTGTCCGCCACCTCGATAATGACCGGGCCTTCTCCGCTTTCGCGCTGTGGCGAGCGAATGCGCACCCGCACTGACCCTTGCGCCGTGAATTTGATCGCATTGGCGATCAGGTTATGCAACACTTGGACGATGCGATGTGCATCACCGATGCGCATGGCGCCGCAGTCGCCTTCGCAAGTTGAAGAGAACTCAAGGCCTTTTTCCTCTGCCTGCTGACGATAAAGGCCGTCGACTCTTTTGATAATATCGCAAAGATCGAACGGTTTTTCTTCAAACTCGATATGACTGGCCTCAATCTTTGAAAAGTCGAGAAGGTCGTTGAGGACTGACAAAAGCAAATCACCCGACTCGCTGATGACTTTCAGTTTTTCTTTCTGCTCAGACGTAAGGTCGCTGGCCTCAAGCGCCGTCGCCATGCCGAGGATACCGTTCATGGGTGTTCGGATTTCATGGCTGATATTGGCGAGAAACGCGGATTTGGCGTTATTTGCATGCTCCGCCGCCGCCTGGCGCTCAAGCGCATGTTCGCGCGCCAGACGCATGGCGGCGCTTGTTTGTTTGTACTCCTTGAACGCGACAATCAGATGGCCGACATAAAGGAGCCCGCCGATCATGATCGCAACCGCGCCAAGACGGCCCGGTTCTGTATTCAAGGCTAGCGAATAAAGCGGCAAGCCAAAGAAGTATATCAAATGGGGGATGGCGGCGGCGAAGAACGTCCGTCGCTCATGATGCATGTGCATCGTGACATGCAAAAGCGCGCCACACAGCCAAAGGGTTGCGAATATCTTTCCCTGCGCGCCCCAGAGCCACCATATCATTGCCGGAAACAGGGAATAAATAATCGATGCTTGCGCTGCCGATGCGCAAAGCAAGATCCACTCGCGCTTCGATGGGGACGCCGTCCGGGCCGGATCGCGGAACGGCGCCCAGATTGCGGTATCGGCCCACTGGCTCAGCATGACGGCGACCAGCCAGAGAATACCCATGAAAGCGTTGCCGACGAGGCCGAGAATGACCGCGCCAAAAGACGCAATAATAATCCGGGTGGCGATTTGATGGTGTCGCGTCAGGGCGGTCGCAATCACGCCGGACACGACTGACGCGCCGTCAGGCGCATCTGTCTGATCCATATGATCGCCGGATTGTGCCACAAGCCGCTCCAGAACACTCTTAAAACGGCGATAGTTATGGCAAGGAAGTCTTAAAACCGCCCTACGGATCAGGCAGATTCAAGCAAGGTTCAGGCTGGTCTGTCCTGATCTGGCACAGACCGGGCGCCTATTGCTGAAAGTCGTAAAAGGCGCCCATGTGAAGAAGGTCCGTCAGGGCCTGCATGGCGGCGAAACTTTCGTCCATCAGCGCAGGGTCGCGCAGATCGTCCGGCGTGATGCGATCACGATAATGTGCTCTTACCCACTCTTCGAGCTTTGTGACCTTGTCATCGTCGAGAAGGAAATGCGAGCTAGCCGCCTTTGCTTCCTTTTCCGAGAGTACAACACGCAAACGCAGGCACGCCGGCCCGCCGCCATTGCGCATAGACTCGCGCACATTCTTGTAGATCACGCGGTTGATCGGATTGTTTTTCGAAACCGTATCATCAACGAAAGCTTTAACGCGCGGATTTTCCTCCGCTTCGGTCGGCAAGAGGAGCGCCATTTCACCGCCGGGCAACGTGAGAAGCTGCGAGTTAAAGAGGTAAGACTTGATGCAATCATTCAGGGAAACCTTGTCCGCCGGCGCTTCGACAATTTCGACAAACGGCGCCGCCTCGCGGATGGCGGAATAGGCCGCATTCGGATCAGCGAAGCTTTGCGCATGCAGGAACAGGACGGTTCCGTTGGCGACGCCAACCACGTCATTGTGGAAGGCCCCGGCGTCCAGCGCAGCAGCCGATTGCTGAACGAAAACAGTTTTCGATGGATCAAGCAAATGATTGCGGGCGACCGCCTCACTGGCGCGCTGTTTCTGGCGGGCGGGAAATTTCTCGCCGTCTACACCATAAACAAAAAGATGCACGCCTGCGTCGCCATGGGCCTCACACAGGCGGCCATGATTGGCGGCGCCCTCATCACCGAAATGCATCGCGCCCGGCAGTGGCGAATGATGAACGAAGCAGTCATCATCGTTGAAAATATGCGCAAGCGTGCGCGCGGTTGTTTCCGCTTCTATAGAACGATGAAAATTCGCTGCGAGATTAGCCGCCGTGAAATGAACCTTTCCGTCGCTCGTGTCCGGTGATGGCGCAACGGTCCCCGCATTCGCCGTCCACATGGATGACGCCGCATAACAATTTGCGAGCAATTGCGGTTCGGCGGCCGCAGCCTTTTCAATGATCTGCCTGTCGCTTCCGGAAAAGCCAAGCGCGCGCAGGGTTTTCAAATGTGGTCGATCCTGCGGCGGCAGAAAACCCTGGCGAAGCCCAAGCTCCATCGCAGCGCGCATCTTGGCGAGGCCTTGGCAAGCAGCCTCACGCGGGTTCGACGCGGCGCCGGCGTTTTTCGCGGAAGCCAGATTGCCAAAGGAAAGTCCCGCATAGTTATGCGTCGGGCCGATCAGGCCGTCGAAATTGTATTCGTGGAATTCAGTCAAGGTTGTGCTCCTTCATCTCTCCTCCTCGGGAGAGATCGAAACCCCTGATTATGAGTGACGGGGAAGAGATGTCAGAGTTAAGAGATAAACTCAACACATCTTGCCCCTCACCCTAACCCTCTCCCCGCCGGGAAGAGGGAATCGACGCCGCCGCCAAAGGAGGTTCTTTCAATGCGATCGAAATCGATTCAATTACGCCATCTATGTTCTCTCGAACATGGATGTTCCAGAAGCGGAGCACTCTGTATCCGCTTTCATTAAGATATCGCGTTCGTTGACCATCATTTTTTTGATTCTCTCCAAAGGCGTGCTGGTCGCCGTCTAACTCAACGATCAACCGCGCATCTGCGCAACAGAAATCAACTACATATGGACCTTTGGGAACTTGCCGCCTGAACTTAAATCCGTCTAGCTGGCGATTGCGAAGCCGCGACCAGAGCTTGCGCTCTGTATCTGTCTGGTCTCGTCTGAGCTTTCTCGCCAGTTCAGTTTTCAAACCGCGCTCCCTTATCTTCTCCCCACTGGGGAGAAGTGGCCCGAAGGGCCGATGAGGGGGAATATCGCACCCGCTATCAATTCAGTCTCTTCCCCCTCACCCGGATTTACGCTGTAAATCCGACCTCTCCCCGATGGGGAGAGGTGAGCAGCCCTGCATAGTTATGTGTCCGGCCGATCAGTCCGTCGAAATTGTATTCGTAATGAGTCATTTCAACCCAACCTGATCATCCGCCATCGGAAGAAGCTCTTCTCCTTCCATCGACGCCACGGGATAGGCGCAATAGTCCGCCGCGTAGTAGGCGCTCGGACGATGATTGCCCGAGGCGCCAATGCCGCCGAATGGCGCTGCGCCGGAAGCGCCTGTGGTCTGTCGGTTCCAGTTGACAATGCCGGCGCGCGACAGCGCCAGGAATTTCTCCCATTTCGCTTTGTCGTCGGAGAGGATGCCCGCAGACAATCCAAATGACGTTGCATTGGCGCGCGCAATCGCCTCATCGAACTCGCCGACGCGCCAGACTTTCAATAGCGGCCCGAAATGCTCCTCGTCAGGGACGGCTTCGCTGCGCGTCACATCGACAATGCCCGGCGTCACGAAGGCGCCGCCATCGTCACGCACGGACAGGTTCCGGATCGCCTCACCTTCCCGCTCTACAAGCTGGTCGAAGGCGCGCTCCAGCCCTTCGGCGATCTTCGGGGAGATCACCGGTCCCATAAAGGGCTGCGGGTCGGCAAAGGGTTGATCGACGATCAATCGGTCGGTCAGCTTGGCAAGCGCTTCAATGGCTTTATCGCCTGCAGCGCCTTGCTGGATGATCAGTCTCCGCGCACAGGTGCAGCGCTGGCCGCTGGTCAGAAACGCTGACTGCACGACGGCGAGCGCCGCCGCGTCAACATCGTCCGTATCCCACCAGATCAACGGGTTGTTGCCGCCAAGTTCCAACGCCAGTATCACATCGAGCCGGTCAGCGAATTGTTTGTGAATGGCAAGGCCTGTCTTGGCGCCGCCGGTAAAGAGAACGCCATCGACATCGGCGCCGGTCAGCGCCTCCCCTGTCTCACGCGCGCCCTGCACCAGATTGACGACGCCCGGAGGCACGCCTGCCTCAACCATCCGTTCAACGATAAAAGCGCCGGGCCCCGGCGTCATTTCCGACGGCTTGAAGACGGCGGTGTTGCCGGCGATCAGCGCGGGCACAATATGGCCGTTGGCGAGATGCGCCGGGAAATTATACGGCCCCAGCACCGCCATCACGCCATGAGGCTTGTGGCGCAGCATCCCCATCGTCGCGCCGGTCAGCGTTTCTTTCTCGCCCGTGCGCTCATGATAGGCGCGGATCGAAATATCGACCTTGCCCGCGACCGTCGCTGCTTCGGTCTTGGTTTCCCAGAACGGCTTGCCGGTCTCGCGGGAGATCAGGTGCGCCAGCTCCTCGCCGTCGCGTTTGATCAAGTCGCGATAGCGCTCCATCACCGCGATCCGGTCAGCCAGCGGCGTCAGCGCCCAGCTCTCAAAAGCGCTGCGCGCTGCGCCGACGGCGTCTTCAACATCGCTTTTTGTTGCGCTGGCGCCGCTCCAGATTTCCTCGCCCGTTGACGGATCGAAACTTGAGAACGAAGCGCCGGCGCCATCGCGCCATTCGCCATTGATAAGAATTTTGTTGGTCATGCCGTCAGCCTCTTTCCTGACCTTTGAGATTGTCATCACCGGGCTTGTGCCGGTGATCCACAAGATGTTTTACCTACTTATTTCTTTGGATTGCCGGAACAAGTCCGGCAATGACAACCCTCTGCTCCATCTTCACACATTCCGCTTTATGGCCGTCACCATTCCACCGCGCGGATTTCATCGCCTGCGGCGACACCCAGGGCTTTTGCTGACGTTTCACTGATGGTCACGCTGTCGCCACTCACCTTCGCCGGCGCGCGCAAGGCGCGAAACGTTGAGAGCCGTCCCCCCGCCATCAGCATTAACGGCGCTGCGCCCGGATCGGCGAGCGCCGCCACTTTGTAAACCTTGCTCGCCTTGACGGTTTCTATTTCATCGATCGGCGCATCGACCAGCGGTCCGCCGTCAAAGACATCGATATAACCGCGAAACTGAAACCCTTCCTTCAGCAGCATGTTATAGGCGGGCACGGCCCCTTCATGAGGCCTGCCAAGAATATCGCGCGCTTCCTTTGGCAACAGCGCCACATAAATCGGATGGCGCGGCATCATGTCAGCGATGATCTGGTTCCCCATGGCGGAGTTTGCGACATCCGCCGCTTCGAATTCCATGTCGAAGAAGGGTTTGCCGAGCGCCTCCCAGAACGGCTGTTCGCCATTCGGACCACGCCAGCCGCGCAGCTCCGCGCAAACCGGATCGGCGAGAATATCGCGATGCTGCGCAATAAAGAGATAGCGCGCCCTCGCCAGATATTTGCCATAGCCGCCGCCGCGCGCCTCCGGCGACAGGAAAAGCGATCCGACCTCGGAACACCCCGTGAAGTCATGGGTTGGCACCAGCAGGCGACGCTCAACCCGCTTGCGAAGCTGCGTCGAAGCGTGGACGGTCTTGTTGATGCGATAATTGACGAAGCCATGATCGAGACCCACAGCGGAAAAAACGGCGGAGGTGCCAAGCACCTTGCCGTCCTTTTCCAGCACCATCATGTAGACTTCGCCGCCCGGCTCGGTCGCATTTATCTCATAACTTCTGCAAGCGAAATTCACCCGCGCGCGCAGCGCATCCGGCTCCGGCGGCAAGTTGGTCATGCCTCCGCCGGACAGTTTCGCCAGCGCCAGGATTTCGTCGAAATCATCCGGGCGCACAGGCCGCATAAACGCCTCAGACATCAATTCGTCTCCTGATTATCCAGCGCGCCCGGATTGGGAAGCTCTCCGGCGGCAATCTTTAAAAGCAACAGCGCCGACAGCTTGGCGCGCTCCACCAGGCTGTCGAGTTTTGCATATTCCTGCGCCGAGTGAATGTTTGCGCCGCGCACGCCCAGCGTATCGATCACCGGAATACCCGTGGCCGCGATATTATTGCCGTCGCAACAACCGCCCGTCGGCTTCCAGTCAATCGCCAGCCCCAGATCCGCGCCGGCGGCTTTCAAAGCGTTGAAGAACGCCAGCAATTTCGGCGTCATCGGCTTGGGGGGCCTCGTGAAACCACCGGTCAGTTCGGCGCCATAGCCGTCCCGGCCATCGATCCGTGTCAGGATTGACCGCACTTGTTTCTCAAACCATGCCGCATCGTCCGGTTGCTCAAGGCGTACATTAAAACGGACAATCGCATTGTTTGGCACGACGTTCAGCGGCCCGCCGCCGTCAATTTTCGCGACATTGACGGTGAGCCCCTCGCGGGCGCCGGTCAGCCCGTCAATGGCGGTGATGAATTCCGCCGCCGCGGCGATGGCGTTTCGGCCAAGATGATGTTCGCGTCCCGCATGAGCGCTCTTGCCGGTAAACACGGCGGCGAAATTGCCGCTGCCTTTGCGCGCGCCCGCGAGCGTCCCATCCGGCAGCGCCGGCTCATAGACGCAGGCGAACTGGGCGCGCTTCGCCGCTTCCGTCAGCATATGGGCGGAGCCGTGAGAGCCGATCTCCTCATCGGCGTTGATCAGAACTTCATAGCCGATCCGGTCCGCCAGCGATGAATGCTCAATCGCCTGCAGGGCGTAAAGCATAACCAGAAGGCCGCCCTTCATGTCCGCAGCGCCCGGCGCGTTCAGCGTATCATCGTCGAGAAAGGTCTCCCCCTGGAACGGGTGATCGACGGCGAAGACGGTGTCCATGTGCCCGGAAAGCAGCACCCGCACCGGCGCCTGGGGGCGCTTCACAAGGCGAAGCATATCCCCGACCGGCTGGTCCTTTTTCTCCCCATCCGGGGTGACGATCTGATGGGGCCGCGAGGCCGCGCTCTCTACATCCGCGCCAAGGCCGCCGAAAGCCTCGCCAAGCGCGCCATGCATGGCTTTCAGCCCGTCCAGATTGCCGCTGCCGGAATTTATCGCGCACCAGGCGCGCAAGGTCTCGGTCATGGCCGGGCGCTTGTCGTCGAGAAAGGCGAGATCGCCCGCGAAATTGTTGTTTTTACTCATTGGCGACAGCACTAGCGAAGGCCACAGGTTCCGGCAAGGCGGCGGGTTGACGGTTTTACCCGGCTTGGAACATCCCTATAGTGCTGTCGGCTGAGGCTAACGGCATCAACCAGTTACGGGGAATTCAGGCGGCGCGTTCATGTTGCAACTAATCGAGAAGGTGTTGACGGCCTGGTCAGACGCCGCCCGCCGAGGCGGCGTTTTGCTCGGTTTGCTGATTGTGGCCGCAACCGCGGCCGCCGGCTATTACGCCGCGACCAATCTGAAAGTGAACACCGACACCAGCTCGATGCTGGATCCCAACCTGCCGTTCCAGCAGCGGGCGGCGCAGCTGCGCGAAGCGTTCCCGCAGATCAAGACCGACATTATTGTCATCGCCCGCGCGCCCAGCCTTGATGAAGCCGACGCTTACATCGCCGATCTGCGCGCGGCGCTTATCGACAAACCGGAAGAATTCAGTGCGGTCTTCGCCCCGGCGCAGGAACCGTTCTTTCGCCAGAACGGCCTGCTCTATTTAAGCGAAGGCGAACTGGAAAGCCGCCTGACACAAATGTCGAAGGCGTCGGGCCTGATTGAAACGCTTATACAAAGTCCGACCGTCGGCACATTATTCACAACGCTTGCTGACAACGACGCGCTCGCCGAGCAGTCGGAACTTGGCAAAGACACGCTGCAATCGCTTTACGGCGAGCTTGGCGATGTTGTCGAAGCAACGCTTGAAGGCGAGGCGCGACCGTTTTCATGGATGGGCGCGCTCGACACCAGCGGCGACGATACGGCTGCGTTCACACGCCTTCTCTACGCAACGCCAACGCTTGACTATACGCGCCTGCAACCGGCGAAGCCGGGTATCCGTTTGATCCGAGCGGAAATCGACGCCCTGAATGCAAAATACAATGGCCGCGTCGAAAGCTACATCACCGGCGACCCGGCGCTGCGCGTCGAGGAACTTGAAGCCGTTACGACCGGCATCGGCATGTCTATGCTGTTGTCATTGATCCTTGTCAGCCTGCTGTTGCTGATGTGTTATCGCTCCGCCGGCATGGCGATCATCACGCTTGTCGGGCTCATCGTCACCATCACGCTGACATCGGCCTTCGCCGCCGCCTTTGTCGGCGAACTCAATCTGGTGTCCGTCGCCTTTACGGTGCTGCTTGTAGGGCTCGGTCTCGATTTCGCCATTCACCTGCTCCTGCATGTGCAGGAACGCCGCGCGGCGGGACAGGAAATTGCCGTTGCGCTGAAGGGCGCGCTTCACGAAGTCGGGCCGGCGCTGGCGATTGCGGCGCCAACGACGGCATTGGCGTTCCTGTCTTTTGTCCCGACCAAATTCGATGGCATCGCACAGCTTGGGGTGATCGCCGGCGCCGGCGTCATTATCGCATTCTTCGTCTCGGTGACGTTTCTTCCGGCTGCGCTCGCCGGGTTTCCTGACCGGCGCCCGCGACGACATTCCGGACGCGTCCGGGCGTTGTTCAATGCGCTGTCAAAAATCTCCGGGCCGATCGCCGTTATCACCATTCTTCTGGGCGTCGCCGCCCTGCTGCTGATGCCGCAGGTTCGCTTTGACGCCGACCAGATGGCGCTGCGCAATCCAAATGCGCCATCGGTCAAAGGTTTCAACCTCTTATTCGACGACACGGAGACTGCGCCTTATCGCCTGTCACGCCTTGTCGGGTCACAGGAGGACGCTCTCGACAGCGCGGCCCGTGCGAGCGGCCTCGCCTCCGTCGCCAGCACGCGCTCGCTGCCTGATTTCGTGCCCGAAGATCAGGATGAAAAGCTGGAGCTTATTGATTTCGGCGCCGGCACGCTCGTTTTCGCGCTCGACGCCGAACCGGCAAGCGTTGAAGGACCCGGCGCCTTAGACGGCGTCGCCGCATTACGCGCGCGCCTCAGTGAGGCGCATACGGATGGTCCAGGCGGGCGCCTCGGCGCATTGCTCGGCGATCTGGAAGCGGCTGACAACCCGGCGCTCATCGAAAACCTGCAACAAAATATCTTCGCCTACTGGCCGCAATTGATTGACCTGCTGCGCACACAGATGACGGCTGATTATGTCGATATGGACGCGCTGCCCTCTTCCTTGCGCGAGCGGTATTATTCACCGGACGGATCATGGCGCGTTGACATTCTGCCTGAAAAAGATTTGCGCGACCGGCGCGCGCTCGATGAATTTGTCGATGAAGTGGAAGCGCTCTTTCCTGACCTTGCAGGCGGCGCGTATCAGGCGGAAAAAGCCGGCGAGATTATTTCAAACGCGATGCTGCAGGCGACGTCCATCGCCTTCGCGATCATCGCAATTTTTCTCTGGCTGCTGGTGCGCCAAGTCAAAACGGTATTTCTGATTCTATTCCCGCTTCTTCTGGCGGCGATCCTGACAGCGGCGACAGGCGTCATTCTCGATGTTCCGTTCAACTACGCCAATGTCATTGTGCTGCCGCTGTTGATCGGTATCGGCGTCGACAGCGGCATCCACCTGGTGCTGCGCCATGAACAGGTCGCGGCCGGCGAAGGCGTCTTCGGCACCTCAACGCCGCGAGCGGTGCTTTTCTCGGCATTGACCACGGTCGCCAGCTTCGGAAGCCTGATGCTCTCCCCACATCGCGGCACGGCCAGCATGGGGGAGCTTTTGTCCATCGCCATCGCCTACACGCTGATTTGCACCCTCCTCGTCCTGCCGGCCGCCTTTCGCTACGCCGACAAGCGGTCTGCCCATTCCAGCGAGCCAACAACTGTCTTTAAAGGCGATTAAATTCAACGCATTAGCTCACAATCCCCAGGCGCAGCCCGAGGGTCGCCAAAACCACACACTTTCCACTTTTTAACCCGGGCGCCGAACTTTTGATCGATGCTCGCTGGAATACCGCCGCAATCATTCCATATTGTGGGCACTCTCTCGGGGCGCATCAAATCGCGCAAATTACAGGATGGACGTTATGTTTATGTCTCGCTTCCGGATTCTCGCCGCGTTGATCGCCGCCGCCTCCGCAACCGCGCCGGTGCTGGCGCAGGACGCCGAACCCGCCGCGGAAACGCAAAGTGGCAATATTGAAAACGCTATCGACTTCGCCAAGGCGCTGACCGCCGGCGCAACGACAGCGCTGACCAATGCGGACGCCACCGAAGCGGAACGGCTCGAGAATTTCCGCGTGGTGCTCTCAGACGGGCTCGCGCTTGAGACCATTGGCAAGTTCATGCTGGGCGAGTCGCGCAAGACCATGACCGACGCCCAGACCGCGCGCTATAACTCAATCTTCTCGCCCTACATCACCAAGCTCTACGCCGAACAGTTTGAAGAAATCGTCGGCAAGCCGCTGGAAGTGGTCGATGCAAAAGCCATCGGCTCCCGCGATGTGATTGTTCGCACACAGTTTGAACGCAAGGACGATGCGCCGATCATGGTCGACTGGCGGGTGCGCAAACTTCAGTCCGGCGAACACAAGGCCATCGACATTATCGTTTCCGGCGTTTCGATCATGCTGGTGAAGCGCGAAGAGTTTTCTTCGTTCATCGCATCGAATGGGATTAATGCATTGTTGGATCGCCTGGAACAGGAAACGATGGCTTAGTAAGATTTTGCCATGATGTTATTGGACCAAAACAGACACAATGATTGTTCGCCCTTGAAGCACATCTTTGGCAGTAGCTAATATCAAAGATATGTGGCCTATAAAGAACCCCCGCGCCAAATACCTTACCGCCTTCATATGGTAGGTAATCAGCTCTTTCGCCCTTACTGGGGTAATGCTGGGAATAGAATATTTGGATTGGCCTGGCTTGCTGTGGCCGATTGTGGTTGCAGGCGTGATTATTTCGCTCATCACCATTTGAATAAAGTGGTGGATTTCGGACCACAATGTATAGTCTTTGCGTGTACGCTTTCAGTGGGTATCGGACCACTTCTGTAATAAATGAAGTGCCTAGCTCTTCCGCTCAAAAACAAAGTCAGCGGCGCCTTTCAACGGCGCGGCGGCGTCGCCGAAGCGACCCAGATGCGCCTTACAGCGCTCGACAAGTTCCGCCGCTTTTGATTTGGCGCCGTCCATGCCGAGAAGCTTGATGAAGGTCGCCTTGTCCATCTCCGCGTCCTGCCCCGCCGGCTTGCCAAGCGTCTGCGCATCCGCTGTCGCATCGAGAATGTCGTCGACAATCTGGAAGGCGAGCCCCAAATCTTCTGCGTAAGCGGTGAGCGCAGCAATTTCGTCACCATCGCCCTCGCCGATCAGCCCGCCGCCAACGGCTGAAAAGCGGATCAGCGCGCCGGTTTTCAAACGCTGCAATTGCGTGACGCCGGCAAGATCAAAATCCTTCTGCTCCGCGTAGATGTCGATCATCTGACCGCCGACCATGCCCTCCTTGCCGGAGGCGCGGGCAAGCTCCAGCGCAATCGCGCAGCGCACATCCCCATCGGGATGCGTTTCTTTCCCGGCGAGAATTTCAAAAGCCTGGGTCAGCAGCGCATCACCTGCGAGGATCGCCGTCGCGTCATCGAACTTCCTGTGCACCGAAGGTCGCCCGCGACGCAGATCGCTATCATCCATCGCCGGCAGATCATCATGGATGAGGCTGTAGCAATGGATCATCTCCACCGCGCAGCCAACCCGCACAGACCGCTCGCGCGGGCAATCAAACATGTCCGCCGCGGCGATCGCCAGAAAAGGACGCAACCGCTTGCCACCATCGAGCGCGCCCCAGCGCATGGCGTCAGCGACACGGCCCAGGGGCCCATCCTGCGACGGCAAAAAGCCGTCCAAGGCGCCTTCGACCAGATTGGCTGTTTCTTTGATTGTTTTTTCGAATGCACTCACGCCATTAGCCTCTGATTTATTGCCCGTTTATTCCGCCGAACGCCGGAATCCAGAATCCACAATAGTAAAAGTTTTGAATCCCCGCCTGCGCGGAGATGGGCGGAGTTAGTACGATAACAAAGAAAAAACCAGCCTATCGCAGCGCCCCGGACACAAACCCCAAGCCGTCGCAATCCTGACAAGTCCGGGCAATGAGACCGCGTTTGCCGCGGCCGCCGCACGAATCACAGAACTGTTTCGAGGCGTCCTCCCCGCCGAGAAAGCGCGACAGAATTTCGATCGGCGCGACGCCTTCTGATTCCGGCGCTTTATTTGTCGCGAAGCGCCGGGCCGCCGCCATTTTGGCCGCCGGAAAAGCCTCGGCAAAGGACTGCTCATCGCCGCTGATGCCGTGCAAAGTGACCATCAGGTCCCGCCGCCAGGCTTCGAGGAAAAGGGTGAACTGCCCCTGATCAAAAGCGCCGGTCACCTGCACGCCCGCCATCAGGAAGAGGTCAGCTCCTTCCATCGAGGCAACGCTGATATGCAAGTTTCGGTTGAGGCTCTCGACCCTCGGAGCGTCTACCGGGAATCCAATGAAACGGGCCAGAAACCCCAGCTCCACGACATTGCCCGATTCAGGAGCGCTCTGCATCACGGCGACAACGAAATTGACCCCGTTATCCTGAACGCCAAAGACCTTTAGCGGCCCGTCTTCGCCAAGCTCGTCCGCCTCGCCATATTTGGCTTTCAGCGCCGCAACGATCTTGGCGAGCGGCCAGGACTGATCACCGCCGCCGGAAAACTTTTTGAACATTGAAAACCCCACCCTATATTTCCCGCGAAAGACGCTACACGAGCGGACTGGACCCGCCAACCCGTTGCAGGCCCGGCATTTCGCGTCTTTCGAGAATGTTATCCGGCTTCTTTTGCACTGCAGCGCAAGACCGGCTATAGGAAGTCGAAGTAATCGATCACAATAACGCCACGCGGCAACTTGTCTGAGCTGCGGTCGCATGGAATAAGGCTTTGAGCGGACTGGTAGTGCTTTAGAGGGGCAGTGGAATGGCGGCGGCATCCGAACAGTTGAAAGTCGTATTGGCGCAACCTCGCGGTTTTTGCGCAGGCGTCGAACGCGCCATCGACATCGTCGAGCGGGCGCTCGAGAAATATGGCGCGCCGGTCTATGTCCGCCATGAGATTGTTCACAACAAACGGGTCGTCGATACGCTGCGCGAACGCGGCGCGATTTTTGTCGAGGAAGTCGATGAAATTCCAACCGGCGCGGTCACGGTGTTCTCTGCTCATGGCGTCGCCAAAAAAGTTGAAGACGGCGCGCTGGTGCGTGAGCTCGGCGTCATTGACGCGACGTGCCCGCTGGTGACGAAAGTCCACAAGGAAGGTCGCCGTTACGCAGAAAAGGGATATGACATCGTCCTGATCGGCCATATCGGCCATCCGGAAGTGGAAGGCACGCTCGGCCAGATCCCCGGCACAGTGCATGTGATTTCAGAGCCTGAAGATGTCGATAATCTGAAAGTCGCCGATGACGAGCGCGTTTCCTTCGTCACCCAGACGACTTTGTCCGTGAACGATACAAAGGATGTCATCGCGGCGTTGAAAAAGCGCTTCCCGAATATTGTCGGGCCGGACACGCGTGATATCTGTTACGCAACGCAAAACCGCCAGACGGCTGTAATTGCGATGGCCAAGCAGGTCGATCTTTTGCTTGTTGTCGGCGCGCACAACTCGTCGAACTCAAATCGCCTGCGCGAGATTGGCGAGAATTTCGGCATCCCGAGCTACCTCATCGAAGACGCCTCCATGTTCAATCCGGCGTGGCTGGAAAACGTCAAGACGGTGGGCCTGACCGCCGGCGCCTCTGCGCCTGAGACCCTGGTTCAGGAAACTATCGCACGTCTGCGCAACTACCGTGAGATTACGGTGGAAACCCTTGATGGCGTCGAAGAAAATATTCATTTCAAGCTCCCCCGCGAGCTTGCCGAAGTGCCACGGCCCCAGGACGCCATGAAATCCTGGGCTGTTGAAACCGCCTAAACGCTGCCAACATACAAAACGAAAATAAGTCTGGAGACGGCTATGTCAGTATCAATTCATCAACAGGTTCGCATCGGCGCTTACGTCATGAAGCAAACCCTGATGGGCCGTAAGAAATATCCGCTGGTTCTGTTTCTGGAACCATTGTTTCGCTGCAACCTCGCCTGCCCCGGCTGCGGCAAGATTGATTACCCGGCGCCGATCCTGAACAAGCGCCTGTCTGCGCAAGAGTGCTTTGACGCCGTTGATGAATGTGGCGCGCCTGTCGTCGCAATCCCCGGCGGCGAGCCGTTAATCCACAAGGAAATCGGTGAGATTGTTGAGGGCATTGTCGCGCGCAAAAAATTCGTATCGCTCTGCACCAACGCGCTTCTGCTTGAAAAGAAGCTGGACCTCTTCAAGCCGTCTCCGTTCCTGTTCTTCTCTGTTCATCTTGATGGCCTTGAAGAAGAGCACGATCACGCGGTTGACCAGAAAGGCACGTTCAAGATCGCCGTCAAGGCGATCAAGGCCGCGCAAGAGCGAGGCTTCCAGGTCAATGTCAACGCAACGATCTTTGACAACATGACCGCGAAACAGGTCGCGGACTATCTCGACTTCGCGACTGATCTTGGGGTCAACATCTCAATCTCGCCAGGCTACGCCTATGAGCGCGCGGAAGACCAGGAAAGCTTCCTGTCGCGCCAGAAAACCAAGCAGTTGTTCCGCGATATCTTCAAGATTGGCAAAGAGCGCGGGCGTCTCTGGAATCTTTCGCACTCTTCTCTCTTCCTTGATTTCCTCGCCGGCAATCAGGAATATGAGTGCACGCCATGGGGCTCGCCGACGCGCAATGTCTTTGGCTGGCAAAAGCCCTGTTACCTTCTCGGCGAAGGTTATGTTTCCTCCTTCAACGAATTGATGGAAACAACCGAGTGGGAAAAATACGGCACCGGCAAATATGAAAAATGCGCCAACTGCATGGCGCATTGCGGCTACGAACCGACAGCCGCCATGGACGCCGTTAAGAATCCGCTGAAAATGTTCCGCATTCCGAATATGCTCAAGATCAAAACCGAGGGCCCGATGGCCAAAGAGATTGATCTGTCGAATGCGCGCCCTGCAGAAGATGTTCACGAACAAATCGTCGAAGACGAAATGACCAAGATCAAGCGGGAAAAAGAAGAAGCGGAAGCGCGCAAAAATGCGACGACGCTGATCGACAAGTCCAAAGAGTTTGCCGCCTAAAGGTCGAGGCTGACAAAAAGACGGTCAAAGAGCGGACCGAGATCGCGCTTTAAGGTTTTTGTCGCCGCGGCGTTGTCCGAACCGAGTTTCATTAGTTCCGGAAATTGTTTGGGGTCGCGCAATGCGGCCCCAAGTGTTTTTAGCACCTTTGTAGACCCATCGGGCGCCACCGCGCTCAACGCCGCTTTTGGCAGCGCTCTCGCCGCCGGATCGGCAATTGCGCGAATGGCCAGAAACGGAACTTGGCGCTCGGCCGCCGCCCGCGCCGCACCGTGACTTTCCATATCCACCGCCAGACAGCCGTGGTTTTGAAACAGCGCCGCTTTTTTGTCCGCACTTTCGATAATCTCATCCGAGCCGAACAGTGCGCCTGTTTTGGCGCCGCGCGCGCCGATCTCGTCGCGCAGCACGCCGGTCAGATAACGGTCACATTCATAGCGTCCGCCATCGTCGCCGATCACCTGGTCGCCCATGACAAGATCACCCGGCTGCAGGGCCAGATCGAGCCCGCCGGACACGCCGATGCTGATGATCGCCGCCGCACCCTGATTGCACAGGCTTCTGGCGATTTCCTCCGCCCGCGCCGCATTGGCGCCGGAAACACCAACACGAACCTTGGCGTTATCAACAGCCGCCGAAACGGTCTGAGCTTCGGATTTCAGTCCGCAGACAATGCCGATAAATTTTTGGCCTCGTGTTTCCACTTCATCACCGCTCATTCCAAAGTCCAATCATTATGGACCTCGGCTTTCACCCGAATGAGCGGAAGGCTGATAATTATCATGATAAATTGAGTGAATTTAGAGCCAAATCAGCCGCCCGTTCCCCCGATCGTATCGACCCTTCAATCGTTGCAGGGACGCCGGTGTCCGTATGATCGCCTGCAAGGAATAAATTTCGGCAACGAGTTTCCGGTTTTAGCCGCTTCGATGCGCCTTCCGGCGACTGATCCGGCGTCGCGCGTTTTTCGCGGATCACGCGCACACGCTCGTAATCGACGTCGCCGAGATCAAGCGCGATCTGCGTTTCGCGCCAGATTTGCGAGACCACATCATCATTGGGCAGATCATCTGTGCCGATGGCGTCAGACGCCGATGTCGTCAGGCTGATTACATCGTCGCGGACAAACGCCCACTGTCCGGCGCTTGAAATCATCCCGATAAACGGCCCCTCGCCCAATGCCTTTAACGGTACGGGCGCGCCCATCCGATAATGAATATTCAGGATGCTTGCATCGTCGTCCGGCGGATCAACCTCAGGCATCAATTGCTTTAAGCGTGATGGTGGAATAGCGAATATCACCTGATCGCTCTCCTCCAGCGCAACCGTCTCATCAGCAAAGTTCAGCGCCGTTACCTCGCCGCCTTCAATCACAGCATTGCGCAGCCGCGCCTTTAAGCGAACAACGCCGCCCTTGCGTTCGATGAACTTAACCGCCGGATCGATAAAAGCCGGGCCAAGCCCACGCTTGGCGGTCATCGGCGCGCACGCCTGCCCGCCTAGCAAAAAGGTCTCCTGGATCACACGCCACAAAAGCTTCGCCTGACCAATTTGCGGCGTGGTGTTCAAGACCGCGAGCGTCAGCGGCTCCCAAAATCGCTCATAGAGAAGACTGTTGCGATCAACGATATCAGCAACCGTTTTTTCATCTCCGGCAAACGCGATGGCGCCCGCTTTCACATAATCGAAAAGCCCCGTATCCGGCACGCGCGTTTTCTTATCAAACACCCAGAAGGGAATCGGTCCTTCATTGATCCGCACCGTCCATCGCTGGCCGGATTTCACATCGACAAAAGGATAGTGCGCGAATGGCGGGCCGGTCAGCGGATCGTCAGAACCAATACGATCCAGAAAGGACAATGCCGACTTGTTGCCTGACATGATGAGATGATTTCCGTTGTCGATGTCACGCTCAAGATGCTTGTCATAGAAAGATCGGCAGCGCCCGCCGGCCTGTCCGGCGCTCTCGTAAACGGTAACTGACCGCCCGGCCTCGACAAGACGAACTGCGGCGGCGAGGCCGGAAAGACCAGCGCCAATAATGTGAACGCGGCTCATGATTACATCCGTATGATATCGCCGGGCTTTTTCTGAACGCGCGCCGACCCTCTGACCGCCGCCCAGGAGACAAGCGCGTAGCGTATGCCCGTCTCTACAGGCCGCGCTGCATGTATAAAGCGGCAATCAGAAGGAAAGGCGATCAGCATGCCCCGTTTTGGTTTTAACTTCACGCCGAAATTCGGAAAGGCGATTTCACCGCCGCCATAATTCTCATTAAGATAGAGAAGAATTGAAATATCGCGGTCGAGCACGCGCCGCCAGACTTTTTCCTCAGCAAACCAGTTGTCGGAATCAGAATGCGGCTTATATTCCCCGCCCTGATTGTACCGAAGGATTTCAGGTCGTTCAAACCATTCAAACGCACAACCATAATGTGGTGCGATGCTCGATTCAAAAATTCGGCGGGTGAGCTCAACGACATCCGTTTGAAGCTTGTAGATGTCCACCGTTTCGGATGTTCGGCCATCGCGATATGTCGTGGAGACGTCATACCCTCCAGTGGCTGAACCCTGCCGAATCCCTGGCAGCGGATTACATTCCGCAACAAGCGCATCACAAAATGCCGGGTCCAAAAAATTTTGCATCACCAACATGCCAGGCGGGAAAGCATCGCGCACCACATAAAGGCCGGCGGGCATGTCGGGCGTGATCATGCGCCACCGGTCCGGTCCGAACGGGCGCCCCACGGCATAGGCGGTCTCATCATATTCAATCGGAGTATTCATGGCGCTCGCCTTGGTGAATATCGGTTTCTAAGAAGAAAGCTTCGGCGCAAAGTACCAGCGCGCTGCAATCATTGCTTTTTCAAGCTTTGACATCGCCAGTTTCGGTTGTCCGTTCGCCCAGCCCCGCGCTGTCATTTTATCGAGATAACGCTCATAGACCCCCATCATCAAAAGCGCGGGACGCAGGACGCGCCAATCCAGCTGACGCAAGGCGATACGCGTCCTGGCGAAATTTTCCCGCGCCATCGCCGCCATCTCTGCGCGCACCGCCGGAAGGCCGGGCGCATCGGTGATCTGGTCAGGCGTCAGCGGGCAGCCATGTTTTTCGAGAAGCTCCCGGGGGAGATAAAGCCGTCCTTCCGCTGCATCCTCTTCGATATCGCGCAGAATGTTCGTTAGTTGCAATGCGTCACCCAGCGAGAGCGCAAAATCGCGGGCCGCTTCGTTTTGCGGGGCGCCGAAGACCGGCATGGAAAGCATGCCCACCGCGCCCGCAACCCGGCGGGTATAAGCGAGCAACTTTTCCATGGGCGGAGCGACAATCGGCCCCTCGGCATCCATTTCCATACCTTCGATCATCAAAATGAATTCATCTCTTGACAGATTAAATCGCCGGATATGATTCAGAAGCGCAATGCCAGTGGGAAATGTCGGCTCACCGCGATAAAGTCGGTCTATCTCCGCACGCCAGGATTGAAGCTGAGCTTTCTTCTCTGCAAGCGGCGCCGGTTCATCAGCGATATCGTCGACTTCACGGCAAAAGGCGTAAACCGCATACATCGCCTCACGCCGTTCGCCGGAAAGGATTTTCATGCCGGCGCCAAACGACGTGCCAGACCGCTTGACAGTTTCCTGCGCGTGACGGCGCGCATCATTAATCGTCATGGCGTTTGCGGCGCTATTCATGAGACGCTCCGGCGCCCTGCTGCAAAAAAACCGCTGATGGCGCCGCGAACACCCGCAGATGCAAAATCAAATTTCGTCAAGGCGACTCGGGTCGCCAATGGGTCGCCCTTGCGCAGCAACGTGATCAACCGGTCAGCGAGATTGACGATCACCGCCGATTCCATCGCCAGATGCCGCGACTTCAAAACCGGCGCAAGCGCGCGCGCTTCGACCATCAGCGTTTCACATCCATCGAGCATTTGATCCATGACGCGGCGCAGGCCCGGCGTTACCGCGTTGGCGTCAATATCATCGATCGTCACGCCTTCGCGCGCCATCCAGTCACCGATAATATAGACGCGATCAAGCTCACGCTTGTCGTCGCCGAAATCCTGCAGATGATTGACGATTTGCAGAACGGTGCACAGCGCGTCCGACTGGCGATAGCCCGCCGGGTTTTCGCCATGAAGGTCGAGCAGATAACGACCCACCGGGTTCGCTGACAAATTGCAGTAGCCAAGCAATTCTTCCCATGTCGCATAGCGGTTCTTTTGCGCGTCTTGCACAAATGCCGCGACAAGATCCGAACCATGTTTTGTGGTCACGCCTGTCGCCGCCATGCTTTCACGCAGGGCGTGGGCTTTCTCAAACCCATCCTCAAAACCGGACTCGCCGCGCAGCGCTGCATCGAAATTCTTAAGTCGCGCAACCTTCTCTTCAGACGACAGCGCCGGGTTGTCGGCAATATCGTCGATGGCGCGCGCAAATGCGTAATAAGTAGCCACATGCGGCCGCAAATGTTTCGGCAACAGAAACGAGCCAACGGGGAAATTCTCGTCGCCGGCGCCTTTTCCGGACGGTGTTTCGGCCGCGCTGCTTTTGGCAGGCGTCGCGGAACTCTCAGGGGCGGTTTCCAGGGTCGAGGACATCGCCGCGCACCATAAGGATTTTCGCCACATTTCCAAGCGTTGCGGGCGACGGCGGCGCGGCGTAAAGCCCCTCCATGATGTTTATCCTTTTGTCTCTTGCGTCGCTTGGCGTCTGGCTGTGGCTTTACTTCGCCAGAGGCGGTTTTTGGCGCGCCGACCAGCGCCTTGAAGCCGCACCGCCGCCAGCACAGTGGCCGGCCATCGCCGCTGTCGTTCCGGCGCGCGATGAGGCCGCGTCCATCGGGGCCGTCGTTTCCGCCTATATGGAAAGCGACTATCGCGGGGCGCTGTCACTGGTGATCGCAGATGACCATTCCGTTGACGGCACCGCCGATCTCGCCAAATCGACTGCTGAAGGGGCTTCGCGCGACATACAGATCGCTAATGTTCCGGCGCTGCCGCCTGGCTGGAGCGGCAAACTCTGGGCGGTGCAGGCTGGTCTCAGACAAGCCGCTGAGGCGGAGCCTGACGCCAAATATATTCTCCTAACAGACGCCGACATCGTTTTAGCCAAAGACACGATCACGCGCCTTGTCGCCAGAGCTGAAAGAGACAATCTCGCCCTCACCTCCCTAATGGCGCGCCTCGATGCGCGCGGAACCTGGGGCGCTCTATTGATTCCGGCCTTTATCTATTTCTTTCAGAAACTGTACCCCTTCTCCCGCGCCAATGACCCGACGGACAATCTGGCGGCCGCGGCTGGCGGCTGCATGCTCGTGCGGGCGGATGTGTTGCAAAAGATCGGCGGCGTTGAAAAAATCAAGGGCGATCTGATTGACGATTGCGCATTAGCGCGCGCCATCAAGGACACAACGCCATCGACAAAAATATGGTTGGGGCTTGCTGACGATGAGGCCGTCAGCATGCGCGATAACCGGTCCTTATCCTCAATCTGGAACATGGTGGCGCGCACCGCCTATGCGCAACTCAATTTTTCGCCGCTGCTTCTGACGGGGACAGTACTGGGTATGGCGTTCATCTATCTGACGCCGCCGCTTGTCGCGCTGACCCTTGGCTGGCGCGGCGATATGACAGCGGCGTTCTTTGCGCTCACCGCCTGGGCGGTCATGGCGTACACTTACTGGCCGACGCTGAAACTCTATCATCGGCCGCCATGGGAAACGGCGGCGCTACCCGTCGCCGCGACACTTTACACGGCGATGACATTTTCATCCGCTCTGCGCCATTGGCAGGGTCGCGGCGGCCAATGGAAGGGACGAACCTACTAGACATTTGCAACGGCCCCTGCTGCGACGTCAGCTCTGATCGCTTTTACGCACAAGCCATGTTAGTCATTCCGACACAACAACGAATAAAGCGGGAGTGGCGGCATGCAGGCTTTAAAGTCTTCTTTTGTTTTCGTGAAAGCTTTTGGATGCATGTGCATCGCCATGCTTGGCGCGGCAAACGCCGAGACGCGCAGTTATGACTGGCTGACCATTGGCGAGCCCTCAGGAGAAATGATCGTAGAGGCAGGCGAAGACAGCTCACTGTCCCTGACCTTTTCCTTTAACGACAGAGGGCGCGGCCCGGAGCTGGAGGCGCAATACCGCCTGGATGACAATGGCGTTCCGACATCCATCCGCGTCAACGGCCTCAACTATACAAAGGGCAATGTCGAAGAGAGTTTTTCAATTGAGGATGGGCTCGCCAGTTGGGATACAGGAACAGGTTCCGGCGAGACACGCCTGACCGTTCCAGCGCTTTATAATCTCGGCGCCGCCACAACGATCCCTGAGCATTCGGCGATTCTCGCCCGCGCGCTTTTGAACGACGCAGATCAGACAATGCCGACCCTCCCCACCGGCGAGATTTCACTGCGCGAAGTTGAAACTGTCGATTTTACCGGTCCTGACAGCGCCGTAACGGCGACGCTTTATGCGCTTTATACGGACACTCCATTTCCGGAGTATATCTGGCTCGACGAGAACCGGAACCTTTTCGGCGCAGATTATGGATGGTTTGCAATCGCGCCAAAGGGAATGGCAAGCGCCATGCCTGTCATGAAAGAAAAACAGGATAACGCAACCGATGCGCGCGTCGTGGAGCTCACCGACCAATTCCGCCACGACGCAAGCGGCCTTGTCGTTATCAAGAACGCGCGCCTCTTCGATAGCCTGACCGGCGACGTCATGCGCCAGTCAACCGTGTTCATTCAGGATGGCGTGATCGCCGCCGTTTACGACCGTGACGTGGGCGCGCCCGATGCCGCAAAAATAATCGATGCGGACGGCAAAATGTTGTTGCCGGCGCTCTGGGACATGCACGCGCATATCGGCACAAGCAATGTGTTCAATTACCTTTCCGCCGGCGTCCTCAACATCCGCGACATGGCGAATGACCCGGACTTTCTTGTACGGTTACGGCGCGAGATTGCCGATGAGCGCTTCGCCGGACCCGACCTCTACCTGATGGGCTTTATCGATAAGAGGTCAGAATTCTCTGCGCCTACAGGACAACTCGCCGATACCCTGGAAGACGCTCTCACCTATGTCGACTGGTATGCGAAACAGGATTTCCGCGGAATCAAGCTTTACAGCTCTATTGAACCTGACTGGGTCAAACCGATTGCTGAACGCGCCCATGCGCGCGGCATGAAGGTCCTCGGACACATCCCCTCTTACATGACAGCGGAACAGGCGATCCGCGCCGGTTATGACGAGATCACCCATATCAATATGCTGTTCCTGAATTTCATGAACGCCGAAGAGATCGACACGCGCACGCCGCAGCGTTTCATCGTTCCCATTCGAGAGGGCGGCAAGCTCGATCCGGCCTCCGACGCCGTCAGCGATTTCATCGCACTGATGAATGAACGCGGCATTGCTCATGACCCAACCTATTCAATCTTTCGCGGCATGTTTCTCGCGGAGCCGGGCAAGGTGTCTCTCGAAGCGGCGCGATTCCATAACAACTTGCCGGAAACAGCACAGCCGGCCCTGATTGAAGGAGAAGGCTTTAACGCGGGGCTGGAAGCGGAAGGGCGTGAAACAGCTGAAATCGCGCGAACGCTCATCCGCACGCTTCATGAAAGCGGCATTCGTTTGTTGCCGGGTACCGACGCCGCTTATCCGGGGTTTGTTCTCCTGCGCGAGCTTGAGTTCTACGCAGAGGCTGGCATTCCGGAGAACGAAGTCCTGCAACTGGCGACGATTGAACCGGCGCGCCATATGGGCGTCGACCAGTCGCTCGGCTCCATAACGCCAGCAAAACGCGCACATCTGATCCTTGTCGATGGCGACCCGACGCGGCGCATCACCGACCTGTTAAAGGTTGATCTCGTGATCAAGGATACGGCGATGTATCGCCCTGATGAGATTCACGAAACCTTTGGCGTTACGCCATTTGAATAACGCTGGGTTTTGTAGATCGCTGTTAACGACGCAGGCCTGGCAAACCGAACATCGCGAGTTGCAAGCTGTTGGCGATGCGGTCCGCTCGCTCCATGAAGTACAACACGACCGCCGGAGACGGCGCCGTGTCTTCCAGCGTCCCCCGAAAAAGGGCGAGCCATTTCACGAAATGGTCTGGCGTCGCCTCGCTCAGTTTCTGATGTTTCGGCACCGGCTTGCCGGAATAACGACCAGCGTTTAATGCGACCGACGCCCAGAAATCTTTCATGCGCGCCAGGTGCGGCCCCCAATTGTCGCCGATGACTTCATCGAATATGGGTCCGAGTTCCGCATCCGCTCTTATCCGGGTGTAGAAAGTATCGACAAGCAGGGAGATATAATCATCGTTGATTCCAATCGCCGTTGCGTCAGCCTGCACTTGCGCTCGTCGCTCGCTTGCGAGCCGGACAGAATGATCCATCACGCCGCCTCCACGCGCAAAAGCGCATGTAGTTTTCTATTCCGGCGGACAAGATTTTCGATGGTGTATTGATCGAGAACATTTAAAAACGCATCCACCGCTTCGCTAAGCATGGCCTTCAACCGACAGGCTGGCGTGATAACGCACTCGTTGGCGCCGCCTTGAAAACACTCAACCAGAGCAAGGTCAGCCTCCATCATTCTGACGATGCGGCCAACGAGTATTTTGCCGGCTGGACACGCCAAACGCAGGCCGCCGGAGCGGCCGCGAACGGTTTCAATGACGCCTTCCCTGCCCAGAATATGAGCGACTTTCATCAAGTGATTTTTTGAGATCGCATAACGCTCCGCCACGTCGGCGATCGTGCTCAAACGCCCCTCATTAACGGCCAGATGCATCAACAGGCGCAAGGTGTAGTCAGTCTGCAAATTCAATCTCATGGCGCACCCTCTAAAAGAGGTATTTTATATATTGCATTTTGACCACAGACGCAATAGATAAGATGCATCTTATATATATCTTAGAGAGAACGACATGACCGCCCTCCTCGCCACGTCAATAGAAACCACGGTTTTCGAAGCTGAATTACAGGCGGTACGGCGCGGCTCCACCCCTTGGCAACTACCAGAAAGCGACGGTTCGCCCGCCAGCAAATCGAATACGAGCTTTCGTGCCAACGTCTTTAAAGCTTTCGCCGCTGTATATCGCGCAATCAAAAGTCAGCAGTCATGACCAACGCAAGAACGCTTCCCGCCCATGTAGCGCCCTACGCTGAAACCCCTGTGTTCACATCGGATACTGTACCATCGAAGCTTTTATCGCATCACGATCTGAAGCCCGGCACATGGGGACTGATGCATGTCAAAAGGGGCGCGGTGCGGTTTTTCGCAGGGGATGGCCGCGAGCCCGTCGCCGTTCTCAACAAAGACGACACTTTTGTTATCCTGCCAGAAGAGCGGCATTACATAAAAGTTTCTAACGATGTGAAATTTTATATCGAGTTTTTGAAATGACGCATACCTACATGATCCATTCATATCCATTGCTATAGATATCAGATATTTATCGCCGTCTCATATTTGATACGCGAGTAAACAATATTTGTATCCGACCTCTGCACGGAATCATCACTGAGAATATAGCGGTCAATCCATTTTTCGTAACTCGGAAGATCACTGAAATGAGCGACAACAAAAAAGTCCGCTTCGCCTGACACCGTATAGCACTGCGCAACTTCTGCAGCTTTCTTCATTTTCTTCTTAAACGCTTCATAAGTGCGATGCGTTTCATTCACCATGCGGATCGATGTAATCACTGTTACCGTATTTGGCCCGGGATCGAGAAGCGCAACATCCGCAATGATTACGCCGTCCTTACGAAGACGGGTCAGCCGCCTTCTGACGGCGCTCGGCGAGATGCCGGCCTCGTTTGCAAGTTGCTCATAGGAAAGCCGATTGTTGCGTTGAACGATCGAGAGAAGTTTGCGATCGAGTTTATCCATTCCCGCCACCATTTGCCTGTTTCAGTCATTATTTAGCTAAAAACGGCCAAAACCGCCACAAAGAATGCTGATTCAGGCGCCAATCGCATTTTGTTCCGAGCTAACTTCCTATGCCCTTTGGCGAAACAGAACAATCAAGGTTGGCCGATGCACAGTAAGAGTACAGTTGAACGCGCTTTATTCTCCGTATTTTGTACGGCGATAGTATTTATCTGCACGAATGCAGGCGCGGCCGGCGCTCAATCGCAAGCATCTGATCAACCACACATAGAGACTGTCGACAAAGCAAGGCTTAAGCAGCGTATCGACGAAACTGTCATTGAATGGGGCATCCCTTCCACTTCGGTGGCCGTCGCGAATGGCGCAGCGCCAATCTGGGCGTATGCGTCCGGATTTAGCGACAAAGAAAAGCACACGCGCGCGGTGACGGATACGCGCTATCGTCTTGCCTCTGTTTCAAAACCGATCACCGCCGTCGCCGTGACGATGCTTGCGGATCGCGGGCTCATCGATCTGGACGCCCCTGCCAATGATTATCTTGGAAGCGCGAAAATCGAAACCAAGACAGGCGATGCGCGCGACGTAACCATTCGGCGGCTGATGTCACATCGCGCCGGCCTTCCCCCGCACTATAACTTAATTCATGCAGGCGAGGACTATCAGCGCCGCTCACTTGATGAAAGCATATCTCTTTACGGCAAAGCGATGCTTCGGCCCGGCCTGACACACCGTTACTCAAATATCGGTTATGCGGTGCTGGAACGCATCATTGAGCAGGTTTCCGGCAAATCCTATGGCGAATTTTTAAAAGATGACCTGTTCGAGCCACTTCAAATGGAGAGCGCTGACGTTTTCACGAGCCCAGTCGATCCCGCGAACACCGCTATACCCTACACGCGCGCAGGCGATCGATATCGCAGCTATGACATCGACACGCGCGGCGCCGGCGGAGTGTTTATGACCGCAAGTGATCTCGTGAAATTCGGCCGTTTTTTCAGTGATGCGCTTGATGGAAAGTCCGAGCTGTTATCCGCCACGGCGGCTTTGGAAATGCTGGAGATGCAATCGTCTGAGCAAGCTGACAAGGTTGAATATTACTCGCTTGGCTGGGTTCACGAACTGCGCGGCGATAACAGAGAACACGATACGATCTATCATCTTGGGTCGACTCCTGGCGTGAGGGCGGAACTATGGATTTATCCGGACCGGGATCTCGTCGTTGCAACATTGCTGAACGAAATGAATTATCGCGCGCTGTACCATGTCAGAGAGGCGATGATCGCAACCTATGCGCCGGATATCACGACTGAACCTTTTCCAACCATCACAATTCCTGACTCGCTTGCGCATCAATGGGAAGGCGTGATTGATCTGGGGCCGGACGGCCAGCAAACCGTCTCGTTTGACTTCACAGACATCAACCGGCCGCATGCACACATTGACGGCAAAGAGGTTAAAATTCTGGCGGCGGCAGACTGGCAGGACGGGCTTTTTCAAATACATACTGAACACGCGCAAATACACACTCGCGACGCTCAACGTCAGCCATACCGGCTCGGTTTTATACTGGAGCCCGGAGATTCGGTATTAAAGGGGTATGTAACGGTAAACCGTATTGCGACCCGCGACCGCGATAGCGGAAACTATTCCTATTGGACCACGCTTCAAAGAAAGCCGTAAACCAAAGCCTTATTGCCTGCCCGCGAGCTTCGCAGCGAATGCTTTCGTCACCAGGAACACTGCACAAGGGGCCTCCTGAACAAGCTCGCGAGAGGCGCTTCCCTGAAACAGCGTATTCCAGAAATTACGCTGATGTGAGCCGGTAACAATAAGGTCCGCATGCGTCTCATTCGCATATTCAGCCACCGCATCCGCTGGCTCGCCATCCAGCACCATAGCTCTCGCACCGGGCGCCAGTCTTTCAGCGAGCGCGGTAATGCGTTGCACGCTGTCTTCACGCCCCTTGCGATGCTGCTCGATCACGCCTTGCGACAGGACTGCGGAACTGGCCGCAACTTCGGCGGAAAAGGTGGGCGTGACCGCACTGACCGCCGGCCAGACACTGACAATTACCAGGCTTGCGCCGTCTTTTTGGGCGAGGCTATGGGCGGCGCGAACAACCCCCTCAGCCAAATCATCTTCAAGATCAATCGCTGCGAGAATGGTCGAAAACTGCATCGCGCATCTCCCTGTTGCTTATCGTTTATATATAAGAAGAGGAGCTGGAATTTTCATCCAACTGCGCATCGCTATGGCGTTATATCTCAAGCAGCCGTTTCGGATGGCGGCCATCCACATAGCCCATAAATGGCGGATGAATGGAATAGCCGAGCAATTCCTGCGCGCGTGGCGGCAAGGCGCGCGCCGTTTCCTGCGGCACGGCGAGCGTCATGTTCTCCAATGTCCGCGTCCAGCCGGAGCAATATTGCGGCGTGATGATGAGACGCGGCGCATCCGATCGGTTGGCCCCGCCGCGATGCCAGAGCGTTCCTTTCGCCAACATCAACGATCCCGCAGGCAAAACGACTTTCATCGCATCGTCGCGCGCGCCTGGGTCGCCTTCCCGGCTCAACGCGGGGGCAAAGTCTTCCTCAGCCACCGCGCCTTCAATGTGATCATCCGGCCAGAGATGACTGCCGGGCAGAATTTCCGTGGCGCCATTTGTCTCCGTCATGGCGTCAATCGCCCAGAATGTGCTGACGCCCAGCGATGGGCGTGGTCGGGGCCACTGGTAATGACTGTCATCGAAATGCCAGGGCTGCGCTGTTTCACCGGGATGCAAATTGATCGCGAGGCAGGCGGATAACAGACACTCTCTGCCGAGATCAGCCTCAACAAAGGCGAGCGCCAGCGGGTGTGTGACCAGATCAGCGAACACCGGGGACTTCCCCAGCATTGCATAGATGCGGTTGGACTTATGCCCCTCGAACTCGTTGCGCCCGGTGATGTCTTTCTCAAGATACGGCGCCAAAGCGTCTCTAACGGATGTGAGTTGATCTGCCGTCAGGACATTCTCAAAAACGATGTAGCCGTCGCGGTCGAACTGTTCACGCCAGTCGTCAAAAGTTCGGTCAGCGAGCCATTGTTGAATATTCGTATCAGGGGGCAGCGCGCTCATGATCGGTCCTCACGGCAACATGACCTATGATTACCGACTTCACGCCAACATTAAACAGATTTCAGCAGCCCGCTCTGCTTAAACCAGGCAAGCGTTTGCTCAAGCGCAGGCTCCACTGCGCTTGCACGCCACCCCAGTTCATTCGCCGCCTTTTCAGAGGAAAACGACACCTGCCGCCCGGCGAGACGAACACCGGTCAGCGGCGCCTTGGGCGGGTTACCCGTCACGGCCGCCACCAAACCAGTGTCGACGGCGCCGGCGAGCAGCGCCACGCCATATGGCATTTTTGTTTTCGGCATCCGCCTGCCGGTTTTTTGCTCCAGTAAAGCAAGCAGGCGTTTCATCGGCATGTTTTCTCCGCCAAGCAGATAACGCTCGCCCTTACGGCCCTTATCGCGCGCGGCGATCAGCCCTTCCGCAAGGCTTTCCACCGGAACGAAATTCAGTATGCAGTCGATATAGGCGGGGGTATCGCCATTAATGAAATCAAGAATCATTTGTGTTGGCGGCGTCAGCGCGTCATCGCCCGACCCCAACGGCTCGGTCGGCAAGGCGATCACTGCATCAAGACCGTTTTCGATTGCCTGTTCCACCGTCCGCTCCGCCAGCAACTTTGACCGCGGATAGGCCCCGAGCATGTCGTCAGGTTCAAGGCGCATATTTTCATTGGCGCTCGAAGCGCCGATGGGAGCGCCCCTGCCGACAAGCGTTGTCAGGCTGGAACAATGAACAAAGCGACGAACGCCAACGGTGTGCGCCGACTGCACAACAAGCTCAGTACCTTCGTGGTTGATACGATCGAAAACGGTTTTGTCGCGCGCCCAAAGCTGGGCGTTCCCCGCCAGATGAAAAATGTTTGTTACGCCTTCAAAAGCGCGCGCCAACGCGCCGGCGTCCAGGATTGATCCTTGCTGGTCATCTTCATGCGCTGGCGCCGCCAGATCAAAATTGCGCACGCGCTCGCCGCGCTCGCGCAACTTGCGCACCAGGTGCTTGCCGACAAAACCGGCCCCGCCAGTGACAAGAGTGATTTCCGTCACGCGCCGCCTGTCATTGCGTTGTATCGCAGACAAGAACGCCTTTATCGGTCACCGACCCGGCGACAAGCCCGCGCGGCGTTTCAACGGCAATTGTCGCGGCGCTGAACAAGGCCCCTTTCGGATCATCGAAAAGAACATCGACGGCGCCAGTCTCAGGATTCGCCTTAACGATCCTTGACGGTGCTTTGCCGATACCCAGCTTTCGGTTTAGCGCGAGCCGAAGAAGGTTTGGATGCGCCGCCGCAACCACGCCGCCGTCATAAGATATGGAAAGGTTGTCCGGCCCACCGGGAAGCTCGATGCGTGAGGACATTTCAACGCCGTTTGAGCGTTCGTGCAAAAAAACCAGCGCTTTTTCACGGGTCGCCGCCAGCACAAGCTCGCCACGCGGCGTTTTCGTCAGACCATTCGCGAACGCAGCTTCATCATAGACGGCGCCGTTAAAATCGCTCGCGATGCCGCTGCGCTTCAAATTGAAAATATCTTCAATATTGGCGCGCCACCCGCAAGAGGCGTGATCGAATGACGTGAAAACATGTTGCTGCGTCACCAGAACATCATTGGCGGCGCAGGGAGAATCTTTCGCCGCCCCGACAAAGACTTCGCCATTGGCGCCGATCCGTTGCAGACGCGGTGTTTCAACCCATTTGCCGTCAAGGCGCTGATAGGCGCGATTGATAAACACAAGCTCATGGTTGGCCGCATCAAATGACAGTCCGTGCGGACGCAGGCCGCCTGCTATGTCACCGGGCGCCACCAGTGGAACCGCAACAGCGGACTCAGCGCCGGACGCGAAAACGTCATTCAGCGAAAGAGCGTATACTCCACCCTCCGGCAGGATCGGCGCCCGCTTGCGCGCGGCCTTTTCAACGGCGCGGCGATCATAAGCCGACAGCAGCAAGCGACCCGAACGGTGGTCAATCTCAAAGTCTTCAACGCCGCGTAAATGTTCGCCGGTTTTTTCGTCTATCAAAACAAGCCGCCGACATTGCTCCCCAGCATATTTTGCCGCAGGCAATTCTTCCTGCGCGCATCCCCAAAGAGCGGCCGCCATCGCCATGAATGAAATATTACGCTGCGTTTTCCCCATGCTGCGCCCCCGCATTTTGTTCGGCTCCCGGCCGATCATAACCCCATTTTTCGATGAAAGGCCCAAGCCGGCGCTCCACCTTTTGCGCAACATCGTCAGAATACTCGAACCTGTTCTTTTTAAAGCTTTTTATCGACGTTAGATAGTGCTCGAAATCACCTTTAGCCGCCTCAAAGCCAGGTAGGGAAAGCCCTTCATAGACTTTTTCCACAGCCTGTAGCGGCGCCGCGTCCAGTTCATCATAGCGAAGCTCCACCAGCTGGTCCGGCGCGACCTCACGCGCATCCTCATCATAAGCATTCATCATGCGCTCATAGACCGTAAAGATCGCCTCATCGATATCCACATGATCGTAGCTTTGAAGCGCAAATTCCTTGAGCAGCTTTTTGTAGAAGTTCCGCATGGAAAGAAAAACATCATATGGATTGCGATGAATGTGAACGAATTTGGCGCCCGGAAACATTTCGCGCAGCATTTTGAAGCGGCCCGTATAAACCGGATTCTTGATCAGCAGCGGCCGCTTTTCCTGATGCAAATACAGCTTGCGCAGGAAGTAAGTGAATTGACGCTGCCATCCGCGAATATCCGCTGTCGAACAGCCGTCGAAAAACAAACCGCGCTGAACATTTTCCGCAAACGCCTTCGGAAAATAAATCCCGTGATAGAAAGACACCTCCGACATATTCGCAATGGCGATTTCATCTTCCTGCGGGCTGTCGGGCTTCACCGGAATATTGTCGATGTAGCGATGCTCCGGCAGCGCTCGTTCTAACAGCGGATTAAACGCATTCGCCAAGCCGAAAAGATCCCAGGGCAGGCCGGTCGCCACCGGCGGCACGAAACCCCACGCGCCGCTCTGACACATGATGTTGTAAAGATGCGTCGTACCGGAACGCCAATGGCCGAGAATGAAGACAGGCGGCGGCATATCATCAATTGCCGGCAAGCGGCTTTCCATGATCAGTTTTTCAGCGGCTGAAAACGGCCAGCGCCCGAGCGCCGCAAGACCGATGGCGCTGCCGGCGCCCATATGAGACGGCAAGCCCGATCGTCCGATTACTGCTGCGAGGGTGCCAATATTTGCTCCGCTCAATGGATGCGCCATGAAACTATCCGCCGGATCATATGTTAACGAATGGCGGGCATAGCGCAGTCTGACCGGCTTATCCAGAATCCCGCCCGTCTTTTCGCCGCAAATCCGCTAGCCAAGGCCATAAAATCAGCCATATTGCAGTTTATACTTAACCAAGCCGTGACAGGGTCGGGCGATTAAAAAACACGGCGGGATCGGCGCGGCTTTCATGATCGTTAAGGCTGCCGTCGCTGCCCGATCTGCCCCAGGTCAGTGAGTAACAGGTTCTTGAGTAATCGGCCGCATCTCTTTGTAACGATTGCAATTTTCTACGCTATCCTTGGCGCAGGCGTAAACGCCGCCCGGGCCGCGGAGGACTACGCCGTTTCCTTTACCGGGGCCTCCGGCGACCTCCTCGATAAACTGAAGATCCTTTCCGATCTCGAAAAGCGCCAACGCACATATCCGACAAACGCTGCGCTGCGACGGGCGGCGGAACGAGACACCATCGCATTTGCCGAAGCGCTGAAGGCCGCCGGATATTATTCGGGCAAGGCCGGGTTTGAGCTTGTCCCTGCAACCGAGGCCGAAGGCGCCAAGGTGGTTTTTCAGATCGAAACCGGGCCCGCCTTCAAAGTCACGGAATATGACATCCTCTATCGGGACGAAGCGGAAGGACGGCCAACCACACTCGCTGACGCAAACCTTAAAGCTGAAGGCTCAGCGGCGGGCGCCGCGTTGCGTGATTTGCAGATCAGCTTTTTGGGCCATCTCTGGGACAGCGGTTACCCGGCGGCGGAAATTGTTGCGCGGCGCGCCATCGCCAACATGGAAAAAGGAACGGCGAACGCAGTCTTCATGTTCGCAAGCGGACCGAAAGCAAATTTTGGCGAGGTTGTCATTGACGGCGCAGACCGCACTCATCCTGACTACATCCGTGCGCTGAAAACATGGGAGGTTGGCGATGAATATGAGCGCTCAACCATGGTTCGCTATCGCGATAGATTGGCGGCGACAGGATTATTTTCAACCATTGATATCTCCCCGGGCGCGCCAGATGATTCCGGTGCAGCGCCAATTTACGCCACGCTGGATGAGCGCAAACGACGCACCATTGGCGCAGGCGCCTCCATCTCGACAGCCGAAGGCGTCGGCGGGCGCCTGTTCTTCGAAAACAGAAATCTCTTCCGTCGGGGCGAGACGGCGCGTGTTGAACTGCGCGCCGCCAATATCGAGCAGTCGATCAATTTTGATATTGTAAAACCATTGCCGAGATTGCCGGGTCAGGCATTCGGCAATTTCGAGTTCTCCAACGAGACCACCGACGCGTTTAACGCGCGCTCCGTTGCGGTGAACGGCGGTCTCTCCAAAAAATGGCTGGAGGATCGTCTTGAAACTCGCGGCGCGGTCGGGCTTGAGACTTCCAATGTCAAAGCGGATGGAGAAGAGGAGCGCACCTATTTTATTTCAACGCCATTGTCGGTTGTCTGGAACTCTGAAAATGATCTTTTAAACCCGACACGCGGGGTTCAGGCGCGTTGGGCGGTCACCCCTTACACCGGCAGCGACACCTTCACCCAAACCGAACTCTCTGCACGCTCACGGATCACCTTCGGCGAGAACGATCTGTTCACCCTCGCCAGCCGGTCCGCCGTCGGCGCCACTTTTGGCAGCACTCTTGATGACCTGCCACGTAATAAACGATTTTATGTCGGCGGCGCCGGCTCCGTTCGGGGATTTGGTTTTCAGGAGGCAGGCCCCCTCGATGCGGAGAATGATCCGATTGGCGGGCTTTCCTACATCGAAGCCGCTATTGAGGCGCGCGTGAAGGTCACAGACACAATTCAGATTGCAGGGTTTGCGGACGCCGGATCGGTGTCATCGCGCACCCTGCCCGACTTTGGCGAACGATTCTTTGTCGGCATCGGCGGGGGCGTGCGCTATTTCACGCCGATTGGACCCATTCGCGCCGATGTCGCCTTCCCCTTGAACCCGAGAGAGAGTGATCGCAACTTTCAAATCTTTATTGCGATAGGACAGCCTTTTTGATGGGCCGCGTGATAGTCATATCCGCCTCAGTGATCGCTGTGCTTCTGCTCGGCGTAGCGCTCGGCGCTGCGTTGCTTTTTAACACTGGTCCAGGCCGGCAATTCATTATTTCTCAAGCAGAGCCGCGCATCAGCGAAGCCATCGGCAGCGATATCACCATCGGCGCATTGGAAGGCGCGCCGCCCTCCCGACTGGTCTTACGTAATGTGCAACTGGCTGATCCCGAAGGCCCATGGTTGACCATTGAAACTGTCGATCTCGACTGGCGCCCCTTGCAACTCATCGGCGGCGACATTGACGTGAGGCGACTGAATATCAGCAGCGTCGAGCTGTTGCGTCCGCCACCGGCGAATGACACGGAGCCGGAAGAAGATGAGCCCTTTGACCTCAGACTGCCGGATGATCTGCCCCATGTGACAATCGGCGAGATCACGCTTGATGACTTCCGGTCCGCTCTTGGCGGCGAGACCGTGCGCCTTGACGGCGCAGGACGTCTGGACATGGGCGACTCGATGCTTCATGCGCGCTTAAACCTCACCAGCGAAAACAATAAAGACACTGTCGATGTCGCTCTTGAGCTTTCTCCGAACGCCGAGCGGCTTTTTGTGGACGCCACCCTTGCGGCGGAGGCTGGCGGCGTCATTGACAGCTTTGCAAACCTCAATGGTCCGTTATTCATCAACGCGACCGGTGACAGTCCGACAGATAATGCGTTGGTCAATATCAATGCCGTTGTTGCAGATTATGGCGCCCTGGAAGCAGCGCTGTCAGGCGACTTCGCCAGGATCAACGACATTGGCCTGTCGGCGCTTTTTACGCCCG
Organism: Hyphococcus sp.; assembly: GCA_965230025.1. Taxonomy (GTDB): domain Bacteria; phylum Pseudomonadota; class Alphaproteobacteria; order Caulobacterales; family Parvularculaceae; genus Hyphococcus. The sequence continues at coordinate 49,630 of CBDDKD010000051.1, forward strand.
GACCGGCGCTTTCCGGTGTTGATGAATTATCGAAGCCCGTCACAATAAACACGGTCTTTACACAAACTCGCAACAATGCGGTTCTGACAATAACAGAGTCGTCTTCGGCGGTCGGCGCCATCAGCGGCAGCATTGAATGGTTAAACCGGCGTCAGCGTTTGGTCGAAATAGACACCGATCTCACAGTCGCTTTTGATGAAGACTATCGCACAGATCTGCAGAAGTTTAGCGGCCAATCACTCGATACAAAAATCAACCTACGCCAGCGTCGGGATGATTACGCCTTCACCGCCAACATAGCTGGCGACGGCGTCGAAGTGACGGTCACTGATGGAACAACCAACCTTGAAAACCTTTTCACCGGCATATTGCAGGCGACCCTGACGCCACGGGACGGGATTGCGTTCCCGCCTTCCACCGCACAAGTCGAAAGTCGTTTTCGCGTTAACGTCAATCAGGCAGCAGAGCTCTCTGGCGTTTCAATCACTCTTGCCGATGGGACCAGCATCGGCGCCGATGCGGCTTATTCTTTTCTAGATGAAACAGTCAACGTCACCGGCGACGTCGAAGCAGCACCGGCGCTCGTGCAATCATTTGTATCATCGGCTGAACCGGCGAATTCAATTCGGACGGCATTCGAAGTATCAGGACCCGTCGACCGTTTCGCCGCCAATGTAACAATCGATACCCCGGTAATAGCGATCGGTGATGGAGAGGCGCCGCCGCTCGCCATAAAGGCGGCCTTCGCCGGTCTGCCGACATTGCCTACTGGCGACTTGACCGCACAGGCCGTCAATGGCGGAGGGCAATTCAATCTCTCGCTTCGCGCTACAAATGACGGGACCATCAATATCCCGTCGTTGCAATATATTGGCGCGGGATTTCGCCTTGCCGGCGACGGACTGGTCAATCTGCAAACCGAGACTGTTGAAATTGACGCCGACTATGCGGGCGAAGATAGCGCCGAACCCTGGCCCGGCGTCATGCTTGTTGGCGAAGTTTCAATTGACGGAGAATATTCCGTAAAAGAATCCGCAAGCCGCTTTGCCGTTACAGCGGACAGTCTCGCCTCAAACGACATTGCGGTTTCCGGTTTGAAAGTTGAAGGAAGCGGCGCGCCGGATCGCATCAACGTTGATGCAAGCGCAGCAACTCTGTCGATTGCACAACTCGGCGACATCCAGACCCTTAGCGTGAAAAGCGTTGCGGATCTCAAGGATCAGACTCTGATAACGCTAAACGAATTAAATGGCGTATTGAGCGGTATTGATTTCAACCTTCAACAGCCCACCGCCATTGCTGTCGAAGACGGTATTACGGTTGATGGTTTTCGATTGAACTGGGGCAAGCAAGGGCGTATTGCGCTCGACGGCGCATTGGCGGCGCAGCAATGGCGTGCCGACCTTAACCTGGCGGATGTCAATGTTCCCCGCGCCGACAGCATTATCTCCCTCGATCTCAAACTTGATACGGATGAAGAAACGCCCGCTCGCGGCGATTTTCAACTGCGGTCCCTGTTGACCACGGCGCAGGCGGCGTCAATTAACGGGAATCTCGTCTGGGATCGGGAACAGCTTACGCTGACAAGCGCCGGCGACAGCGACGTCTTTGATATGCGCGTCAATCTGCCTGCCGCGCTGACAACCCAGCCGTCCGTGAGCGTCGACACAAACGGCGCCCTTGACGGTTACGCCCGTTATGAAGGACCCGTGGGCGTCATCGCCGCCTACCTCCCGCCGGACCTCCAAACGATTGAAGGCGCTTTAAGCGCCGATATCACGCTTAGCGGCCAGACAGACGATCCCAAGATTTCGGGCGGCGCGCAACTCAGCAATGGCGCCTATACGGAGCTTCAGTCAGGCCTGTCGCTTGCCGGACTGCATGTGGAGGCGGATGCGAGTTATGCCAGCACGGGCAGTATTATAAGCTTTTCCGGCGGCGCGCGCGGCGCAGAGCAATCCACCGATGACACCATCACCCTCAGTGGCGAAATGAATGTCGATGACGAGCCGGATATTAACCTCGCCCTGCGCCTTGATGATGCGGCGTTATCCGCCTTTCCGGTCAATACGGTGCGCGCCAATGGCGAAATCAACGTCACCGGCCCCCTTGATGCGATTACCGCGTCGGGCGCAGTGATCATTGATGAGCTCGATGCGGAAATCGTAACGCCTGAGAACACCGGCCTCGTCGCAATTGATGTTGTCGCCTATGACGGCGAAACCGGCGCGCCGCCCCCTGCCATTGAGCAACCGAAAACCGAGATCGCCTATGATTTGAGCGTCACGGCAGACGACCGCATTTTCGTTCGCGGCCGCGGTCTTGAGAGCGAATGGGCGGCGGACGTAACAATCGTCAATGCAAAAGATACAGCCCTTATTACCGGCGCCATGACGCTCCGGCGCGGCTGGCTCGACTTTTCCGGACGGCGTTTCGATCTGACAACCGGACGCATAACTTTCGACCGCCTGTCAGCGAACAATCCGCTGCTCGATATTCGCGCCGAATATGAAACATCGGATGGCGTCACCGCCGTAATTGCGGTTTCCGGTCGCGCCGATACGCCGTCGGTAGAGCTGACCTCTACCCCCACCCTTCCTTCCGAAGATGTCATGGCCCTGGTTCTGTTCGGCAAACCTGCGGGCGAGCTTACCGCGCTTGAATCTTTGCAAACCGCTCAGGCGCTGGCGTCCCTCGGCGGTATCGGCCCCTTCGGCGGCGCCGGCGGCGTCACCAGCTCCATTCGCGAAGCCGTCGGGCTTGATCTCCTGAATATTGACATCGATCCGGAGAATGGCGGGGGGTCGCTGACCGTCGGCAAATATGTGGCGGATGGCTTTTTCGTCTCCGCGACACAGGACGCGCAGGGCGAGACCGGCGCCGTGCGTGTCGAATATGAAATCACCGATAATATTTCCATAGAAACGGAAATTCAGCAGGACGGCGACCAGACGTTCTCCGCCAACTGGAAGCGTGATTTTTAGGATGCTGCGCTGAGTGCAATTTAATGTACACTCTACTTCATCCTGAGGAGCGCAAATTCCTTTGCTCTTCGTGACATGCGCTTTCCAAGCACATCCTCAGAATGAAGAGGTTTGCGCGTCTCGAAGGATGTGGCGAGCAGAAACTAGGACAGCAGCAAATCGCCAAGTTTCTTTTTGTGATAGGCGCTATCGCCATATTGCGAGGCGTGCCAGATCGCACGGCGGCGATAAAGCTGCGCATCGCAATCATACGTAAACCCAAACCCGCCGTGAAACTGGATGGAGCGGTCAGCAGCGTACGCATAAGCCTGATCCGCCTGCACTTTCGCCATGCGCGTCGCGATTTCGCCGGTTCCCTGCTCGTTGAAACAGTTCGCCGCCGCATAAAGGTGTGAGCGGGCCTGTTCGTAACCGATAAACGCATCGACCGTCGGATGTTTCAACGCCTGATAGGAACCGATTAATTTGCCGAACTGTTTGCGCGTAGTCAGATAATCAATCGTATAATCGATGACAGCGCAGGTTCCTCCGACCATTTCCGCCGCGCCAAGCAGATTGGCGGCTAGATGGACATGACGCAATGCGCTTTCGGCCTTTTGCGGATCAAGCAAGGCGTGTGCAGCGATACGCACGCCGTCCAAAGTCACTTCATAACTTCGCCGCGTTTCATCGATGATGCTTTCCCGGCGCAGCGCGTCAGCAGGCAAGTCAGATGACCGAACAACAACAAGCGCCGGCGAACCATTATACATTAATGAGGCTATCAACAGGTCTGCGCCTGCAGCGTCTGCAACGAACCTTTTTTTACCGGACAATAACAGCGCATCGCCGTCTCGCACGGCCTGCGCCTCAATATTCGCAAGGTCCCAGTCGTTGTTGGCTTCGCTTAGCGCCAGTGTCGCAATCGCTCCGCCAACAAGACGCGGCAGGAGTGATTGCTTTTGTTCTTCTGTTCCGCCGCGAAGAAGCGCCTGCGCCGCAAGCGTCGTCGCATAAAACGGACCGGCAAGCAAAAAGCGTCCCATCTGCTCCATGACCGGCGTCGCCTCAGCAAGGGTAAGACCGGCGCCGCCATATTCTTCCGGGACAGCGATCCCGAGCCATCCGAGTTCGGCAATCTCTTTCCACACATCCGGATCAAAGCCCCGTTCGTCGGTCAGCAGGGCGCGCACTTTTTCAACCGGAGACTTTTCGCGGCAGAAATTCGTCGCGACTTCCAGCAGATCGGACTGCTCTTCACTGAAACCAATATGACCGAGATCTTCCATGAAGTTATCCGTATCCGTTATTTCTTTGGCAGGCCGAGCACATGCTCGCCGATGATGTTGCGCTGGATTTGCGAGGTGCCGCCGCCGATCGTAGCTGAGAAAGCGTTCAGATAGCCACGCGCCCACAGCCCGTCATCAACCGCATTTTCATCGCCGACATAATAGCCGCCGCTCGGCCCCAGCAGCGTCATCGCGAACTCATTGACGCGCCGCGCGAATTCCGTCCATTGAAGCTTGCCGGAGAGCGACAGCGCCATGGGCCTGTCCTGTGTCAGCGGCGCAACGCGGGCGCGTTCCTGCGATAGCTTCAACCCTTGCGCCTCAATCAGGAAATCGACCAGCTTGTCGCGCATGATCGGATCGCTCATCACAGGCGCACCGTCGCGCTGCGCTTTCTTGGCGAGTTCCAGAATCGCAAACGCATCAAGCGGCGTGATGACATAGCCGCCCGCCTGTCCGCCTCTTGCACCGCGTTCATATTCCAGCGTGCGCATGGCGATCAGCCATCCTTGCCCATCTTCACCCATACGACAGTCCGCCGGTATACGGGCGTCTGTAAAAAACGTCTGGGTAAATCCATACCGCCGGTCAGTTTCCGGATCGGCACGGTTTCGATGCCGTCCACCGTCATCGGCGCGAGGAAGAAACTGAGCCCCGCATATTTGTTCGGCGCATCTTTAATCGTGCGCGCCAGCAGGATCATATATTTTGCGTAATTGCCTTGCGTCGTCCAGATTTTGGAGCCGTTCAGGACATAATCATCGCCGTCGCGCTCGGCGCGCAACTGCGCATTGCCGAGGTCAGACCCGTTTTCAGGTTCCGAAAAACCCTGACACCAGATATTCTCCGCTGACAGAATGCCTTTGATATAGTTTTGCTTCTGCTCTTCGGTGCCCATGTCGAGCAGCAAAGGGCCGGTCCAGTTCAGACCAATGGCGTTCAGCATAATCGGCGCGCCATGGCGGCGCATGGCGTCCGTCGCCGCCTTCTGAAAAGCCTGGTCGCGCCCGCCGCCGCCATATTCTACCGGCCATGCGGCGCCGAGATAACCCGCTTCCCAGACCTTGCGCTGCCAGTCCCGCAGGAATTCAAACTGCTGGTCCGTGCCGACCTCCATAAAGGTCAGCGGCATCATGAAACCGGGGTCGGCGACCACATTCTCCCGAAACCAGGCGTCGGCGCCGTCTGCGTATTCCTTTAATTCTTTCGGATCGATGTCAGCCATCTTCGCTTTCCAATTATTGTTCTTTCACGGCAAGTCGCTCCAGCCGAAGCGCCGCCGCATCAACACGTTTTACTGCGTTAGCAAGGTCTTTTCCTGACACCGCTTCGGATCTGGCAATAACCGTACTGCCGCCGGTCAGCATCATTACCAGTCGCTCCACGACAGCAGCGATGTCTTTTTTTGCCGATCGTTTTTTAATCAGGATCGTCCGCATCGCATATTCAAGCCCGCCAAAAAATATGTCGCGCGCAATCCACGATGCGCCGCCATCGGCAATCTCGCCTTTGAGAACGCCGTCGCGCATGACGCCATCGAACACCGCCACATATTCCCGGTTCATCTTGTAAATTTCACTACCGTCGTAACTTTCAACATTCCGGTCAGTTGTCGCAACAATTTCCAGCAGCCGCCGTTCTCGCAGGATGCTCTCAAGGTGATGACGCGCCAGAAAAGACAGCTTGTCCGCCGTTGTCTCCGATTTTTCGACCCCGCGGCGCGCAGCCGCCGTCAATCGGCGATAGAAGTCCGCCAGCACGGCGCGGGCGAGCGCCTCTTTATTATTGAAGTAGAGATAGAGCGTTCCCTCCGCGACGCCCGCCCGCTTTGCAATGTCCGACATGGTCGTTTTCGCAAAGCCCTGCGCCGTCAGCATGGCGTGCGCCGCCGCGATCATCGCTTCTTCTTTCGAGGCGACGCGTTCCCGCTGCGTTTGCGACGGCTTCGCGCGCGCTTTTACACCCGCCCGAGCGGCGGTTTTGCGCTTCGCGGAATTGACTTTTTGTGAATGAGTAGTATTCATTATTTCTGAGTGATACTTTATTTTTGTTCCATATTCAAGGCGCTCGGATGATGGCGAAAACAGTCAGAATTGGCGGGGCCAGCGGTTACTGGGGCGAGAGCGCCATGGCGACGCCGCAACTGTTGGCGGCGGGCGGGCTCGACTATATCGTTTTCGATTATCTGGCCGAAATCACCATGTCGATCCTGGCCCGCGCAAAACAAAAAGATCCAAATGCGGGTTATGCCAAGGACTTCGTTACCGCCATCCTGCAACCGAACCTGAAGGAAATTGCGCGCCAGGGCGTGAAGATCATCGCCAATGCCGGCGGCGTGAATCCGCAAAGCTGCGGCGCGGCTGTGCGCGCGCTTATCGCCGGACAGGGGGCTTGATCTGAAAGTCGCCGTGATCACAGGCGACGACTTGATGGAGCACAAAGAGGCGATCGTGAAATCAGGGCCGCGCGAAATGTTCACCAATGGCAGCTTTCCCGAACCTGACAACATCGCCAGCATCAACGCTTATCTCGGCGCCTTCCCGGTTGCAAAGGCGCTTGGCCTTGGCGCCGATATTGTCATTACCGGACGTTGTGTCGACAGCGCGGTGACGCTTGGCGCCTGCATTCATGAATTCGGCTGGACCGCAGATGAATGGGACCGTCTCGCCAGCGGCTCCCTCGCAGGGCACATTCTGGAATGCGGCCCGCAAGCGACCGGCGGTAATTTTACCGACTGGGAAGACGCCGGGGATATCGGGAATATCGGCTATCCAATCGCGGAAGTCTCCGAGGACGGATCATTCACCCTGACGAAGCCTGAAGGAACTGGCGGCGTTGTGAATGTCGGTACGGTTTCCGAACAGCTCGTCTATGAAATCGGCGACCCGCAGGCTTATTTCCTGCCTGATGTCGTCTGCGACTTTTCCGAAGTAAAGATCACGCAGGACGGAACGGATCGCGTTTGCGTGTCTCCGGCGAAAGGCCGCCCGGCCCCGGACCGGTATAAAACCTGCCTTACCTATCAGGACGGATTTCGCGCCGGCCTAATGCTGTCCTTCACCGGCCGTGACGCCGGCAAAAAAGCACAACGGTTCGCTGATGCGGCCTTCGCTCGATCGCGCAAAATCTTCCGTCAGTTCAACGCCGGCGACTTTTCTGAAACCAGCGTCGAACTCCTTGGCGACCCTGACAAGGAGGTTGCACTGAAACTCGCCGTCAAACATCCCGACATGATGGGCGCGGGTATCTTTCTGAAAGAAGTATCAGGACTTGGCCTCGCGACGCCGCCGGGCCTTGCGATCTTTTCAGGATTGCGCCCAAAACCGTCGCCCATTGTTCGGCTGTTTTCTTACCTGACACCTAAAGCTGACATTGAGATTACGATTGACGTCGATGGCGCCGTGGAAACCATGAAGGATGCTCCCGGCGAGGCGTTCGACACGAGCGCCATCAAACGGCCCGCCGAGCCGAACGCGGCGCCTGACGGCAACGTCGATGCGCCACTTGAAAAACTCGCCTGGGGACGGTCCGGCGATAAGGGCGACAAGGCGAATGTCGGCGTTATTGCACGAAAAAAAGAATACGTTCCGTATATCTGGGCGGCCTTGACACCGGAAGCCGTCGCCAAACAGTTTGGCCATTTTATAGACGGCGGCGCCGACGCCAAGAAAGTTGAGCGGTTCTATCTGCCCGGCCTGAACGCAATGAACTTCCTGATCGACAGCGTGCTCGGCGGCGGCGGTGTCGCCTCCATACGGAATGATCCGCAAGGCAAAGCTTATGCTCAAATGCTGCTCGACTATCCCATCCCTATCCCCGAAGACATGGCCAAGGCTTTGACATGAGTGTTTTCCAATCGACTGCAATCGCGCAATCGGAGAGCTTTCAACAAAACCGCGCTGACATGACCGCGCTGGTGGACAAGCTCTCCGAGCTGAATGCCCGCGCACCGGCGCGATCAGCGAAACGCAAGGAGCGGTTCGAGGCGCGGGGCCAGCTATTGCCGCGCGAACGGCTCGCCCGGCTTCTCGATCCCGGCATGCCGTATTTTGAGATCGGTAATATCGCCGGTTATCTTCTCGATACGGATCAGGAAGAAAAATCGATCCCCGGATCCACCATCATGTCCGGTATCGGATTCGTTGCCGGCGTCCGCTGCGTCATTGTCAACGATGACAGGCGGCATCAAAGCCGGGGCCATGACGGTCGCCGGCGGGTATCGATTGCAGCGGGCGCAGGAAATAGCGCTGAAACAAAAGCTTCCTTTCATTCATCTGGTGGAAAGCGCCGGTGGCGATTTAATGAACTACACCGTCGAAGGATTTTTGCGCGGCGGCACGTTATTCGCAAACCTTGCGCGGCTTTCAAAAGCCGGGCTGCCGGTCATCGCCATCCTACACGGATCGTCCACCGCAGGCGGCGCCTATATGCCGGGTCTTTCGGACTATGTGATCGCCGTCAAAGACCGCGGCAAAGCTTTTCTCGCGGGCCCCCCGCTTCTGAAAGCCGCAACTGGCGAGATTGCAACGGAAGAAGAACTCGGCGGCGCGGAAATGCACGCCAGGCGTTTCCGGCCTTGCAGAATATCTTGCCGAGAATGACGGCGAAGCGGTGTTGATGGCGCGAGAGCTTGTCGCCCGCCTCGACTGGAACAAGCGCTGCCCGCCTGCGCCGGAAAAACCTTTTAAAGAACCGGTCTACGACTCTGATGACCTTCTCGGCATTGTCCCGACCGATTACCGCAAGCCTTATGACGTGCGCGAAGTCATCGCACGCATTGTCGACGGATCGGATTTCAGCGACTTTAAACCGCGCTATGGCGTTTCCACAGTCTGCGCACAAGCCGAAGTTTATGGTCAGCCTTGCGGCATCATCGGCAATAACGGGCCGATTGACCCCGACGGCCGCCACAAAGGCCGCCCAGTTCATCCAGCTTTGCGATCAGGCGGATACGCCGCTTGTGTTTCTGCAGAACACCACCGGCTATCTCGTCGGTAAAGAGTATGAGCAAAGCGGCATGATTAAACACGGATCGAAAATGATTCAGGCGGTGACGAATGTCAGTGTACCGAGGATCACGTTTATGATCGGCGCGAGCTACGGCGCAGGTAATTACGGCATGTGCGGGCGCGGATATGATCCGGATTTCTGTATAACATGGCCCAACGCGTCGACCGGGGTCATGGGCGGCGAACAGGCCGCACAAGTCATGTCTATCGTCGCCGAAGCCGCCGCCGAGAAAGCGGGAACCGAAGTCAACAAAGAACAAATGGCGATGCAGGAGAAAATGCTGACCCATATGTTCGACCGGCAGTCCGGCGCGTTCTACACCTCCGGGCGCTGTCAGGACGATGCGATGATTGATCCACGCGATACGCGCCCGACGCTGGGCTTCCTGCTGGCGACAGTAGGCGAAGCGCGCCGCCGTGAGGTTAAACCGAACAGTTTCGGCGTCGCGCGGATGTAATGGCGAACAAACGCGACAGGAAACCGACATGACCGCTCTCCCCAACACAAAAAAGCTGATCCTTGATCTCGAAAAGGGATGGCTGACGGTCTGGTTCAACAGCCCGAAAAATCGCAACGCGCTTTCGGAAGAGCTTGCCGGTGAGTTGAAAGCAACTCTTGACGCAATTCGCGACGACCGATCCGTGCGCGGCGTCACCCTGCGCGGCAAGGGCGGAATTTTTTGCGCTGGCGGCGACCTTAAAGCGTTCATGGCGGGCCTTATAGGCGGCGCATCTCATGACGACGTCGCCGCCATGAACAAGGGCGGCGGCGACCTCTTTCAAATGGTCAATACAGCGCCACAAGTTATCGTTGCAGTCGTGGAGGGGCGCGGCCATCGGCGGCGGCATGGGATTAGTGTGCTGCGCAGATGTTGTGATCGCCGCATGCGACGCAAAGTTCTCCCTGACCGAAACACAGCTTGGCATTCCGCCGGCGCAAATCGCGCCTCATGTGGTGCGTCGTGTGGGGCTTACAACGGCGCGGCGTTTAATGCTGACAGGCGCGCGCTTTGACGGGGCGGAAGCGAAAACCATCGGCCTGGCCGATTATGTCGCGCAAGATGCTGCGGAATTGGAGACCATCGAAACGGATATTCGCAAGAGCGTCTCACGCTGCGCCCCCGGCGCCAATGCGGTGACAAAGGGTCTTGTTCTCGCGGCGCCGCATCTCGCCCATGAGGAGATAATGGAGCGCGCCGCAAACAGTTTTGCGGAATGCCTTCTCAGTGACGAAGGGCGCGAAGGCGTTTCCGCTTTTGTCGAAAAAAGAAAGCCTGCATGGGCTTTGCAGGAAGAGTCATGACCGACAGTCCAAAAACCATCAACAGTGTCCTCGTCGCCAATCGCGGCGAAATCGCCTGTCGCATTATGCGCACGGCGAAGGCGATGGGTGTACGCACGATCGCCGTTTACTCCGAGGCGGACGCAAGCGCGCCCCATGTTCAAATGGCTGACGATGCGTTTTTGCTGGGCCCTGCGCCGGCGGCCGACTCTTACCTTAATGTGGAACGCATACTTGAAGCAGCGCGCGCAACCGGCGCCGAAGCGGTCCATCCCGGCTACGGTTTTTTATCGGAGAACGCCGCCTTCGCGCGCGCCTGCGCCGATGCGGGGCTTACATTTATCGGCCCGCCGCCGGATGCAATTGAAATTATGGGCGACAAGGCAAAAGCCAAGCGCCGCATGATCGATGCAGGCGTGCCTTGCGTTCCCGGGTACCAGGGCGAGGATCAAACAGACAAGGCGCTGTTCGCCGCCGCGAAAGAGGTCGGCTTTCCGATCATGGTCAAGGCGGCGGCCGGCGGCGGCGGACGCGGCATGCGCCTTGTAGAAAACGAGAACGATCTATCGGCAGCGCTTATGACGGCCCGGAGCGAAGCCGAGAACGCCTTCGGGGCCGGCGACCTTATTCTTGAGCGCGCCATCATTGAGCCGCGCCATGTGGAGATTCAGGTTTTCGCCGACGCTCATGGAAATGTCGTTCATCTGGGCGAGCGCGATTGTTCCGTACAGCGCCGCCATCAGAAAGTGCTGGAGGAAGCGCCCCTCACCTGCTGTGACACCTGACATCCGTGAAGCAATGGGCGCGGCAGCGGTAAAGGCGGCGCACGACATCGGTTATGTGGGCGCAGGCACGGTGGAATTCCTGCTAGACCGTGAGGGTGCGTTTTACTTCCTTGAGATGAACACGCGCCTGCAGGTGGAGCACCCCGTCACGGAGATGGTCACGGGCCTTGATCTTGTCGCCTTACAATTTCAGGTCGCACAAGGCCGCGCCCTGTCCCTTTCGCAAACAGATATCACGTTAAATGGGCATTCAGTCGAAGCCCGTCTTTATGCGGAGGATGTCGCCCAGGGGTTTCTCCCCGCTGCCGGGCGCATCGATTTCTGGCGGCAGGCGCCAAATGCGCGCACGGATTCTGGGATCGCCAGCGGCTTGGAGATTTCGGCTTTTTACGATCCGATGCTGGCGAAAATCATCACGCACGCAAAGACGCGCGATGAGGCGCGGCGCAAACTGGTCGACGCCTTGAAGGCGACCGCAATTTTCGGCCCCACTACCAACAAGGCGTTTTTGATCGATGCGCTGGAAAAGCCCGATTTTGCCGATGGCGCTGCGACAACGGCGTTTATAGGCGATAACTTCACTGACAACGATCTGGCGGCGCCCACCTTCACCGATGAGATCGCGGCTTGCGCTGCAGTTCTGCTTTTCGCAAGGGAAAGAGATGCGGCGCGCAAGCAATCCCTTGGCGTCCCGGCGGCGCTGTTGAACTGGCGCAGCGCTTCGCCCGTCACCACACCTTATCGACTGAAAGCAAATGAGACGCAACATGATATTGGCGTAACGCCGAAGAGCGAGAATGATTACGCCGTGACCGCAGGCGATCGATCATTTTCAGTGACTTTCTCCAAGTTTACGGAGCATGACGTTACGGTGAGCATCAACGGCGCGCGCAAAGCATTGCTTTATAACATTCCGAACAACGCATCGGGCCGATTACAGCTTTCGATAAACGGCGCCGATTTCGATATTCAAAACCTTCACGCGATTTTCGCCACAGCCGATAGCGGCGTCAATGCAGGCGTCGTTTCTGCACCCATGCACGGATTGCTGGTGGATATCTTCATCAAGAACGGCCAACAGGTCGCAAAGGGTGATCGCCTCGCCGTACTGGAAGCCATGAAAATGCAACATGAACTGACGGCGCCGGTTTCTGGAAAGGTGACTGACATCCATAGCGAAGCCGGTGTACAGGTCAGCGCCAATAGCGTTCTCTTTGAAATTGATCCTGAAGACCAGGCATGACTGCTATCTAGTGTCGCGTTGGCGCTAAGCCTTATGCTAGCATCGACGACAAGCCGTCATCATTGCGAAAGGACATAAGCCATGCGCGATTACACAAAATTCTATATTGGCGGCAAGTGGATCGAGCCTGTGGGCCGCGATACGCTCGACGTCCTTAATCCCGCGACAGAGGAAGTCGCCGGCAAGATTACGCTTGGAAATGCAGACGATGTTGACGCCGCCGTTGCAGCGGCGCGAAGCGCGTTTAGTAACTGGAGTGAGACATCTCTCGACGAGCGCATCGCGATCATGATGAAAATCGTCGAAGGCTATCAAGCGCGCATGGGCGAGATCGCGGAGGCGATCACCGAAGAAATGGGCGCCCCCGCCTGGCTGGCGCAGCGAGCCCAGGCGCCGGCGGGCCTTGGGCATCTGATGACAGCCGTGGAAGCCATCAAACAGTTCGACTTTCATGAAGCGCACGGCGCCAGCCATGTCCAAAAAGAACCCATCGGCGTTTGCGGCTTCATCACCCCCTGGAACTGGCCGATGAACCAGCTCGCGGCGAAGTTCGCGCCCGCGATGTTGACGGGATGCACCACGGTGCACAAGCCATCGGAGATCGCGCCGTTCTGTTCTTACATCTTCGCCGAGATCTGCGATGCAGCGGGCCTGCCCGCAGGGGTATACAATCTCGTCAATGGCGACGGCCCGACCGTCGGCGCCGCCATCGCCGCGCACCCCGATGTCGATATGGTCTCCTTCACCGGCTCAACGCGCGCCGGCGTCGAAGTGGCGAAAGCCGCCGCCCCCACCGTGAAGCGCGTTCATCAGGAACTTGGCGGCAAGTCGCCGAACATTGTTCTTGAGGATGCGGACCTCAATGCGGCGGTGACCGGCTCCGTCGCCACCATGATGATGAACTCCGGCCAGTCCTGTACAGCGCCGTCGCGAATGATCGCGCCAAACTCCAAAATGGACGAGGTCGTCGCCATCGCAAAGGAAGCCGCGGACGCATGGGCGCCAGGCGACCCGTCTTCCGGCGCGAAAACCGGCCCCGTCGTATCCGAGACGCAGTGGAACAAGATTCAGGGCCTGATTGAGAAAGGCGTTGAAGAAGGCGCAACCGTCGTGACCGGCGGGCCCGGCAAACCTGACGGCCTCGAAACCGGCTATTACGTGAAGCCGACCGTTTTCGCGAATGTCAAAAACGACATGACCATTGCCCGTGAAGAAATTTTCGGACCCGTACTCGCCATTATTGGTTACGATACGGAGGAAAGAAGCGATCGCCATAGCCAATGATACGGATTATGGTCTCGCCGGTTATGTGCAAAGCGGTGATATTGACCATGCGCGCAACGTGGCCGGCAAAATCCGCGCCGGTTATATTCATATCAACAACGCCAGTATGGATTTCAGCGTGCCTTTTGGCGGCTATAAACGCTCCGGCAATGGCCGCGAATTTGGCGCCCACGCCTTTGATGAATTTCTGGAACTGAAATCAGTGGTGGGGTATGGAGAAGTCGAATAAGCGATGAGTTGCATCATTTGAAGTTCAACAGCCTCTAAAATCCAGTTTCATGGCCGGACTTGTTCCGGCAATCCAGTATCGCTTTCAAACAAGCCACATTTTCTGGATCACCGAGACAAGCCCGGTGATGACAAACCACAAATGGCATTTCGATAAACGCCTAGGCGTTTAGCCGCTCCAAATGCCAGCGCATGTGTTCTTCCAGGAATGTCGAGATAAAGAAGAACGAGTGATCATAACCCTCGCGCATTTTCAGGGTCAGCTTCTGACCGGATTGCGCCGCCGCCTTGGCGAACAGGTCCGGGCGTAATTCATCCTTCAGATAAATGTCCGCATCGCCCTGATCGATGAAAATTTCTGCGTCGCTGGCGCGTGATGCAACCAGTTGCGTCGCATCGTATTCGGCCCATACCGTCTCGTCAGACCCTAGATAATTTGAAAACGCCTTGCGCCCCCAGGGGGTCTGGCCAGGGGCGGAAATCGGCGCGAACGCCGAACAGGTTTTATAGATGTCAGGGTTTTTAAGGTGCAGCGTCAGGCTCCCGTGCCCGCCCATGGAATGGCCGAAAATTCCAGTGCGCAAGGGATCGACCGGCAGTTCCTTTTCGACCAGTGCGCGCAACTCCTCAGTTACATAATCATACATATGATAGTGTTTTGACCATGGCTCCTGCGTGGCGTTCACATAAAACCCGGCGGCGAGACCAAAATCATAGGCCTCTTCCGGATCATCGGGTACGCCCTCCCCTCGTGGACTTGTATCCGGATTGACGATCATGATCCCTAGTTCCGACGCAATACGCTGCGCGCCGGACTTGATGATAAAATTATCCTCCGTACAGGTCAGGCCGGACAACCACCAGAGCGTCGGATAAGGACCAGCCCCATGCACGTCTTCCGGCGGCGTATAGACGCCGAAACGCATGTCGCAATTATTGACTGCGCTTTGATGCGTATAGACGGCTTGCGTTCCACCGAAGGATTTTGCGGAGGAGACCTGCTTCATTTGTTGATCCTCAAAGCGGCAGTTCCATGTAGATGACCCCTTCTTCCGGGTTATCGTAGTATTTTTCAATATCAACGAAGCCGCGTTTTCGATAAAGCGCAATAGCGGCCTCAAGCCGCTGCAGCGTATCGAGGCGCATCGCGCTGAACCCACGAGACCGCGCCTCATCGATCAGACGGTCACAAAGGAGGCCGCCGAGACCCAGTCCGTGAAAGTTCGAACGCGCATAGAGTCGCTTCATTTCACAAATGCGCTCGCCAAGGTCTTTAAGACCGACCGCAGCAGCGGCTTCACCGCCCACGCACGCTAAAAACAAAACCTCATAAGCATCCGGAAAGGTCGCCATCTCTTCAGCGAAGCCCTGGAAGCAAAGGTCGACATTCAGAAAGTCGGCATATTCGAGGAACAGTTCCTTGACCGCTGCGGACGTCGCCCGGCGATATCGCCTTTATGATCTCAATTGCAGCGCTCATGAAACGCTCACTCCACAGAAAAGGCGGTAAAGACGTCGCCGCCGCTCGGCGCGAGCAGAAGCTTCCGTTCAACAATATAATCAATATCGGCGGTGAAGACCGCCCGCGCAAGAATGTCCGTGACCACGCCTTCCGCAGAGACATGCGCGATTGGCTTCTCGCCGATGCGGGTCACGAAGAACCCGTCGCCTCCATCTGTCTCGATAGATTCCAGGTCAACCAGCTGCGCATCATCGCCGAAAGGCTCGATCTCACGCGTCGCCAAACCAATTCGGCGCAGATAGTAGCCCGCCACATAAAGATGCCGGTCATCGGCAAAGACGCCATTGGCGTATTGTAAAGCATCGCCGCTTACCCATCTTTTCAATCCACCAACCTCAAGACGATAGATGGTTGAAATCGCGGACGCCGAAACAAAGACATCGCCCGCTGATGAGATCGTAACATCATTGAGGCCGGGATTGTCGTCGGGCGCATCGTAAACCGCCCGCACTGCTGCGCTTGGAATATCAATCTCAACCAGACGATTGAAGTCAGCGACGTAAAGCGTATCGCCACTGATCGCCATGCCTGTCGGCGCATTAACGCCTTCAAGCCAGCGCGTGTCTTTCAACGCGCCATCCAACCCGACGGCGGCAATATATCCAAGACCATTCTCTTCATACCCGGCGACATTCGAGACATAGACGACGTCACGCTTTTCGTCATAGATTGCACTTTCGGGCGACGTGAACGGGCCAGCCAAGTCCCAAAGCGGCGTTAAATTAAACCTTGGCGCAGCGACAGAAAGTCGATCACTATTTTGCCACTTGGCGCAGGCTGTCAAATGCAACGCGGCAAGTACTGCGCCCAACACTCTGATAATAAAGACCATCAATGGCTCAAATTCACGGGTTTTCAGAAACATCTCAACACTGTCAATTTATAGCGGTGATCAGATGGAATTGAAACGCCGCAGAAGTGTTCACTGTTTGTAAGCCCGTCTTATTTGACGGGCGTGAGACTGAAAGGACATGAATTTTATGGGACTGTTTAAATTCGCCAAAAATGCGGGCGCACGAATCGGCGACGCTCTGACCGACAACTGGCTGACGAATATCTTTGACGGCGACGATGAAGAGAAAGAGCATAAGGTCGACCCAAGCGACGTGCGCGCGGAAAAGAACGGCGAGCGCATTATCCTGAAAGGCCGCGCGCGCAATCGCGCTGAAGCCGAGAAGATGATCATCGCCGCTGGGAATCATGAAGGCGTTTCCGAAGTTGAGAGCCATATTGAAATTGACGAGGACACAACGCCGGAGGCGAAATTCTACGAAGTCAAATCCGGGGATACGCTGTCGAAAATCGCCAAGGAGCAATATGGCGACGCCATGAAATACCCGGTGATCTTTGACGCCAACCGCCCTATGCTGAAAGATCCGGATAAAATCTTTCCAGGCCAGGTTTTACGTATTCCACATATCGATTGAGCGGTTAAAGTTATCCCTCTAAACGTAAAACACGCATCCTTTTGGATGCGTGTTTTGTTAATAGTCCACCCCGCAATCAAAAAATGTAACGCAGCTCGTAAATTACTTTTAAAAGCATATTGATCACGATTGCTTCTCCCTCATTTTTGTAGTGGCCGGTCGATTGCAGCCAGCTAAAGATGCGCGCGAGATATGATGACTTAAACGTCATCGCGCATGCAGCGATGACGATCAGGATATTCGAAATAAGATCACTCCAATCACGAATGCTTGTATCGTGCCGAAGCGTACCAAGTTGACCTTCTTCAATAGGCGTTTCGCCCATGCGTTTCGCTAACCAGCTGCCCCAGTCAATAAGCAAAGGAATTGCATATTGCCCAAGATAAAAAACACCAATTAAAAAACTTCCAATAGCGACTAAAGACGTAGCATCGACACTTGATGTAATTTCTGAATTCGCATCCGAAGGATGAACACGTCGAGCAAACCATGGCGCCGCAAACCATGCTATCACCCCTAT
>CBDDKD010000052.1:0-43252 GCA_965230025.1 Hyphococcus sp.
GCCTTTGCCGCCGTCAGGGCCCGAGCAAACAACACTTGCAAGCGCTCTGCCGCCAGCGCCGCCGCGCATTGACCCATGAACCGTCCAGAGTCGGAAAACCCGATCTGGATCGACATTCTTTTACGGCGCTGAATGTAATCTCGATATTCCGGTTCATCGAGCAAGCGCTCTATAAACCGCCCGCCCCCTTCCAGGGCTTGCGGCGTTTCAAACAGCGGTGAAATATCAAGCTTATGGTCAACGCCGTAAAGACGCGCCAGGGTAAACCGCGCCCATCACTGTCGCCGGCGCTTCGCATTCGGCGATCAAAAACCGGATCGGCGTATCGGCGTCAATATGTTTCAGGATCTGCGCGCATAACATAAACTGCCGACGCGCGGTCATCTGTTCCAGAAAAACCGAACCAAAATTAATCGACCGTTTATCAGCCGCCTGCGCTCTTTGCGCTGCAATCGCCAGCGCCGAGCGACCGGAAAATTCAGTGTCGGGATCAAGGGCCAAAATCAGTTTTCAGAGGCAGAGCGGACTTGCGCCGCATTAACGCGTAAATGAATACGCGCAACGCCAAGACCACAGGCGCGCATTTCTGCTCGCAACAGACATAATGCCCGCGTTTTAGCAGAATCTTTTTCGCTCGTAATGCTGGCGGATAGCGTGTCGATGATCGGAGCAAGGCTGACTAATCGCGTATCGTGGTCGCGCGTCAAAAAATTAGCCGCGTTCACAACCGTTTCCGGGTCGCTCAAATCACCAGTAAAGAGCGCCGCCTGTTGTTCCGACAAAGACGCAGCCGCCGCAATTTGATCATGAACCGCCTTGATTTGTGAATCGGCGCCAAGCGCCAGAATATCATTCAGCGCCTTGGCATAACGGTGCAACTGCGCAGCTTTTTCCGCCAAGCGAATGCGGATGGTTTCCGCCCAATGAATATCGGTGCGCCCATCAAGATCATACCCAACCCAGGTCGCCATACTCACAGGATCGGGACATAACTCACGCCATTTATCGGGAAAGCGGCCGCTCTGCTTCCTTCAGAAGTGTTTCGTTGAGCGCCCTTATTGCATTTTGCGTGTTTTCAATCGCAATGCGCCGCCTCATCATGTTCATATTGCAGCGTAATATCGTCACCTGTCGGCGCCATTACCTTCGCAAGGTCTGCTCGCCACTTTTCAAGCGCCTTTTTGTTTTTAACACCGGGATAAGACGCCGCCAGTTCACGCTTTGCTTTTCCTAACGCAAAGGTGGGGTGCGCGGTAAAGACGATGCCAACGGCGCATTTCTCAATCCTTTTTTTGAATTCCTCAAAACCGGCGTCTGCATCGTTGCGCGTCCACTGGGACGTCGTAATATTTTGAGGTTCATGTCGTTCATGAAACGCCCGCACCCGATCTTCGAATGATTGAACGCTTACATCTGTAATAATCCCCGACAGATCATCTATTGAAAGTGAATTATTTTCGAGTTTCAGAAAAAGGTCTGATGCAACTTTACGCACAGGATTGACCAATGGATCATCGACGCCTGCTTCACAAATGTTCTGAAAGATCTGCCGAAGCGATTGGATGTCCATGAAAGCGCGTCATCACTCTTGTTGCGTCGCACCTATACCTAGCTGTTCCGGACAAGACTTTCAAACAGCTCCTTGCGTTTCATCATCAGGCTCTTTGAACTATAGTCGTCGACAATACGCTGGCGCGCAGCGGCGCCAAGGGCTTGGCGCTTCTCTTTCTCGTCAAGCAGATCGCAAATTTTATCGACGACGGCTTCAGCTTTGGTCATATCGACAAGCGCCCCGTGAACATTGTCGTCAATCAGCTCCCGAACGGGCGCATTGTCAGAGGCGACGATCGCGCACTCGGCGCTCATGGCCTCCATCATTGACCATGAAAGCACAAACGGAATTGTAAGATAGGCATGGATGCTGGAAGCCTGCAAAACATCCAGATACTGGTTTCTTGGCAACAGCCCGGTGAAATGCACGCGCCCCATGTCAATCTCAAGTTCGTTGAGCATGCGCCTTTTCCAGCTATCGCCTTCGCCAAGCTTCTTCCCATAGGCGACACGATCCTCGCCGACAATCACAACACGCGTGTTGGGCCGCCGCTTCAGAAGTGTTTCAACTGCTTTCATAAACTGCGGAAACCCTCGATATGGCTCCATCCCTCGGGCCACATAGGTGACAATCTCATCGGCGTCGCTAAGGTCGAGATTGCCGATTTTCAGTTTTTTGTTTCTATCTGCACAATATATCTGCGTATCGACGCCATCATGAATGACGTGAACTTTGTCCTGAAAACAGGCGGGCAGTTGCGCATGCTGGAACTTTGTCGGCGCAATGCCTGCATCGCAACTTACCAGATCGCTTAAGATTGCCGCATTTCGCATCCGGGAACGAAGCTGGTCATCCATAGAGCGGTCTTCATTTTCGCCATGCACGACATCGGGAGAATCCGGCCAGTAATACCATTCAAAATACCCGACATATTTCGCCCGGGGCCAAATGTCTTTTACAAACAGTCCCGGGCCCCAGCCGGAGTGAGCGACAACAATATCCGGATCAAGACCGGTGGGTTTCAGCTTAAGCGCGCTGCGCGCAACAGCCTGCCCGTGCAGGATCGCATTTTCAAAGTTCATCGCATAAGGGTGCGTTTTTTCACTCACGCTGCGATGCGCTTCATAATTGAAAACACGAAGGCCTTTGAGCGATGAGTTCTTTCGCTGCGTCCCGAACCAAACATCCCAGCCTTGCGCGGCAAGATACTGCCCCAGAAAGCCGAACTGCGCCGGAAAATTATTGTGCAAAAAAACAATCTGCATGGACTATCAGTCTTCTCTAAATGACCGCGCAAGCGCATCCGTAAGCGGACGCAGAAGGTAACTGATCGCAGGCTGCTTACCGGTTTTTATAAACGTCTCCGTCGGCATCCCCGGCACCAGAAGCTCACCATGCAGAACTTCCGTAAGTTTGGCCGCATCCGGTAAATCAATCAAGACAAGATAATAGGGCGCGCCTGTCACCTGATCGACCAGACTGTCCGCTGAAACCGAGCGAACAACGCCATCGGTTTGCGGCGTCATTCTTGCGCTGAATGACGAAAAACGGATCATCGCGTCCTGTCCGGCGCGCACCTTTTCAACATCACTCGGTGATATCCGGGCCGCAATTTCCAGCCTGGCGTTGGCGGGAACGATATCAAGCAACGCTTCTCCCGCGCCGACAACACCACCGATTGTATGAACCGCCAGCCCGATAACCCGCCCCCCTTGGGGCGCTTTTATCTCTGTGCGCGTCAACGCGCTAGCGGCCGCCACGCGTGTTTCTTCCAGTTCAGCTATGGACAATTCCACATCTCGCAGCTCAGCGATTGTTTCCGCCCGCGCTGTTTCTTTGATGCGTTCAATTTCCAGCTGCGCTTCGGCGACAATACTGTCAGCTTCCGCCAGCGACGCAGTCAACGATCCACGCTCGCCGGAAAGTCTTTCACTCTCGCGCTCAAGGGCGCGCAACCGGGTCAAAGGCGCGAATCCTTTCTCATAAAGACCGCGGACACTTTCAAGCTCATCATTGATGAGGTCGGATTGAGCAACAGTTGACGCACGTTGTGCGGAAAGCCCGGTCATCCGTTTTTCCTGTTGCGTAATTCGCTCCTCAAGCAGCGATATCTGACGCTCCAGCGTCGCCTTTCGTGCAAGGAACAAATTCCGCTGCCCTTCAAGCATCGCGCGGAACGTTGCTGTGCGCAGCACTTCCGGTGCGCCGGAAGCCTCACCCATAACGTCATCGTCGTCACGCGCCGCCAGCAATCGTGTTCGCCGCGCATATAGTTCGGCCAGCTGACTTTCAATGCGCGCGAGGTTGGCGCGCGTGACCGTATCGTCAAGACGCACAAGAACTTCGCCCTGCTCAACAAGCTGATTCTCACGAATGAGAATCTCGCTGATGACGCCGCCTTCAAGGTGCTGCACTGTCTTGCGATTGCTCTCGACCGTCACCTGCCCCGGCGCAATCACGGCGCCGTCAATCGGCGCAAGAACTGACCAAAGCGCCAGACCGCCAAACACAGCGATCACAATGCCAAGCCCAAACCGAATGAACGTTGACGCCGGCGGGGGGGGCGTCATCTGGTTAGCTTGCATTGCCCGCTCCACCCTGGCGTTGCTTTGCATTGGCTTCAAAAGAAGCAACCATGCCTGGCGCAATCTTTTTCAGCACTTCATCGCGCGGACCAAATGCGCGCGTTTCTCCTTCAGAGAGCATCAACAGCTTATCCACAAAGGCGATGGCGCTCGGGCGATGCGCAACAATAATCGTCGTCGCCTTGCGCGCCTTCAACCCCTGCACCGCTTTTGCAAGCGCAGCGTCCCCATCCGCATCAAGGTTAGCGTTCGGCTCATCAAGAACGACAAGCACCGGATCGCCAAAAAGAGCGCGCGCCAGACCCAGACGTTGCTTCTGACCGGCGGACAAGCGGCGGCCATGATCGCCAATATCCGTATCGTAACCATCCGGCATGGCGAGAATCATCTGGTGTGCGCCTGCAGCCTGTGCGGCGGCGATAATTTTTTCCGGTGAGGCGTCATCGGTAAACCGCGCGATATTTTGCGCCGCCGTACCGGCGAACAACTCCACCTCTTGCGGCAAATATCCGACATAGGGGCCAAGCGCATTCGGGTCCCAATGGGCGATATTGCCGCCGTCCAACCGGATTTCTCCGGCGACGACACGTTCAACGCCAACGATCGCCCGCACGAGTGTCGATTTGCCCGCCGCGCTCGGGCCAATCACGCCAAGCGCTTCACCAGGCGCAAGCTGGAACGAAACATTTTTCACGATCGGTTTTTTCGCGGATGGCGGCTGAACGTAAAGCCGGTCAATTTCCAGCTCGCCCACCGGCGCCGGCAAGGCGGTTCGCTCAACGCGCTCAACACCGATGGCGACAAATTCATCAAGGCGTTTGTAAGCCAGCCAGGACAGCGCAAAGTTACGCCATTGCGTCGTTACAGTTTCGATTGGCGCCAATGCGCGCCCGGTAATGATCGATGCGGCGATCATCACCCCTGGCGTCACCTCCTGCAGAATCGCGAGATAGGCGCCGGCGCCGAGGATCGCCGACTGGAGGAAAAGCCGCGTTGCCTTGGTGGTCGCCGTCAGTCCGCCAATGCGGTCCCCCGCATTGACCGCGTAGTCTGCCGCACCACTGCTTTTTTGCAGCCATCTTTCTTTAAGACCCGCACGCATGCCCATCGCATCGGCGGCGCTTGCATTTCTGAGCGCAGCCCCAGCCATTGTGTCGGCTTCAACGGATGTTTGCTGCGCGGCCTCGTTCGCCTTGCGCGACCACCGCTCGTTGATCACTGCAAGCACAAGCAGGATGATGAGACCAACCGTCGCGACAATCCCCAACAGCCAGTGCATCAGATACACCATCAGCAAAAATAATGGTGTAATAGGCGCATCGAAAAACGCCGTCATGGCGGGGCTTGCAACGAACTGCCGGATTTGCCGAAGGTCGCGCAACGGTCGGTCCGGAATCGCGCCGGCGCCGGAATGCGCCGCATCCATGGTGAAGTCGAAGGTCAACCCTTTTAAACGGTTTTCAAATTCAACGCCGGCCCGCGACAGCAAAGCGCCGCGCGCGAAATCAAGCGCTCCCATCGCTGCAAACATGGCAAAGGTTAAGAGGGTTAACATGAACAGCGTTTCCATGCTGCTGCTCGACAGCACGCGATCATAGATCTGCAGCATGTAGAGCGGGCCGGTGAGCATCAGGATATTGACGAACAGGCTAAAGAATCCCGCCTGCAGCAGAATACGCCGCGTCGCCTCACGGGCCGCTGTCATCGCCGTCGAAACATTATGAAGCGCTTTGTTCATTTACCTTGTACCGGCTGCTCTCCCCAAGCTAAGCAATCTTCAGGCCTAGCGCGCCCATTTACGCCAAAAATCCTTAAACCCCCAAACGGGGATGTCCGTCTCTAATCTTACGGTCAATAATGTGGCGTAAATTGTACGCCGAAATTCGCGCGCCGACTAACTGACCAATACGACGCGCACAGAAATATCATTGAAATTCATATGGTTATGAACAGGAAACTTACATTTACTTTGTTTTTTGCACCAATTTTAACATTACGCATGTGAACAACGCTGCTCTGAACACAAGGGGACGCCAGACATGACTGCTTTTGAACACGCCGCCTCGGAAACGCTTGAGGGAAATGAGGGCGGAGAGGATCTGCTTCAAAATGCGCTGTCTACTGTCCGAAAACACCTCGGCATGGAAGTGGCGTATCTGTCCGAATTCGTCGATGGGAAATCCGTCTTTCGGCGTGTCGATGCGCCGGGACTGGAAGCCCTCATTAAACCCGGCGACAGCCAAAACCTCGAAGATGTTTACTGCAACCACATCCTCGAAGGCCGTCTGCCTGAAATGATCCCCGATACGGCGGAGGAGCCGATCTGCCAGTCGCTTCCCATTACCAAGGCGGTGCCGATCGGATCGCATATGAGCATTCCGATCCGTCTGGCGAACGGTCAACCTTATGGAATGTTCTGCTGTCTCAGCCCGTCGCCGAACAAAACGCTCAACTCGCGCGACCTGGACACAATGCGCGTTTTCGCCGATCTCGCAGCGCGTCAGGTGAACACCGACCTCGAAGAAAAAATCCATCGCGCGGAAAAGCAGACCCGCGTTTCAGATGTCCTCAACCGCAAAGCGTTTTCCATCGCTTATCAGCCGATTGTTGACCTCGCCGTGATGGCGCCGGCCGGGTTTGAAGCGCTCTGCCGCTTCGCCGCCGAACCCTATCGCACGCCCGACATCTGGTTCGGGGAAGCAGCCGATGCGGGCCTCTCAGTGGAAATGGAACTGGCGGCAATCGAAATGGCGGTGTCCGTCGTGCCGGAACTGAACAAGCATCAATATATCTCGGTCAATGCGTCGCCGGACACGGTCGCCTCAAAGCCTTTCCTCAAAGCCTTTTCAAAACTGCCGCTTGATCGCATCGTTCTTGAGATTACCGAGCACGCACAGGTTCGGGACTACGATGTCCTGATGAAAACCATTGATACATTGCGCCATCAGGGCATGCGCCTGGCGGTTGATGACGCCGGCGCCGGACATTCCTCATTGCAGCATATCGTTCAGTTGAAACCGGACCTTGTGAAGCTCGATATCAGCCTGACGCGCAATGTCGATGCGGATATCGCACGCCGCGCCCTCGTCGGCGCACTCATGGTTTATTCCAAGGAAACCAACGCCCAGATCGTGGCGGAAGGCATTGAGACAAAACAAGAGCTTGAAGCGCTAAGACGTCTCGGCGTGAACAAAGGCCAGGGCTATTATCTGGGCCGCCCCGCGCCCGAGATCGTCAAAGAGATTGAACCGCAAGAGCAGCGCAAAGCAGGCTAACGAAGGTTAAAACAGGCGCAAAGCTATTTTCACAACGCGCCCTCTTTGACCTGTCAGACCGCGAACGACAACTAGTCAATGACTTCAACACCCAACCCGGAATAATCGGCGAGTTGCCGTCCGCGTCTTGCAATCGACGAGAGGTCAGCGTTTCGGAACGCCTCCCAGTTTCTCAAACGATCCACCGGCAACGCCGTGTCAGCTGCCCATGCCCTTAACGCGTCGGCCAAGAGTGTGGCGTCGCCAAATGCTTTAGACGTGCCCGACGCTGTGTGCGGCCGGACTGTGCCTGCAGCGTCGCCAATCAGGAACGCACGTCCGTGCACACGCGGTTGCGCATCGACATCCTGCACAGGCTGCATAAACAATGTGGACGCCTCGACAAGATCCCGAAACAGGGCTGGTAAAGCGTCTCCGGCCAAGTCCTGGACGGCTCGGCACACCTGTATTGACGTTTTTCCAGGCGGCAGAAACGATCGGTAATGCGTCCCTGCATCGTCAGTCATCAGTTTTTCAAGCTTGGCTTCAGGCGTGTTTACATACCACACCCAATTAACGCGCCGTCCCCCTTGCGTGGTGGCGCCGTCGTCTCCCGGAACAAGGTAACACAGCATCTGCATGCCCGGGCTATGATAGGACGTGAACCGCTCGCTGAGCGCGCTGACGAGCTTCGACGGCAGGTTGCGCTCGTCCTCCAGGCCACGCCAGGCGACATAGCCAGCATAGCTCGCCCCTTTTTCGCTTCCCGTCAGTAGTTCGCGGCAGGTCGAATTGACCCCATCCGAACCAATCAGGATATCCGCCGTTGTTTCATACCCATCTGCAAATGCGATCGATACGCCAGTTCCAGACTGGTCGATGCTGAGCAGTTGACTGTCCTGGCGATAGCAGTCCTCAACCAGATGTGAGCGCATGGTTTTGTAGAGCGTATCCCACGCCGTCATTAACTGTGGCGCACGTTGCCGGTGCGTTTGTCCATCTCTTTGCAACGCTACCCGCTCTTGCAGTTCAACACAGACCGAGCGCGTTTCCACGCCAATGCGTTTGAGAAGAGAATCGATTTCAGGTTGCATGACGACACCAGCCCCGCGAACCTGCATCTCTCCAGCCGACCGTTCGTAGACGGCGACAGCTGCGCCGGGGTCGGCCTTTAACTCGATCGCAGCAGCAAGACCGCCGACGGACCCGCCGACGATTGCTGCTTTGAAAGGGGGATCGGCGTTCATCATAAAGCTCTATCAGCTATAAACATAATGGCCGCGGTCTTCGCGACGTCAACCTGGGGCGCCGTGATTCCCCCGGCGAGGTGTCCTTTCCGGCAAAAAGCGGAGGTTCCAAGATGCTCGATCGAAAATGTCGGACAGAGAGATTCGAAACCACGCGCGCCTATCGCGCGCTTAACTTAAAAACAAGGGTGCGGATAAAGCACTTGCTGAAACGGTCCTGCTTATTTTGTTCTGTTGGTCATGGCGGAGAGAGAGTCAGTTTTCGATGCGTTCGCGTAGTTCCGCTTATTTCCAGAAATGCCTGTATTTACTTGACCTTTCGTGAATAATCCATCCGTATGCATTCATGTAACTCCGCTTGAAGCCGACTTTCATTTGTGGGCAGGGTTGGAGGCAGCGAGTGTGGCGGAGAGTTATGGGCAAACGATCACTAACAGCAAAGGAAGTCGAAAAGCTGGCGGCGCGCGGGCGGCACGCTGTCGGGCCTGGCAATCTTTATCTCCAGATTTCATCGTTCGACACCAAATCTTGGGTGCTAAGGTACATGGTCGATGGCAAGGCCCGCATGATGGGACTAGGTTCGATTGACCGGTTTACATTGAAGGAAGCGCGGGAACGCGCGAGAGAAGCCCGCCAGTTAATCTCCGATGGCATCGACCCTATCGACGTCCGGCGCGAACAACGAGCCCGCCGCCGCGCCGAAGCAGCCCGGCGGATTACATTCGATGAGGCGGCCGAGAAGTACATCGCCGCCCACCGACCTGCGTGGAAAAATCGAAAGCATGCAGACCAATGGGAATCGACCCTCGAGTCCTACGCATCCCCGGTGATCGGGGGGCTTGATGTCGCTGATGTGGACACGGCGCATATTATGAAAATTCTGGAGCCGATCTGGACTTCTAAAACAGAAACGGCGAGCCGCCTTCGCGGGCGCGTGGAGCTTGTAATCGACTGGTCAACCGCGCGCGGTTTCCGAAGCGGTGAGAACCCGGCACGATGGCGCGGCCATCTTGATAAATTGTTGCCACCGCCCTCGAAGGTCCAACGGATCAGGCATCACCCGGCAATGGCCTACAGCGATGTTCCCAAATTCATTGTGAAATTACGCGACCGCGAGGGCATCGGCGCGCTAGCGCTTGAATTTACGATTCTCACAGCGGTAAGGACCTCGGAAACAATCGGCGCGCGTTGGTCGGAAATCGACCTCGCAAAGAAAGTCTGGGCAATTCCAGCGGAACGGATGAAAGCAGCGCACGCCCATCGCGTGCCGTTGTGCGATCGTGCGATTGAAATTCTGAACAGCCTGCCCAGAGAAGCCAGCGCGGATCCGTTCATATTTCCGGGTATGCGCAAAGGGCGGGCGCTCTCCAACATGGCCATGCTGAATTTGGTGAAAACGATGACCGACAACGCTTACACTGTGCATGGGTTTCGTTCGTCGTTTCGTGATTGGGCGGGCGAAGAAACCAATTTTCCCCGCGAGATTTGCGAAGCAGCGCTGGCGCACAAAATCAAAGACAAGGCCGAGGCCGCCTATCGTCGCGGCGACGCATTGGAGCGGCGCCGCAAGCTGATGGAAGCGTGGTCTAACTATATTGATCGTCCGCGCGAACCGGGTAAAGTGTTATCACTTCACAAGGGCCGCGCCGATGACCGGCGATGATCTCGCAAACCGCGTTGCTGGGTTATTGCAAAAAATCGCCAATGATCCGGAAGACCCTCGGATCGCTGTTCATGCAGAAGCAATCGCGATGTCGTGGTCGCTGCATAGGTTTACCCGAAATCAGCCGCTATCAAATAGCGCGGGGTCGTTGAGAAAGATGCAGCGCCTCGACAAGAAAACAATTGAACTTGCCGAGTTATTGGAGGGTTTAGGAAAAGGCGAACCTGTTCCTGTGCCTGGCGCCGTAGTTAGAAACACGATGGAAGCGCTCGCTGGACTAAATCGAGCCTGTGTCGCGGGGATGCAAAGCCTAACAGGTGAAACGAAAACTCAGCCAATCAGCGAAGCCCTGAAGCTCGCTGCGCAGGAGGCGCGTGAGCCGAGGCAAACAGCCAAGACTAAAGATAGAGACAACGTGCTCAGTCTTGTTCGCAAGGCTCGGCATGCATATCAGGACTTACGAGGCGAACAATTGCCTGACCGTCTTGACGGTTGGAGCCGGAATAGATGCAGATCATATATTAATTTGTTGACGGATTTGTTTTCTATTTTCGGGACCAGCGCAAGCCCGGAAAGCGCCCATCGAGATGCATTTAGCGGCGAAGAATCGGAAAAACCGGCCAAAGATTCTTAAATCTCGCCGCGTGACAAGCACTTTCAAATAATCAACCTTCGGCTTCAAGCGGACGAAGGCGGAACAATGAGTGAAGCGTTTTTAAGGCTCGGTGAAGTCATGCGGCGAACCGGGCTGGGCAAAACTGCGATCTATGATGCGATTGCAGCGAGCGAGTTTCCCAAACAGATAAAACTTGGCCGGCGTCTTTCGGTTTGGATCGAAGGCGAGATTGATGCCTGGGTGCAAGCGAAAATCGAAGCGCACCGCGCCAAGCTCGCTGCGCCGGCGCAGGAAAAACGAAAGCGAGGCCGGCCACGGAAAAGCCCACGGCCAGAAGCGGCGCCCGTCGAATAAAAAGGCCGCCGGGGTAAAAGAAAGCACCCGACGGCCAAGCCTAATGGACTTAGAACAGTACGATTCGTACACGATCTATCATGAAAATCAAGAGGACTGCGAGAACACAAAAGAAACGCCGCCACGGGTTAGTGGCCCTTGGCGGCGAAAAAAGAAGGTATTTAAATGCCAGATGGTGATACCGCCGAAACGCCGGCCGCGCAAGTAAAAGCGGTGCGGCGAACAGAGCGTTACGGGCCTGTGCCGGGCCGGGCTTTCGGGGATGATAGATTAAGCTCTGCTGATTTCAGAATACTTGGCGTTGTCTCAATGCATGATGGCCTGCGCTCGAATGCGCGCGGCTGTGAGGCCGGTAGGGATCGCGTGGCGCGCCTCGCCAAAGTCAATAAATCGACTTGTTCATCATCCCTAACAAAACTTAATCAGCTCGGATACATCATCGAATTGCCGCAGCAAAACGATGCGCGAAAGAAAGTCCGATACGTTGTTTACGATGAGCAGGATGACATTCTTTCAAACGCATCAAATGCTTCACAGACCAGAAAAAAGGTTGCACACAGACAACCTGCATCATCAAAAAAGGTCGCCGATAGCCAACTTAATATGACCGAAAAAGGTTGCGGATCGGCGACGCAAAAAAATGAGATAGGTCGCCTGGATAAGGAAAATAGGTCGCCTGCCGGGCGTAAAATAGGTCGCCTCGCGAATCAGGATGTTGTTGATTTCAAAAAGGAATCTCAACCGAAAATACAAGGGAAAATAAATAAGAAAATATTGCGTGAAACGCTCTCTGGAGACTCCGACGTTACCAAACAGGAATCTGATTTAGCAAAACAAGCTTTCGATGCGTTTCAAGAGTTGGCTCGTGAACACGACCTTTCCATTCCCGAATCCCTTACGCCTCAACGCAGAAAATCCATTAACGCAATCATCGAAACGCATGGCGCAGAGCCGATCCAGCGGGCTTTTGATGAGATCAAGAACTCAAGTTTTCTGCGAGGAGAAAATGGAAAATGGCGTGTCACGCTGGACTGGCTTTTCAAGCCCGTGAATTTTCAGAAGGTGATCGAAGAGAATTACCGCGACAGGCCTGGATCAGACCAAAGCTCTCGAAGCATTTTTGATACATATAGGGGTGAAAGTTATGGCGGTGAAAGCATTTTTGATGACTTTGGCCAGCGAGGCGGAGAACCCCGCAGCATCACGCCAGAAAAGGGAAGCGGCGAATGAAAAAACCCTCATATATCGGCAAGATTGTTCTCGGAGCGGAAGCGATTAAAGAACTTGCACGCCGCAAATCTCTGAAAGCCAAGAACCTTGACGATGTTCTCGACATCGCGACAGAACTTCGCGCCATTGCGAACGAATTCAACAACACCGCTGATGAGCTCGAAGCGATGACTCAGGAACAAGATTGCGATGAGTAGACCGTCGTTCATGAAAACAGGCGCGCTGGCATTTTCGCCGGCTGAACATCGCAAATGCCGCCAAAACGGCCACAGCGCCTCGCTGGTGCGCGTTTGTCGGATTTATCCTCCGCTACAGTCTGGAATAAACCCAGCAATCTTGGGGCTTTTAGGACCCCTTAGCCGCTGGCATTTTATTGCCCACAAATATACCTACAAAATAAGAGCAATGGTCTTGCACATACTTCGCGCACAGAATACCGCAAAGTATGCCCGACGGATGCGCCGATATCGCGGCACGGCC
This sequence comes from Hyphococcus sp., assembly GCA_965230025.1. GTDB lineage: Bacteria > Pseudomonadota > Alphaproteobacteria > Caulobacterales > Parvularculaceae > Hyphococcus. The sequence goes on from CBDDKD010000052.1 coordinate 12,982, forward strand.
GCCTACGACACGCTCGCAGATCACAAATGGCAAGCGGTTGCTTAACGGAGTCGATGGGAGATCGGCGCCCGCGAGACGATACCGCGATCTTGTAGCAGCGTTCACGAACGACTTGGGCGGTGACGGGTTGCTCTCAGAGGCAGAACGGCAACTTATCCGAACTGCGGCCGGTCTTACCGTTAAAAGCGAAGCGCTCCAGGCTGAAGTGTTGCGCGGCGGTGAGGTTGACGCGGACCTTTTGGTGCGCGTCTCAAACGCCGCTGCGCGATTGCTGGGCGCACTGCGCGACAAGCGCCGGCGACACGACCAGAGCAAGACAGGCAGGCAATCTCTTGCCGATTATCTCGCCGGCAAGCGCACTGGAGACGCCGCGTGAAGCCGCTGGTTTCAATGCGTGAGGCGCTCACCGATGATGCGTTACTTGGCAATGCGTTGCCGGGCGAAAGCTGGGCGGCATGGCGCGCGCTGTTGATCGCGCTGTTCGGTGAAGAACTGACAGACGCTGAGCGCGACGTTTGGCGCGAGCTGACGCAGCGTGAACGCGAGCCTGGCGAGTTGGTTGAGGAAGCGGCATTGATCGTAGGCCGGCGCGGCGGAAAATCGAAGGCCATATCGACGGCGGCAACTTATATCGCCGGGCTGTGCGATTACAGCAACGTGCTTAGCCCAGGCGAGCGGGGCTGGTTGCCGGTCATGTCTCAAACGCAGAAACAGGCTGGCATCGTGTTCTCATATGCGTGCGCGCTGTTTGAAGCGTCGCCAGTGCTGTCGAGCCTGATAGAGAACCGAACGGCCGACTCGCTCTCACTGTCCAACAGCGTTGACCTCGAAATTCGGCCGGCATCATTTCGAGGCGTGCGCGGTCCTACAGCGGTTGCTGCCGTTGGTGATGAGGTTGCGTTCTGGGCGATTGAAGGCAGCGCCAATCCCGACGTTGAAATCCTGAATGCGCTACGACCTGCACTAGCGACAACGGGCGGCCCGTTGTTGATGATTTCGTCGCCTTATGCGCGGCGCGGCGAACTTTGGAACACATATCGCCAGCATTATGGGCCGGACGGCGATCGCAAAATTGTCGTGGTGCAGGCGCCGTCGCGCGCGCTCAATCCGACATTGCCCGAAAAGGTCGTGAAACGTGCGCTGGAGCGCGACCCGCACGCCGCAGCGGCGGAGTACCTGGCGCAATTCAGAACTGACGTTGAACAGTTGCTTACGGTTGAGGCAATCGAATCCTGCGTCGATAAAGGGATCCACGAGCGACCGAGAATTATTACCGAACAGTACACGGCTTTCTGTGACCCGAGCGGCGGATCGGCTGATTCGATGACGCTCTGCATCGCGCATCGCGAAGGCGACAAAGCGGTGGTCGATTGTTTGCGCGAACGCAAGCCGCCTTTCAGCCCTCAAACGGTCGTGAAAGAATTTGCCGAGACGTTGCGCGAATACGGCTTGCGAAAAGTGACGGGCGACCGCTTTGGCGGGGCGTGGGTCCGCGAAGCGTTTCAAAAAGAGCGAATCGAATATTGGCCGGCCGCAAAACCGAAATCCGATCTGTATATTTCGCTGGTCGCCGTCGTGAACTCCGGTCGGCTGAGTCTGCTGGATAACGAACGTCTTTCGGCGCAGCTCGTCGGGCTTGAGCGACGCACCGCGCGCGGCGGACGCGACTCGATAGACCACGCACCCGGGGCGCATGACGACATTGCGAACGCTGTCGCTGGTGTTGTCGATATTCTGGTTGCGCGAGCGCGCCAGTCCATGCTTACCGGCACCGGCAGGGCCATTGTAATTGAGCCCGGCACGCCAATAACGCCATACAATTTTCATTGAGGAGGAACTATGACCCATGCCCAAAAATCCGCGCCGCGACCAGAGGGTCCGTCACATCGGCATCTGGTTGATCTGTATGTCAATCGCGGTTGTACAGTGAACGAAGCGGAGCGGCTGATAAAGCAATTTCATCCAAATGTTGAACTTGAGCCGGTCATGAAATCAACGCCGGGTGATTTCTGGCAATGCGTCAAACAAACACGGGCTGAAAACCCTCGCAAATCATTCAGCGAGTGCGTCGAGATTGCGAAACGCGCCGAGCCTAGCCTGCACCTCGCCGCACTTCAGGAAGGAGTCGAAAATGCCTAAAAAAACTCACAAAGCCGAATCGCTCAGTCGTCAACTCAAAGATTGCCGCAGCAAGCTTGCCGAAAGCGAGCGGCGCCTGGATGAATTGCGCGGCCTGCGCGAGCGCACACCAAAAAATGCGCGGCGCGACCTTGAACAGAACATCACGCGCGAGGACGGGCTGCGTGCCGGCCTAGCGACGATGCTGGAAGCGCTGGAAGGTCAAAGCGCGGATCAATGGGAGCAGTTTCGAAAAACGCAGCGCGAGGCGATTTCAAAATCTGGTAAAGCAATGGATGAACTTGTAGCCATTGCCGGCGAGATCGACGCCAAGCTCCTCGACATTGCAGGGCTCCATGCGGACTTCGATGAAGCCGCGAAATCGCTGCAGCCTCTATTTCCTCATGAGGAGTGCTCTGCCAAACGCTGGCTCAACGCTGGCGATTTCAAGTCAGCGGCTATCGCAGCCGGCGTCGGCCCGCTTTTCGGCGCGAGCGGCCGCGGTTTGAAGCTCCAAGGTCAATTCCAGACTTTCGGGTGCCGGCAAATCCAGGCAGCGGCGCAGCGCGCCGCAGAAGAATGCGAGATTGCAGAATCGGAGGCTGCCTGATGCCGTCGCTTACGCAGTTTCACGCTGAGGGAAAAATCCAGGACGAATTTGCGAAGTGGCGCCGCCGCAACGTGCCCGATGATCGCAGGACGACACAGGCGGAGGTCGAATCGTTTCTCGACTATATTGAAAGCGAGCGATCAGAACTTTTGGACTTTAAATATGTCGCCAAAGGCGGCGACAAACGTAAACTGGTATCTCGATGGATAAAGTAGACAAGCAAATCCCAAGGCTTGATTGCCAAATAATCATACATCAGCAAACATCGCGACTCTCGCATTCAATCATGGTTTTGATAATTAGCTCAGTCATGAATGACAAATCCGAGTCCACACCACTCGGTGTGCTTGGATTGACAGCGTTATAAACACCGTAACCGAGCATCATAGAATCCAAAGAGTGAGATATCCCTTCTCGGACAAGCTCTCTTAAATATTCAAGATAAATACCCGTGTTCACTATATCTTGGAAAACAGCTTCTTGTGAAGTTTCTACTGGAAACTCGATAGGGATTCGATGGGGTCCATTACCGCTCGTCACATATACATTCAGCGTACCTTTTACCGTATATGCTATTCTGTTTTCGGGCGTCTGTCGGAACTCATGAGCGTACATCTCAAGCACATCATGTCGGTCAATTACAGCTTTTGACTCAATTCTCTTCATCTTAACGTCCATTTGAGAATTGACGGCTTGAGAATTTTTCTTCGCCTTCCCCATATGGCGGGCAAGGTCATTTAGAATTTCGTGGTTATCAATGAGAAAAGACCGGACACCACTTTGCCATCTGTTCATGAAAAATGATTTGGCATTTGCCGTTAGCGCTTGGGTCTGGAAAACAGCCTCATCCGCTAATCGCGTTACTTCTTTACGCTGAAGCTCCAGCTCTTCTTTTTGCAGAAATATTGTTGCGATAATCCAAACAAGCGCCAACGCGCCTGCAAACCCGGCAAAAAAGTCGCCAATCTCATTAGCTGGCAAAGCCCAAATGGATTTAGACAATGCAACCCAAGCGCCCACAAAGGCAACGAAAAATGTAATCGCCAAAGCGATGGGAATGGGCGCAAGTGGTGGTTTTTTTCTTTTTTTGTCTATCGCCAGACACTGATTCAATCCTTTATGTCGAACGCTACTCGCAGATTATCTTTGACCTCACTGGGCATAGCCTCAGCGATCTAAACCTGGCCCTATATCTCAAAGTTATACAATGTATTTTTTGGCCTCGCCGAAATAACCAAAACTGATTCTTCCGTAGGCGGTCTATGTACGATGATTCTATCCGGTCTGGTTGACTGACCTCTAATTTGTGAAGCGTTTCTATTTCTAAGCACCTGCTGAGCTATATGAGTAGCCGACGGCAAGCACAACACTCTTTGAACACTCTGGATTGAGGCACATGAAATTTTTTGTGATTTGATCGCCAGCTCTGAAGGGCTTTACTCGTTTATTCAATTGGGCTCGAAACTCAGCATAATCACTCTCACGCAGTGGAATTTTGAATCCGCATGAGGGGCATGCCAATGTCACTTTTGCATCGCGCCATTCAATCTCGCCATTAACATCAGTAACGGACCATTCTCTATCGCAATCGGGGTTCGGGCATTCAACAATATTATCGATTTTCAAGATACGAACAGGCCGACTCATTTCTGTTCCGCAATCACATCGCTTCGTTACAACTTCTTTTTGGAAGTGCGCATCTCCATAACCTTCAAACGACCGAAAATATTCAATTATCTCCTTTATTTTTTCAATCGCGCGTTGTTCATTTGAAACTCTAGGGAATTGGGGGAATTTCCGACCGTCCACACTATCATCTGCAATGTGCAACAATTGTCCCAATGCATTATAAAACTCGCTAAACTGACGTTTTTTAATACCCTTCCTTTGTACAGCGGTTTTCCACGCATTAGGGTCTTCTTCCTCCCCTGAAACGCAAAAACGTATGACAGAGTCGAAAGCAAAATTCTCGTCTATAATATCTGAGACAAATTGTACAATTTTATTCGCACGCCAATCTTTAAATAAGTTAGCATTGAATGATTTTTTTCGCGCTTGCAAAGCTTTGTATGCTGTTTTTTCAAATCCCATGCGCAGTTCTAATGCTGCACGCTGAATAAGCCGAGGTCGCTCACTTATAACTTGAAAGTAGTCGCCTCGGGTGGGGCTATCCTTCTCCTTAAGCTTTTCTTCTAACGCCTCAAGCTCTGCGATGAGTCTCTCAGCTTCTTCAACATAGCTTGATGCATGCAACATTAACATCAGTGCATTCCTTTTAGCGTATTAACTTGCAAACTCCTTTTGCTACATAGCCAACTTGTTGGCATCCGCAGGCATAAATTCTCCCCAACCAAATTATTTATTCTCCTGTGGCTGTGATGCTTGAGCGTAAAATTCAAATAAGAGGCTTAGCCAAGCTTTGCGACGCCAAAATCTCATTAACAACATTTATTTTCCATACTCTGCCAAGTTGCACGCCAAGCTCATCGGCACCGATGCGCCCAGAATATACCCCAAGCATAATTTGAGTGGTTCCAATCTTAGTGCTGCTGATAACTTTCCCGTCTACAAGTCCGGATAGCCCACTATGCCGTCCTATTACCGGCGAACCCGACATCCCCTCTCGTGTTGCCGTATCAACTAGAAAAAGCGGAAGGTCATCATAGCCAATGCTAGGCTCAGTAGCGATTGAACCTTTTTTCCAAATTGGTGTGTGCCCTCTACCTTTCAGCCCCCTTGGAAACCCAACAATAAAGCAATCCATACTGACATAAGATTCTAGATCATCATCAAAGCTAAGTTGATTGAGTGGTTTCGTGACTAGCCTATCAATTTTTTTAATATCCAATTGAATGGCGGCAATATCTATGCGCTTGCCTAAAACATGCTCAAACCAATTTGGCTTCTCATCCGTATACAATGGAAATTCGAAAAACTGAGATCCAACGAATTGATGATGAACTTGGTCCCTAATCTTGAGTCCCACCCTAATATGGGTCGGAATAAAACCAGATAGCATTTTATTTGTATCGGGATTAATGCCAGTTACATTGTGCCAGTTCGTAACAAGATATGAAGTGCCAGAGTATTCCCATAGAAATCCGGTGCCAATAGATGACGCAACAACAGCACCGTCATGAACTCGAACCATCTCAAGTGGACAAACTGCGAGCGAAATTGCATCCATTTTGGCTTGCCTAACGACGGCGGTTCCGCCGCTACTTACCTGTTTGCGTAATTAAATATCGTGCCTAGAGTCGAGCGGCCAGATCAGCTACTCGGCTCATCTCTGAAAAGTACTAGGAGTTCAGATCGAAAACCACTTGGATATGACTTCAAGGTTGTGGGCAAATTTGTGGGCAGTAGGCTTTTTTTATAATTTTATTAATTAAATCAATAAGTTATGTTTATTATTGGCGGAGAGAGAGGGATTCGAACCCTCGGTACGATTGCTCGCACAACGGTTTTCGAGACCGCCCCGTTCAACCACTCCGGCACCTCTCCAAGAATGGGTGCGTTTAGCGCTTCAGATTGCGCCACGCAACATCAACATATGGAAGGAGTGGTTGAACAAATTGAAAATCGGCCGGCCTTTGGCCGGCGGGCACCACTCCGGCGCCTCTCCAAGAATGGGTGCGTTTAGCGCTTCAGATTGCGCCACGCAACATCAACATATGGAAGGAGTGGTTGAACAAATTGAAAATCGGTCGGCCTTTGGCCGGCGGGCAACCACTCCGGCGCCTCTCCGGGAACAGGCGCGCTCGGCGCCTCCTATCAGCCGCCTGTCGAGCAACCGGCCAGGCAATCGAGGAAATTACTGGCGTCTGGCCTCCGGGCGCCCTCGGAAACGCTTGACGGCGTCCTGTCCGGAGGCTAGAAACCGCGCTCATTTTCAACAACCGGGCGACAGAAACCGGGGCGAAAAAGGACGCTGGGCGCTAAAAACCGCGCCAACTGGAGTCGATAATGTACGCAGTCGTGAAGACTGGCGGTAAGCAATACCGCGTTTCCAAAGACGATATTTTGAAGGTCGAGCGCCTGCCGGGCGATGCAGGCGATGTCATCACGCTTGACGACATCCTGATGGTTGGCGAAGGCAAGAACGTCACCCTCGGCGAGCCGCGGGTCGCCGGCGCCGCCGTCGCAGCGGAGATCCTGGAACAGGGTCGCGGACCGAAAATCACGGTCTTCAAAAAACGACGCCGTCAGAATTACCGCCGCAAAAAGGGGCATCGGCAGCTGCTGACGGTCCTGAAGGTGACAGACATCCTGACCGATGGCGCAAAGCCGAAGCCGGCCGCGAAAAAAGCCGCCAAGAAAGCAGCGCCAAAAGCAGAAACCGAAAAGGCCGAACCGAAAAAAGCGGCGCCGAAAAAGGCAGCCGCTGCGGACAGCGCAGACGATCTGAAAAAACTTTCCGGCGTCGGCCCCGTGCTTGAGAAGAAACTGATTGAAGCGGGCGTCACATCTTTCGCGCAGATCGCTTCGTGGAAGAAAAAAGACATCGAAGAGTTTGACGAGAAATTGTCGTTCAAAGGCCGCATCGAACGCGAAGGCTGGGTCGATCAGGCCAAAGAACTCGCCAAAGGCGAAAAGGAGTAAGAGATGGCGCATAAAAAAGCAGGCGGTTCATCCCGCAATGGACGCGACAGCGCCGGCCGGCGCCTTGGCGTCAAGAAATTCGGCAACGAATCCGTCGTTCCCGGCAACATCATCGTGCGCCAGCGCGGCACGAAATTTCACCCCGGTGAGAATGTCGGCATGGGCAAGGATCATACGCTCTTTGCGCTGACGGAAGGTCGCGTGCAGTTTGCAACCAAGTCCCAGGACCGCAAGGTCGTTTCCATTCTTCCGGAAACAGAATAACTGCGCTGATCTTTGATCGGCGCATCATTGCGCCGACCCGCCAGAAGAGTTGAAAGGGAAGGCGTTATCGCCTTCCCTTTTTCTTTTGGAGACGAGCCCATGACCGTCATCACCATCGCCAATCTGACATTGCGCCCGATTGAGCAGGAGGATGCGCCCCGCATCGCGGCGCTTTGCAACGACGAAACTCTGTTGCGCAACACATCGCGATTGCCCATGCCCTATACGTTGAATGACGCACAGCAATTTGTTGCGCGCTCCATACGCGAATATGCGAACGGCGCGGAGTACCGCTTCGCCATATGCGAGGATGCCGCCTTAATCGCCTGCGCCGGAGTCATGCCCACCGGCGACGGCGTCTTCGAACTTGGCTATTGGGTTGGCGCCGATGCGCGTGGAAAAGGCGTTGCGACCAAAGCCGCCGCCGCGATCATCCATTTCGCGTTCGAGGGCCTCAGTGCACAATCTATCGCCGCGGGATACTTCGCGGACAATCCCGCCTCCGCCCGTGTGATGGAAAAGCTCGGCTTCAAACCCACTGGCGAGATCGTGCAGACGATGTCCCTCGCCCGTGGCGAAGAAGTGGAAACGATCCGCCTGGCGCTGGCGCCGGAAGATTTTATCCGCCCGGAGAGCATACGCATCAGACAGATTTAAGCCCGACGCGCGTTTCAAATTCAAATGTCAAAGAGCCTGTCCTGACCAAAGGCTTTCGCCGCCGTCAGAACCGGCGCCAATGCGGCCATCCGGTTATTGCGGGCGCCTGTTATCGCCGCACCGCCTTTGATCAGCCGTCATTCAACGCGTCCGGCAGTATAGGACGCCGGTGAAGGGCGGGGATAACTACGCACCAAATATAGGTTTTATGGAAGACTACCCTCCTGGGGTTGTAAAACCGGGCGGGTGATTCAACCGCTCACCCCGACCTGCGCCGGGGTGAGCAGGTTTAGGTATTTCTGTCCGAAACGACTTAACTCTGCTGCATCACAGACTCGCCTTTCGGTTGTGCGCCGGTCATAAATCTGGGCAAACAAGGACCCAACATGACCACTATCTCCGAATTTCAAGTGAAAAAAGACGATCTTCAAAAATCACGCCTGACAACACGCGATGCGCCGGCGCTTGAAAATGGTGAAATCCTCGCGAAAGTCGACCGCTTCGCTTTCACCGCCAACAATGTCACCTATGGCGTCGTCGGAGGGCGCATCGGGTATTGGAAATTCTTTCCCGTCGCAGAAGATGGCTGGGGGATCATTCCCGTATGGGGCTTCGCTGATGTGGTTGAATCGAAATGCGCCGACGTGCCCATTGGCGAGCGCCTTTACGGATACTGGCCGATGGCGAGCCATCTGGTGATGCGCCCGGCGAAGGTGAGCGATACGCGCCTCTTCGACGGCGCCGGGCATCGCGCGGAATTGCCCCCGGTCTATAACAGCTATGCCCGCGTCAAAGCCGAACCCGCCTATGACGCAGCCATGGATGACGAGCGCATGGCGCTGTTCCCGCTCTATGCAACGTCATTCTGTCTTTATGATTTTCTGAAAGATAATGACTGGTTCGCCGCAGAGCAGGTCATCATTCCAAGCGCCTCCAGCAAGACCGCCATCGGCACCGCCTATGCAATCAAAGGGGACGACGCGCCGCCAAAGCTTGTCGGTCTCACCTCAGCCCGCAACAAGGCGGCGGTCGATGCGCTCGGGCTCTACGATGTAGTTTTCACCTATGACGACATCGCCAGGGTCGATGCCGCGACGTCCGCCGTCATTATCGACATGTCCGGCAATGGCGACGTCTTGGGCGCATTGCACAAACATCTCGGCGACAACATGAAATATACGTCGAATGTTGGCGTCACCCATTATGACGCAAACAGCATGGGACCGGATTTCATCCGGGAACGGAGCGCCATGTTCTTTGCGCCGGGTCACATCCAGAAGCGCACGAAGGAATGGGGTCCCGGCGAGTTTGAAAAACGCGCCTTCATGTTCTGGCATAACGCCACCGTCAAAAGCCGGAACTGGCTGACGATCAAAAAGGAAAGCGGCGTGCAAGCCGTCGAGCGCGCCTATCGCGATGTGCTGGAAGGGAAAACCCCGGCAGATACGGCCTGGGTGGTCGGGTTTTGAAGAAGGCGGTTTAATAGCCCAAAGCAATCATTCGCTTATCTTTGAACGGTAAGGGGCGTTTGCGATCTGGCTTACTCGCGCCAGGACGCGCCAGACGCCATCTTCACCTTTGACCCAAGTGTCAATCATGTCGAAATGCGGCGGCAACTTGCCAACGCCTTCCTGCTCCCAGTCCATGCTCCACGTAACGCGCGCGACAACAATTGCGCCCGCCTCCTCAGTGATGGTGACAGAAGTTACATCTGCCGATGAGGCGCTCATTCCCTCCATACCGAGATACATTTCCTTACTGATTGGGCGCGCATCACCATAAGCTCGCACCAATCGAAAGTCACGGTGCATGATCGAAGCGACAGTGTCGAGGTCGCCAAGAAGAAGCGCGGCGGCCCAAGCTTTTTCTTGTGCAAATATCGCCTCTTTTGAAGCAACGTTGTCTTTTGCTTCAGCTATCCCAACAAAGAACACAAAGACTATTACTGCAAAGATTATTTTCATGGAAATCCCCCTCTCATTCGTTGCACGGATAATCCAACAGAGATCGTCAGTAATCATGCATGTTTCGTGCAATCATGTCGATGCTTCCAATGCGATTATATATTTCATGCCTGCTCCTGACGATATTAGCTGTGCTCAGCCACCTATCAAAACGGATTGAGCGTAAACCTTCCTTCTGCAGCAACGCTTGCACGGCCATCGCTGAGATCACCATTTCAACGCCCGGCTCAAATCTTTCGAGCACTCTCACCAGCGGCGCCAAGCGCCGCTGCTGCTGCGAGTTTATGTTTGGCCTGCCAGGGCGGGCCGACAGCGCGGCCCATTTCCAGAAGAAAAGCCTTTATGTCATCGCGGCCGAGCACTGTCGCCGCCTCGCGAAACACAGTGTCGCGGTCATACCAACTAACCGACCAGCCAAGCGCTTCGGCTGCTGTCGCCAGCGCTTTACGATACATGACGGTATCAGCGACGGCCTGCGCGCGGTTGTCTCTTATGCGTTCCTCAATTGTCGGCGGCAGTTCAGGGTATTCGCGGATCGCGATACGCGCAATCGGTGTCGACGCCGCTGACGCCAGCGCGTCAAGATGCTTCGTCGCGCCGCTTGCAGCGGCGGCCTCAACGCGCTTTACAAGCCTGATCGCCTCAGCAAGCGAAATTTCTCGCGCCCACGGACTGTTTTTGTAACGACCCACCGCCCACGATCCTTCGTGGTGATAAGGGTGAGTTGGCAAGCCGCCATCTGTCAGGTCGACGCGGCGCCGATCAACAAGCGCACCGTCAGAGGCCACCGTAACCAGCACTGCTGAATTGCCATGCTCGACAACGCCAACGGTCGCAGTCTGTTGCGGTTGTTTTGCCGCCACGCCTTCCTCCCTCTTCGGAAGCGTCAAAACGGATTGAGCGTATATCCATCCTGCTGCAATAATGCATGCGCTGTCATCGCGGAGATCGCCATCTCAACGCCCGGCAACAGGTCTTCCGTTGCGACATCGTAATAGGCGGCGCTCTGACCACAGACGATAATGCGAACGCCCGCGCCCGTCAGCGCCTCGATCAACGCCGTATTGGCGTTGTCACCGTTATCGCTTTCAGACACATCCTTGACAGCCTGACCGTGCACCACAACGGCGACGCTCATATTCTCCATCGGCACGCCGGCGCGCGCATGCATGTTGATGAACCGCGCCGCCGACACCAGCGTGCGGTTCATGGCGCCATCGTCAGCGCGCTTCGAGACGTCGAAGCTGTGTTTTGCGGTAAACCCTTCCGGCATGTCCATTGTCACGTCGACATCCGCCACCGGACCGAAGTCTTCAAATACCGGTCCTGTTCTGAACGCATCCTCCGCAGCGCTGGCGGCGCTGCTCGCCAACAGGGCGCAAAAACCAATGAGGACGTGTTTCATAATCTTTCTCCGTAACTGATATGGCGCGACTGCAATTGCCGCTTCGACATGGGCGCGCTCTACGCCTATATGGTTTCAAGGAGCATACACCCATGACCGACGAATTTATCAAGCTTGAGCAGGAAAACCGCGTCGCAACCGTGACCCTGAACCGGCCCGACGCCATGAATGCCTTTATTCCGGATCTGTTGCTGCAGCTGATTGCGGCGATTGAAAAGGCCGGGTCGGATGACGATTGCGGCTGTATCGTATTGGAGGGCGCGGGCCGCGCCTTTTCCGCCGGCGTCGATTTGAAGCTGCTCCAGCGCGCTACATTCTCCGCAGGCAAGGTGGACGATATCTTTGGCGAAACCGCCTTTGCGGCGACCGACGCCATTCGCCACTGCCCCCTGCCCGTCATCGCCAAGGTGCACGGCTTTTGTTTCACCGGCGCGCTCGAAATGGCGCTCCACTGCGACTTCATTCTGACAACCCGCGATACAAAATTCGGCGACACGCACGCGAAATGGGGTCTGCGCCCCAGCTGGGGCATGAGCCAGAACCTGGCGCGAGCGGTTGGGACACGGCGTGCGCGGGAGTTATCCTTCACCGCAGTGACATTCACCGGAGACGACGCCGCCCGATGGGGGCTCGCCAACGCCGCATTTGAAAGCAAAGAGGAACTGGACGCGCAAACCACGCGCCGCGCCGCCGCCATCGCCGAGGCGAGCCCCGGCGCCATTGCAGCGTATAAGGATCTTTATCGTGTTCATGACGAGAACCGGCCGCTGGAAGACGCCCTGAAAGAAGAGGTCAGGCGGGAGTATCCCGACATCATCGACACCGTTGACCGATTGAAAGGCTTTGGGAAATGAATGATACGCCGCGCCCTCGCCTGCTTGTGGACATCGTCTCCGACCCCGTCTGCCCATGGTGCTATGTGGGGCTGAAAGCCTTTCAACATGCGCGCGATCGCATCGCCGAGGAATACCAGGTGCTGCCGCGCATTCGCGCTTATCAGCTTAACCCCGACACGCCGATGGAGGGCGTCGATCGCGTCGCCTATTACGCAAAGAAATTTCCTGACGAGGCGCAACGCGCGCAGATGGTCCACGCCATGAAAGCCGCCGCTGTCGGGGCTGGCTTTTCCTTCGATCCGCTGGGGCCAACGCATCTACCGAATACTTTAAAAGCGCACCAGCTTATTCGCCTTGCCCATTTTGACGGCGTACAGGAGCGCCTGGCGGAAAAGCTCTACAGCGCTTACTGGGACGATCACGCGGATATCGGCGACGCGGAAACGCTTATCGCGCTTGCCGAGACGGCGGGGCTCGACCCGGATAACGCCCGCGCCGACCTCGCAAACGAAAAAAGCGCCTTGGAAATCCGCGCCGAAGCCGACAGCTTTCGCAACGCCGGGGTCACCGGCGTTCCCACCTATATCGTTAACGAACGCACCGGCTTTTCCGGGGCGCTGCCGCCGGCGCGCATGGCCGAAGCGTTACAGCAGGCGGCGACGCAAACCAGAATTCAGTGATAGCGGCGCGATTTCAGTTTTCATGAAATCTCAAGCGGGCGCGTGTATAGTTGCGCCCATGATCCGCCTGGCGCTTCTTTCTTTTACCCTGGCCTTTCTGGCGATGCTCCAGGCGCAGGCGCAATCGCCCATGCTGACGCTGGAACAACCCTCACCCAAAAAGCCACAACAGACGGGCCTTTTACGCGCGCCCATATTTGATTGCAGCGAACCGGCGCTTGCCTGTTTCAAACTGGAGAATAACTGGAAAGATGACGCCGCCGGGGATTATCTGACCTTCGGTCAGGCCTTCCCGTCTGGCGTTCTGAGCCACGAAGACGTAATCGCCGCACGCTATGATGATAAAACACTTCCCGCGCAAATTGACATCAAGGCGCTTCACGATGACGGCTCGGTGCGTCATGGCGTCATTACGATTGCAACACCGGCCATTAAAGCAGGCAAGCGAATTGACGGCGCATTAATTGCGAACCCTGCGCCTTCCACAGCGCTTTCTTCAGGCGCATTCGATGCGAAAGAGTATCTAGCCGAAACATTCGGCGCGACGATCAACCTGACGTTTTATTTCGCCGACGGGTCGGAGGAGATTGTCGATATCGACACGCGCGGCGCCGTGCTCGATGCGGCTGGACGCACGAACCGCGGTGAATGGCTGAACGGCCCCCTCGCAAAAGAGTTCCGTGTCGAAATTCCCGCCGCGCCGCATATAACGGTGCGGCTCGACATACGCGTCTATCGCGATGGCGACGTCAGAATGAGCGTTGGCTTCATGAACGACAAAAGTTTTGCGCCAGGCCGGCGGGACTCGGTCTATGATGTAATCATCGACGAAGCTTTCACCGCTGAAAAAGTTCCCCATCATCGCGCTGCAAACTGGCGGCGCGTTTTCTGGATTGGCGAACAACCGCGCTTGCATATCATTCACGACATCGAAGCGTTGGCTGCAGCAAATGCAGTTTCGCCTGTCGATGCATCGCCCGGCGTGAACGCTGCGCTGGTCGCAGAGCGCGACACTGTTCTCCGCGCGCTGCCGCCGTTGTCGCCCGCACTTATTGAACGCTATATGCCGGCGACCGGCGGGCGGCCCGATATCGGTCTTTATCCGCAGTGGACGTCCCATTACCTTGCCGCCCAAACCGAAGCCGCCAAGCGCGTGATGCTCGCCAATGCGGACGCCGCCGGCGCCGTTCCCTGGCATTACGCCGATGACGCCTCAGGGGCGCCGATATCGATCGAGCAGTACCCGAAATTCTGGGCGGATGAACGCGGCCTTGAAGCACAATACGTCCCCAACCGTCCGCACCCGGATATCTTCGCATCTTCAGATGGCGGCTGGTCGCCGGACCATTCCCACAAGCCGGCGCTGACAGCCGTTCCCTATCTTGTAACCGGGGATCGCTACTATGCCGACGAGCTCGCCATGCAGGCCGCTTGGGCGATCTTCGGGCGCTGGCCCACCTTGCGCGAAGGCGGAACGAAGACAATTGATGTTGAACAGGTGCGCGCCTCCGCCTGGTCATTGCGCGATCTTTCCGACGCCGCGTTCCTGCTCCCGGACGCGCACCCTTCCAAAAAATATTTAAACCGCGCCCTCGAAAATAACCTTCGACTGGCGAAGGAAAAATATATCGACAACGAAGCGATGAACGCTGCGGGCGAACTCGAAGGCTACTTTGAAGAGCTGATCGAGCGCGAACCGGAACGCATCAGCCCGTGGCAAAACGATTACATGGCGCTCGGCTTGTGGCACGCCGCGCGACGAGGCGATGAAAACGCCGATGCGTTACTTGCATGGAGCGCCAACTTTCACGCAGGCCGGTTCTTAAATCGCGACTTCCCTTTACTCTGGGGCGCATCTTACCGGCTTCCGGCAAAAGACGCGCAAACCCGGAAGCCGGTGTCAAGCTGGGCCGCGCTGGCGGCGAAAATTCGAGCGCGAGGGACACGGCCCGAAGACATTGAAAACTATCCGGCGCTCGCCAATGGCTATGCCGGCTCAGCATACGCCGCCTTGACTGCTATAACGTCACAAGTCGCTTCACCATCCGCCTTTGAAGCGCTCGCGGTGTTAATGCGTGAAACGAAACTTTATAACATGTGGACGCAGCGCGCCGAGGGCGGCGTTTATCGCAATAATAATTTTCTTTTTGAAGTTACGGCGCCGAATGGCGCGCACTATACGCGCGGAAATATTGTATGGAACACAAAGCCAAGAGACGCAGGCGGCCTCGTCATCGGACGCGTTGATAACGAACATCTAAGCGGCGCTCAAGGTAATGACGCAATCTTCGGTCTTGAAGGAAACGACGTCATCAATGCTGGTCCCGGCGACGATTACATCAATGGCGGGCCCGGTGAAAACACCCTTTCGGGCGGCGTAGGCGCTGATGTTTTCGCCTTTTCCCGTATAGACGACAGCGTTGATCGCATCACCGATTTCGATAGCGCCGAGGACATTATTCATATCGATTTTCCTATCACAAATAACAGTTTTGAAAGCGCAGTAATTGTTACAGATACGAAAGAGGGCGCACGCATTGCGTTTGCAGATGGGCGCGCCATCGCCATTCTTGAAAACGTTAGCGCAGCAATGCTTTCAGATAAAAATATAATAAAATTCGAATAGTTTCCTTAGCGCCAAATACGCTTGACTGTAGTGGTGTTGGGCGCTTTATTTGCGCCTGCGACTTTGTTTTGGCCGACCTTGATGAGACTTGCCGATGGCCGGCCTGCGAGATCCCAAGACATGGTTGCCTACCCGGCGCGCATCGTCGCGCTTACTACGCCATGAAAGGAGATTCTCAACGATGGCATCAGGTACCGTAAAATGGTTCAACCCGACAAAGGGGTTCGGCTTTATCGAACCTGACGAAGGCGGCAAGGACGTCTTCGTGCACATTACGGCTGTTCAGGCCGCTGGCTTGCAGGGACTGAATGACGGACAAAAAGTCTCTTACGAACTTGCCGAGGAACGCGGCAAAACCTCAGCGGCGAATTTGAAGGTCATCTAATCGATCCGACAACTTTGCACTTTGCGAACGCCGGCGATTGCGCCGGCGTTTTTTTGTGCGCTGTATATCCAAAGCGCCACTAAAGCGTCAGGCAAAGAAATCTTTATACGAAAAAAACCGCCGACCGCGTAATCATGAACGCCGAAAAGAAACAACCTTGCTCAAAAACGCGACCTTTTCGTCGCTCCTTCTAAGACCGTGCTCTCCCATCAAGGCGTCAAGATCGGTCCGGCAATAGCTGTCATAATAGGGCTCATGAAAGCCGCGCGGGAAGTTCTCCAGCAGGATATCAAATCCCGGCTCATCCCCGTATTGTATGGTGTCGACGAGCACCAGCGCGCCGCCCGGTTTCAACAGCCTGGCAATTTCCGCAGCGATCGTCTTGCGCACCGACGGCGGCAGTTCATGAAAAAGATAAACCGCCGTGATGACATCAAAGGATGCGTCCGGCAGGCCAGTCTCCTCGGCGTTCGCCTGGACATAGGTGATGTCTTTCCAGCGTCCAAGGCTTGCGCGCGTCTTGTTGAGATAGGCGGGGGATAAATCGAGCGCTGTTGCGCTGAGCGTTGGCCAGTTGTCCTTCACTGTACTGAGAAATTGTCCGGTGCCAGACCCCAGATCCAACAAAGACGCGGTTGCAACGTCGCGCTCGGCCAGCGCCGCGCCAATAAAGGGAAGCGCCTGACGGCGCATGGGACCAGCCGCACCGGTGAAAAGCGTTTCCACCTGCATGTCGTAACGCTCAGCAGAACTATCCGTCAGCCAGCCATCGGTCTGATAATGAAAGTTCTGAAGGTAATAACGCGGAAAGCTTTCCTTTTGCGCATCGGTCAGCACTTCCGAGTGACCATGCGCATGTTTGCGCCGGGCGACCTTTTCCGCGTCACGCAAATAGTCGCGGCTTTGCCGCCACAAATTCGGAAAAGACGGTGGACGGCGCAATTCATCCGGAAATTTGTATGCGCCGGTTTCAATATTTTTCCAGTCGTCACGGAAAAGCTCACGAAACGAGGATTTCAGGCGCTCCCGGTCGAGCGGACCAAATTCCTCTGCATAAGGCGCGCTGCCGGGTTCGGTCAGCGGTCCCATAAGGCGGCGGCCGTAAGCGTAATGACCCGTGTACCAGAGGACGCGGGCAGCCTGCGCTGCGCCATAAGCGGCGCGCTTTGCGCCCTTCGCAAGAGGCGTGATCAGTGGCGGCATTGCTCAGCCTTTCGTGAAAATCCCGATAAGTTCCACATGAGGAGCATAGACGAACTGGTCAACCGGCGTCACCTGCGACAGGGCGTAGCCGCCAGCCTGCAGGATCGCCGCGTCGCGCGCAAAACTGGCCGGATTGCATGAAACGCCAATGACGGTGGCGACGGAGGAAGACGCTATTTCAGCAGCCTGCGCCTTCGCCCCCGCGCGAGGCGGATCGAAAATGACGGCGTCATAAGACTGCAGCTCTGACGTCATCAATGGACGGTCGAACAGGTTTTGCACCCTGGCCGTCACGGGATGTGAGAGAGTGCTTTTCCGGGCGGCGGCGTCAAGCGCCGCAATCGCCGGGGCGTCCGCATCAAAGGCGTCCATTGCTGCGGTTTGTGACAACGGCAGGGTAAATGTCCCGGCGCCCGAAAACAGATCGGCGATGCGCTTCGCGCTTCCCGCCGCTTGAGTTACAATACGAACAAGCGCCGTCTCTCCTTCCCGGCTTGCCTGCAGAAAGGCGCCCGGCGGTTGCGCTACTTGTACGCCGCCAAATGACGTTACTGGCGTCTGAAAGACCGCAAGCGGCGCATCATCAACCGACAGACGAAGTATGCCAGCGGCGCCCGCCGCCTCGGTCAGTTGCATCGTTTCAGGTCCCGACAAATCGTCGGCTGTATCGCCGCCAACGAAGGAGACATCTATGCCATTGTCGCAAAGGTTCACCGCCATATCGAAAACCCGCCATCGCTTCGGCGTTGCTGCGACGAGCATACGCAGACCCGCCATTGCTTTCTGCAACGCTGGGTCAAGCACAAGGCAGTATTCAATATCGACGATTCGGTCAGAGCTGCGCGCATTAAATCCAAAAATAACACCAGCGGCTGTCTTGCGGACAGCAAAGCGCGCGCGCCGCCGACTGTCGGGCGCACAGACGACGAGCGGCGCAATAATGCTTTCTTCAAATCCTTCGCGCGCCAGTGCATCGACGACAAGCCGCCGCTTCCAGCCTCGATAAAATTCTTCGCTTACATGCTGCAAGGCGCATCCGCCACAGAAGCCAAAATGCGGACATGGCGCTTCTACCCGATGAGGGCTTTCCTCGACCAGCGCCTCAATCGCAGCGCGTTCGCCAGTAATGCTGGCGTCAATCACATCGCCTGGAGCTGTATACGGAACGTATATGCGCCCGCCATCATGAATGACGACGCCGTCGCCGCGCGCGCCAATGAGATCAATGTGCAACCGGGCTTTTACAGCTGGCGCTATGCGGCGCGAGCGTCGCCCGTCACGACGTTTTCGTTGCGCCAAATAAAAACTCCTGATTGCCGTCGCCGCCCTTGATGGGGCTTTCCATGTAGCCAGTTGATGTCCAGCCGGCCTGCTCGTCTATCCATGCCGATATATCTTCGCATACGCCATAGGTATTTTCATAGCCTGGCTTTACGATGCCGCCTTTGCCCAGCTGCGAACGGCCGACTTCGAATTACGGCCTGACGAGCGCGACAAGCCGCGCGCTCGCCGCCGCCTTCATCACCTCAGTATCGAATCCGGTGTGCTATATATTGCGCAGTGTGCGCTTCAGCCTCGATGAGACACCGGCTTTGCGCGCGATATGGCTCCAGCAGGCGTTAAAACGGTCACTCTGGTCAATCGTCAGATACAGCCTCTTGCCCGCCGCCATCGCGGCTGCTTCGTCTCCCGACTCAACCGCGTCGGCGAGGACGGTGTAGCGCTCAATCAGCACGTCAACGCGCCGCTGTTCGCGCTGGCGGCCGAAATAACCGCATTCCGCCTTCTGCTGGGTCATATAACGGCGCCAATCGGCGTCCGCGTCGCTGAATGCATCGATGCTGATCAGCGGCGCGACGTCAGCATAGCTACCCGCCGAAGCCGCAACCGGGGCTAATCCAAACGCAAACGCGCAAAACAATACTCTCATGTTATCCTCCATTGCCAGAACATACGAACGGCGATCCCCGGCATTAGCGGGGCTTAATTCCGTACACCGAACGATAGAAGTAAATTGCAAGCAAGAAGGACACGCCTGCAAGAGCAAATCGGTGAAAGGCGCGCTATCTGCGGCAGGCTACATACTTGACTCTCGGTGTTTTTCACAAGCGACAAAACGTTCTTTTTTCAAGCCGCATCGATTGAGGGCGAAGCGTTCTCTCGTGTCACTGTAATGGGAACATGTGCAATATTTTCTGTATACGTACTTATTCCTTACGACCGCCGATGAGAAATTCACGGTTGCCGTCGCCGCCCTTGATGGGGCTTTCCATGTAGCCAGTTGATTTCCAACCGGCCTGCCCGTCTATCCATGCCGATATGCCTTCGCATACGCCATATGTATTCTCGTAACCCGGCTTAACGATGCCGCCCTTACCCAACTGCGCGCGGCCTACCTCAAATTGCGGCTTGATCAATGCGATCAGTTGCGCACCAGGCGCCGCCAGCGCCAGCGCAGGCGGCGCCGCTTTTTTTAAACTGATGAAACTGACATCGCAGACGATGACATCAATCGGATCGGGAATGAGCGCGGCGGTCAAGTCCTTTGCATGGGTACTTTCAAGGTTGATGACGCGCGGGTCTTGCGCAATCTTGTCGTGAAGCTGCCCTTGGCCGACATCCACTGCATAAATCTTCGTTGCACCGCGGGAAAGCAGCACATCGGAGAATCCGCCGGTCGACGCGCCAAGATCGAGACAGACCTTGCCGGCGGGATCAACCTCCATAGATCGCAAGGCGCTGTCCAGCTTCACGCCGCCACGGGAAACGAAGGGATGGATATCGCCATCAATCTGAATGTCTGCGCCGCTTGAAATCTTTTGTGATGGCTTCATCACTACTGCGCCATCAACTTTTACCAGCCCAGCCACAATCGCGGCCTGCGCGCGAGAACGGCTCTCGTACAGGCCATGCTCAACAAGATACAGGTCAAGACGCACAATAGCCTCGCCAAAAAAGAAGGCGGCCGGTTGGACCGGCCGCCTTTTAATCAAACCAGCATCAAAACCTTACCCGTGCAGGTTCACCACATTGGATTCCATGCCGAGCGCCTGACGCGCACGATTGACAATATCCGCAGCGTTCAATTGAGCCGTGTCATACATTTTCGCCGGGCTGTCCTGATCCTGGAAAATATCCGGCAAGGTCATGGTGCGGACTTTAAGACCCGCATCAAGCACGCCTTGCTCCGCCAGGTAATGCAGTACAAAAGCGCCAAAACCGCCGACCGAACCCTCCTCGATCGTCACCAGCACTTCGTGGTTTTTCACAAGCTCCATAATCAGTTCGTGATCAAGGGGCTTGGCGAAACGCGCATCCGCCACAGTTGTCGACAGGCCTTGCGATTCCAGCGTGTCAGCAGCTTTCAAAGCTTCAGCCAAGCGGCCGCCATATGCCAAAAGGGCGACTTTCGTTCCCTCACGGACAATGCGGCCCTTGCCGATCTCCAAAACCTTGCCGCGATCCGGCAGATCAACACCGACACCCTCGCCGCGCGGATAACGGAAAGCGATCGGCCCCTCGTCATAGGCAACGGCGGTGGCCGTCATGTGCATCAGCTCGGCTTCATCGCCCGCGGCCATCAGCACCATGTTCGGCAGGCAACCGAGATAGGCGACGTCAAAGGCGCCCGCATGGGTCTGGCCGTCAGCGCCGACAAGGCCGGCGCGGTCCATCGGGAAGCGCACGGGCAATTTCTGGATCGCCACATCATGGACGACCGAGTCATAGGCGCGCTGCAGGAAAGTCGAATAAATCGCCGCAAAGGGCCGCATCCCATCGCCAGCGAGGCCAGCGGCGAACGTCACCGCATGCTGTTCGGCGATCCCGACATCATAGCAACGGTCGGGATAAGCGTCCGCAAACATATCTAGCGACGTCCCCGACGGCATCGCCGCCGTAACGCCGATAATCTTGTCATCGGTTTCCGCTTCCTTGATCAGCGCCTTCGCAAATACTTTCTGATAGGCTGGCGCGTTGGGCGTGCCTTTCTTCTGCTTGCCGGAAACGACGTCGAATTTCGCAACGCCGTGATACTTGTCCGCCGCCTCTTCCGCTGGCGGATAACCGGCGCCTTTGCGCGTCACCACATGGACCAGTACGGGTCCTTCCTGCATGTCACGGACGTTTTCCAACACCGGCACAAGGTGATCGAGATTGTGGCCGTCAATCGGGCCGACATAGTAAAACCCGAGTTCTTCAAACAATGTACCGCCGGCGACCATGCCGCGGCCATATTCCTCCGCCTTGGCGAGCTTTTCGTAGATCGCGCGGGGCAGACGTTTGGAAAGTTGTTTAGAGAACCGGCGGAAGCCCTGATAAACGCCGGATGAAGAAGCGCGCGCAAGATAAGCGCTCATGGCGCCCACGGGCGGCGCGATCGACATGTCGTTGTCATTCAGGATGACGACCATTTTCGACTTCAGGTGGCCCGCGTTGTTCAGGCCTTCATAAGCCATACCTGCGGACATCGATCCGTCGCCAATGACGGCGATTGATGTCGTATCCTTATTCAGGTGACGTGACGCTTCGGCGAAGCCCGTCGCCGCAGAAATCGACGTCGCCGCATGCGCCGCGCCAAAGGGGTCGTATTCGCTTTCCGACCGCTTGGTGAAACCCGAGAGCCCGCCGCCCTGACGCAGGGTGCGGATGCGGTCGCGGCGACCGGTCAGAATCTTGTGCGGGTAGCACTGGTGACCCACATCCCAGACCAATCGGTCGTCCGGCGTATTGAACACGTAATGAATGGCGGTGGTCAGTTCGACCACGCCCAGCCCGGACCCGAGATGGCCGCCGGTCACCGAGACCGCGTCAATCATCTCCGCGCGAAGTTCATCGGCGAGCTGGCGCAACTGGCTTTTGTCCAGCTTGCGCAGGTCGGCCGGCATGTTCACGGTGTCGAGCAGCGGCGTTTCAATAGTCATGGGGCGTCCCCTTTCGAAGGCAATCGAGGCATGCGCTGTCGCGGCCCGCCTTCTAGGCGCAGGTCCGCTGCATCGCAGTAATCGCCCTTTCTAGCGCCTCGGCCGGATTTCTCCACCCCTTTTCGGGTGAATTCACGGCAAACCAACGGTGATTTGAGGCCAATTGTGGCTTCTGGGGCGCCTCGCCTGAGACCGGACCGGACTTGACGCCAGCGCTGTTTTTGCGCCGAATTGAATGAGAACACCATTCGCAAGCGGGGCGGACATGTATTCAAGGGTACTGCCAACCATTTTTCAAAGGATCGCGCTGATTTTGCTATTTGGGCTAATGACGGCCCTGCCGGTGAAAGCGCAAGAAGAGCCGCGCTATCTCAGTGAGTACAAGGCTTACACACAAGCCACGGAAGACGGCGACAGCGAGGCCGCGAAACGCCATGGCTACGCCGCTTGGCAAGTCGCCGAGGAAATGCTCGGCGACAATAAGCTGACCGGCATCCTGGCGTTCAATTATGGGCAGCTGGTGATTTTCTCGAATACCGAAGCAGCCCTCACGGCTTTGAGACGGGCAAAGGAGCTGCAAGACGCTGGTCTTGTGGAATTGCCGTCAAACGACCTTACCTTGTTTTTGGCGTATGCTGAATTTGAATCAAATCGGCGACGCTGGCGACAAGCCAACAAGCTGCGCGATGCACTAGAAGCAGCAGAACAAGCCGAGGTCGTTACGGTCGAGATAGCAACGATGTGGCTTCATCTTGCTTCAAGTGATTTTGAAAGCAAAAGATATAAGGATGCGATCGCGTCCGCCAGTAAAGCTGAGCAGGCGTATAAACTATCGTCCCCCGACAGTATCCAACCCAGGGCTAACGCCATCGTAATCGCTGGTGCGTCAAAACTAATTCCGTTCCCTCGGAAGCTTGAAGATGTCGTCTCAGCACATACTGATTTCGGTCGTGCTATTCGTCTCTTTTCGCCTCAAAAAGATTTTGAAAGCTTTGATCCCATTTTCGCTCAAGCACTCGGGTGGTGGGCAGCCTCTGACGCAGCGATTGCAACGCTGGGAAAAGACCATGGTGAAGTTATTGAAGCGCCTTCATCCCCCGTCCCGCCTGCTTTCGAAATTGCTGCTGACGCTCCAGAAGACTGTGGCGCTGAATGGGAGGTGCGAAAGCCGCCAAAATATCCGAGGACAGCAAGTATTGGAGCCGTTATTGCAGTCTTTGATCTTGGAGACGACATTTACGTGCATAATCCGAGAATTTTATCCGAAGTTCCAGTCGAAACATTCAGCAAAGATGTCCTGAGAAGCATGAAGAAATGGAAGCTGAAATCTCCGACAGTTGATCATCCTAATTGCCGGAAGAATCTCGTAACCCAGTTCACGTTCGTTATATCATAGCCACGACAAACACATCCTCATCAAAAACCGGCGCTTCATAAGACGCCAATTGCCTCTGTGCATCAGCGCTAGAAACGACACTTTCCATCTTAAGGCCGGCCGCATTCAGTATTGCGGCGATTTCTTCGGGGTCTCGCGGCATTCGGAACAAGCCGGGGGCGCCGTCGCCTGCGCCGGCATACTTCCCGTCATAGACAAGCCGGCTGCCGGCAGGCGCATGGGCGCTCGCGAACCGTAACAGCGCATCGTGTGCATCCACATCGAGATATGGTGTGACGCCTTCCGCTATGAACAAAGTCCGGCGCGCCGGGTCATAACTCGCCGCATCAGCCCATGTTTGAGGGTCGGTTTCACCGATAATGAACTCTACCTGATGAAAGTCTTGCGGGCGCTGAAACTTATCGCAGCGGGCGATGCGCGCCGACAGCCAGGGTTCCATATCCGTTTCAATCACACGAACGCCAGCGCTGTCCAAAGCATCGCAAAACCGAAAAGACCGCGTATCGGCGCCAACGCCAAAAAACACCAATTGCTCAAAACCATCCGTAATCGCATCGTTTATAACCCGGTCGTAATGTAGCGTTCGGGTCAGCACATAATGGTAGAGAGGATCTGTACGCAGCGCATCTATATCTTCAGCACGTGCCAGCATCTGTTCCACCGGGCTGAAAAAACGCCCAACATGACTATCGGGATTTTGCCGGGCGCCCGTTTCACGAACATGCTGAACATGGCGCAAATAACCGATATATTCCAAAGCGTATTGCGGGCGCGGCGCGAGCTGCACACGCCGCTTCACCTCCAGCGCAAGCCAAAGTGTCCGGCGCAAGCCCTTTGTGAATACCGTCTGTGCATTCATGCCGTCGCCCCCACGCAACTGCTAACGACGCCAAAGCCAAAGCCCGCCCTGATACCCCTATCAGAGCGGCGCCGACGACGCTTTCGCGGCATCTTACATCATGAAAGCTCTATTCGAAACTGGCCGGTTCCGTTTTGGCCTTGCCGTTCTCGCCGACAACGATCTTTTCGATCTTTTCCTGAGCAGATTTCAGCTTCGCCTCACAATGAGCCTTCAGCGCCGCGCCGCGCTCATAGAGCGCAATGGACGCCTCCAGCTCAGCCTCGCCATTTTCGAGCTTTTGAACAATCTGTTCCAGCTCAGCAAGCGCCTTCTCGAAGGTCAGGTCGCCGATATTGTCAGGTTTCTTTGCCATGAAGTCTCTTTAGCCTCCACCACTGCACAAAGGCAAGTTAGGCTTAAACATCCACGCCATTTACTTATCAATGGGTTGCAGACAAGGTATTTGCACAGGCCGTGGCAAAGAGGGGCGCTTGCGTGAAAAAGTTTTTAATGGTTGTGGGCGCAATAGCTGTCTTCGGGTTTATTGCGATGATTGTTTTAGTCACATTCGCCGTCTTTGGCCTCAACGAAACGAATAAGGAAGCCAAGGCGTATGTCGCAGAGTCAATTGAAGCGATTGCAACGCAATGGGATGAAAATGCACTCTTGGCCAGGGCAACGCCAGAGCTCAGAGAGTACTTTCAACCCGGACAACTGGAGACTTTTCTTGGTGACAGTTCTCGCACAATTGGCGGCCTCGAAACGCTTGGCGAAATAAACTGTATCTCCAATTCCAGCGTTACGACGAGCGAAGGCAGAAAATCCTCTTCGGAATGCACCGGCGAAGCTGCGCATGAGCGAGGCCGGGCGGAGTACCGCGTCAGTGCGGTAAAGAAAGATGGCGAGTGGAGATTAAACAGCTTCTACGTCACCTATTATCCTGAAGAAGACGGCTCTACCGAGGTTTAGCGATTGCCTGATATTCAGGAAAAGCAACAAAAAGCTGACGCGATAATCATTGGCGCCGGCGCCGCCGGCATGATGTGCGCGATTGAGGCGGGACGCCGCGGGCGGCGGGTCATACTCATCGATCATGCCAAGGCGGGCAGGGGAAAAAATCCGCATCTCAGGCGGCGGGCGCTGCAACTTCACCAATATTCATGCAAGCCCGGCGAATTTCATCTCTCAAAACCCGCATTTTTGCGTTTCGGCCTTGCGGCGCTACACGCCTGCAGATTTTATCGCTATGGTCAACGCGCATGGGATCGCCTGGCATGAGAAGACTCTGGGACAGCTTTTTTGCGATGCGTCCTCAAAAGAGATCATCGCCATGCTGACGGATCATTGCCGCGACGCAGGCGTGACGCTGCGCCTGTCGACATCCGTTGATCGTGTCGAGAAAACAGCGGATGGCTTTCAGTTGGAAACAACCAACGGCCCGGTAACATGTGACGCACTGGTCATCGCCACCGGCGGCAAGTCAATCCCGAAAATGGGCGCCACCGACTTTGCGTATCGTATCGCACAGCAATTCGGTCTTGACCTTGTGGAGCCGCGGCCGGCGCTCGTGCCGCTGACATTCTCGCCGGCGCTGCTTGCGGAAACAAAGCCGTTAAGCGGGGTCAGTGCAGACGCCGACGTCACCTGCAACGGTACGACCTTTAACGAAGCGATGCTTTTTACCCATCGCGGCATATCAGGCCCCAGCATTTTACAGATATCCTCCTATTGGCGCGAGGGCGACGAGATTGAGATCAATCTGGCGCCGAAGATGGATGTCTTTGAAGCGTTGCGCATAGCCCGCCAGGCGCAGGGAAAACTGGCGCCGCAAACCGTGCTGGCGCAGTTCCTGCCCAAGCGTCTTGCGGAGGCAATCGCCAGTATTGGCGAGACGTCCGAACGGATCGGCGATTATTCCGATGCACGGCTTCGCCCCCTCGCCGACGCTGTCTCTCGCTGGCGCATCAAGCCGGTCGGCTCCGAAGGCTATCGCACGGCGGAAGTCACTCTTGGCGGCGTCGATACAAACGCCCTGTCGTCAAAAACGATGGAAGTAAAGTCCGTTCCCGGATTGTATTTCATTGGTGAGGCGGTCGATGTCACCGGCTGGCTTGGCGGGTATAATTTCCAGTGGGCCTGGGCGTCTGGATGGGCCGCCGGGCAGGTCGCTTGAGGAGGCAGGTTCGCTTTCGCGAACTGGATCAGCGTCCCGCACATACCGAAAGGCGAAATTCACTGGAAGCTGATATTGCGGAGGCTTGGGCGAGCACCCAAATTCGATCTGTCGCAAGCCGATAAATTACAGGAGCACCCATGTCGCTAACGAACCTGCTCGTTCCAACTTACACACAAATGCTGCAGGCCTTATCGGGCTGGCTTGAAAAGCTGCAAAAACAGAGCCCGGACGCGGAGGCGCTGCTATCGGCGCGGCTGGCGCCTGACATGTACCCCCTGTCATCCCAAATCCGGTTCAGTTGCCTGCAAGCGCAGGAGGCGACATTTCGGCTCAAAGGCGAACCGTTTCCGGAATTTTTGAACCAGTTGGCCAGCGAAGGTCAGAACGCAGGCGAGCAACCGGGTTCAATTTCAGATGCGCAAGCGCGGATCAGTGAAGCGCTTGCATTACTCGGCGGTCTGGAACCGGACGCGCTTGATGCCGGCGTGCAACGGTTAATAAGTCTTGAGCTGCCGAACGGCATGACCTTCGACATGAATGGTGAGCAATATGCGCGCGACTGGGCGTTGCCCCAATTCAATTTTCACCTGAACGCAGCCTACGCAATCCTGCGAAATCAATCGATCGAGCTTGGCAAAGCCGATTACGTACAGCATATGTTTGCGTATCTTCGGCCCGGGTCGGCGCCAGAAAGCTAACCTTCTGCATGGCCCGAGCGACATCCCAATTTATCGCTGACGCCCGCCTTACGCCGCCTTCGCGCGCTTGTCGGCCTGCGTCACCAGCGCGCGATAATCGCGCAAATCGCCGTCATAGGGTTTCGCCGCGCCGTCTTTGACCAGCCAGAGCTGGTCGGCGGTCGCTTCCGCCAGGAACACATCGTGGGTAATCAACAACACCGCGCCTGAAAAATCGTTGAGCGCATAAATCAGCGCTTCTCGGCTATCAATATCGAGGTGCGAAGTCGGCTCATCCAGGATCAGGATGTGCGGCTTATCGAGAGACATGAGCCCGAGAAGAAGACGCACCTTCTCACCGCCTGAGAGTTTTTCAACGGCGGTTTCGACTTTTTCATGGGAAAAACCCATTTGCGCGGCCTGCGCGCGCTGTTTGCCGACGGGCGTTTCCTTCGGCAGAGCGCGGCGCACATGGTCGAGAACGGTGTCGCCCAATGTCAGCTCATCAAGCTGGTCCTGAGAGAAATACCCGATACGGATCGATCCCGGCGCAGTGCATTCCCCGGCCATCAGCGGCAGACGCCTGGCGATGGATTTCACCAGCGTCGTCTTGCCCTGTCCGTTGGCGCCGACAATTGCGATGCGATCTTCAGGGTCGAGGCGCAAATCCACATCGCGCAGGATCACTGCGTCATCGCCATAACCAAGATCAGCGTCCGACAAGCGAAGCATCGGCGGCGACAGCGCGTCTTTCGGCGCCGGAAAGTAAAACGGCGTCGTGCGTTCGGCCAGCGGGATCGAGATATCCTGCATCTTTTCCAGTTTTTTGACCCGCGACTGCGCCTGACGCGCTTTTGACGCCTTGGCGCGGAAGCGATCAACAAAGGCCTGAAGGTGCGCTTTTTCACTCTCCTGCTTCGTACGCTGACTTTCCAGCTGCTCAATCTTCGCCGCGCGCAGTTTGAGCCACGCATCGTAGCCACCCGAACAGATCGACAGCTTGCGATGTTCAAGCGCCATGGTGTGAGTGACACAGCGGTTAAGCAACTCGCGGTCGTGAGAGACAATCAGGACCGTGTGCGGATAACGCTTCAGATACCCTTCCAGCCAGGCTGCGCCTTCAAGATCGAGATAGTTGGTCGGCTCATCGAGCAGCAGCAAATCCGGCTGCGAGAAGAGAACGCCCGCGAGCGCCGCGCGCATGCGCCAGCCGCCGGAGAATTCGCGCGTCGGGCGCGCCAGATCGCCATCACTAAAGCCGAGACCCATCAGAACTTCCGCCGCGCGCGCTTCCGCCGACCAGGCGTCGATGTCGATCAGACGCGTGTGAATGTCGGCGATCCGCATCGGATCTTGCGCCGTCTCCGCCTCCGCCATCAGAGCGTGGCGCTCATGATCGGCGGTGAGCACCACATCGAGAATGGTCTCGTCGGTCGCCGCAACTTCCTGCGCAACCCAGCCGAGTGTCGCTTTCTGGCTCATGCGGATGGCGCTGTCGCCAGTGGGATTGGCGATCTCCTCGCGGATCAGGCGCAAGAGGGTCGACTTGCCCGTACCGTTACGGCCCACAAGCCCAACCTTCCACCCGGCGGAAATCTGCGCCGACGCGCCCTCGAACAAAGGCCGCGCCTGAATGCGATAATCAAGATTGGTAATCTGCAACATGGGCGGTCTTTACCGCAATGCAGCATTTAGGCAAGGACCTCTACTCAGCTGCAGCCGTCTTTGCCGCCAGAGCGCGTTTTTCCCGGGGGGCTTCGTAGATGCGCCAGGACCAGTAATGATTGCCGCCATCGCTTTCGGTGCGCACCCAGCCTTCTTTGCGCAGATGCTGATCAATCATCCAGTTGAGATAGCCATGGGCGCAAAGCAGGACATCGCCGTTTTCGGCGTATTCGCCGAGACGGTTCGCGATGTTGCGCACGCGGCGCCAGCTTTCCACGTGATTTTCGACGCCCTCGGGCGCGTAACCGAGAAACCAGAAGGTGCGCGAAATCACCCCCCAGGTGCCTGGCCGCAATTTCAGAAAAGGCACCGGCGGCGGCGGCAACGGCGCCTCCACGAACATCGGATCGGCGGGCACATCACGCGCCCCTGCGGTGGCTTTCGAAGCGGTCTCGATCGCGCGCGGCAGGGTTGAGGACAGAACCGTCTCCGCGCCTTTCGCCAGCGCGATCAGGCCTTCCGGCGGGCGCTCTTCAGGGTGCAGGCCGCTTGCGTCATAGCGGGCCCACCAGTCCCCGTAATCCTTCGACGTGATCCGGAGATCGCGCGAAAGGTCAGGGCGCCCGTGGCGTGCGGTGATAATGCGGCCGGTCATGACGCTTTCGTAAGGCTTCGGGGCCCTTATGGCTCGGTTTTCACGCTTCCATCAAGGCTTTCACATGAGCCGCGGCGCTGGCGGCCAGCGCCGGCAGGTCATAGCCCCCTTCCAGCACCGAAATCAGCCGCCCCGCCGCCTTGTCCCGGGCGACGCCCGCGATCTCTCGCGTCACCCAGGCGAAGTCCTCCTCCGTAAGGTCGAGCCCGCCCAGGGGATCGGCGGCATGGGCGTCAAACCCGGCTGAAATGACGATAAAATCCGGCCCGAAATCAGACAGCGCCGGCAACAGCCGCTCGCCCCAGGCGCGCCGAAACGCATCCGAGCCGGTCCCGGTCGCCAGCGGCATGTTCGCGATATTGTCGAAGGCGCCGCGATCACTGTCGCGGCCCGTACCCGGATATTGCGGCCATTCATGAGACGATGCGTAAAACGCATCCTCATCATGCCAGAACGCCGCCTCCGTGCCGTTGCCATGATGCACATCGAAATCGAGCACGGCGACGCGTTTGGCGCCGTGGTCACGCGCATGGATGGCGGCGATGGCGGCGCCGTTAAAGATGCAAAACCCCATCGCCCGTTCCGGCTC
>CBDDKD010000053.1:0-29970 GCA_965230025.1 Hyphococcus sp.
GCACGCTGATATTCCGCAGCGGAGAAAATATGGCTCGCCCTGTTCGAAGGGTCATGCACGGTCGTAACGCCCAGCGCCAGATGCGCAATCGCAGACCAGTTTTGCTGCGGAATGATGTCATCTGATCCTTGCGGACCGTGAGCGTGGGCGTCAATGATGCCCGGCATAATGATCTTGCCAGCGAGATCAACGACGCTGGCGCCCGCAGGGACTTCAACTTCCGACATACCGCCTACGGACTGAATGCGATTGCCGTCGATTATCACAACGCCGTCCTCAATGACGCCGCCGTCATCGCCTGCCATGGTGATGACGCGCGCATTGGTCAGCGCAACAAGACCAGCCGGTTTGTCGGCGGCGACAGTCATGGAAATATCCGCGCCTGTTTCCGGCGGCGTATAGCCTTCTCCATCATCATCAGATTTCGGTTGCGACGGCAGCATGTCATCGACATTTGCATGATAAAGAACCGGCCCAAGGCTCCAGTTCAACCGGTCACGCGACCAGTTCATATAAGTGACGCCGATCCCGCTGGCTTTCACCACCGGCACCGCGGACGCTTTGCGCCCCGCTGCAATCTTCTGCGGACCCGTCGTCATCGGCATCACATAGGCGCTGTAGTTTTCGGAAAAAGCCAGGTGTCCACCTGACGGCGCCACCTGATAGCCGGTGATCAGATCGCCCGATGCATGGATGCGTTCATCGTCACCTTCCAGATTGACGCTGACGAGAGACGCCTTGTCGCCGTCAAAGGTGGTCATGAAAATGCGGTCACTCTCAGCGCCGAAATGCGGGGCCGAGCCAGACTTCGCAACGCGCGTCATCGCACCGCCGGACGCGGACATGCGATAAACGCCCGGTGCTTCCGACCAGTCTTTCGATGTCAGGCGTCCGCCACTGCCTTTCTGGAAAACAATGGCGCGCCCGTCCGGCGAAAAGCGCGGCCGACGATAATGGCCGGGGTCGCTTGTCACCGCACGGCCCGAGCCGCCGCCTGCGGAAACCGTGCGGATCGTTCCAAGATCTTCGTCATTCCAGCTGACATAGACGATGCGCCGCCCGTCATAAGACCATGACGGGAAGAGTTCGAAATCATTTCCGCCCCGGGTCAGACGCCGCGGCGCGCCATTGGGCAAGGACTTAATGTAAAGCTTGCCGAGAGATTCAAACACGACACGCCCGCCATCCGGTGACACGCTGACAAAGCGCGGCAGGGTCGTTTTGAATTCGTCGGGCGCGACCGCCACTTCGGGACGAGGCGGTTCCACAACGGCGCGCGTATCGTTGACGCTGAACGGAATGACGCTGTCCGCACCCGTTGCGACATTCAACCTCCGGATTTTACCACCGGCCCAGAAGACGAGCGAGCGCCCATCCGGCGTCCAGTCCATATTGGGATAGACGCCATGCACCGCCCAGATCTCCTGCAGGTCCTGATCGAGATCATCGTAAATTTTGCGTTCTTCGCCAGAGTTTAAATCTTTCACGTAAAGCTTCGACTTTGCGCGTTCGCGGCGAACAAACGCAATGTAACGACCGTCAGGCGATGGCGTGGCGCGAACGGCGCCTCCGGCGCCGGAGACCGCCGTTTCAATTTCCCCCGTCGCCATTTCATAGCGCTTGATGTTGAACAGGTCGGTGTTGGAGTCCTGTGCGTAGATGAAGGTCGAACCAGGCGTCACATTTTGCGAGTAATAGATATATTGGCCGTCAGCGGAGAAGATAGGCTCGCCAAGCTCCTTCTGATGCGCTTCGCTTGGACGCTTGACGAGTTGCACGCCGCCTCCGCCAGCAATGTGATAGAGCCATATTTCACCGACGCCGAGGGAGCGCTGCGTGGTGAAATGCTTGCGCGCGGCAATATAGTTACCATTTGCAGACCAGGTTGCGTTGTTCAAAAGGCGGAAGGATTCCTTCGTTACCTGACGCTTGTCGGACCCGTCCGCATTCATGATCCAGATATTGTCGCCGCCGGCGCGGTCCGACGTGAACGCGATCTTCGATCCGTCCGGTGAAAAGCGCGGCTGCATCTCCCAGGGCGTTCCGCTCGCGATCGCTCTCGCCTCTCCGCCAGCGATCGGCATCACGTAAATGTCGCCAAGCAGGTCAAACGCAATCGTGCGCCCGTCGGGACTTACATCGACGCTCATCCAGGTGCCTTCGTCAACATTGATCGCAACATCGCGCGTCGGCGAGGTCGGCGAGGCGACGTCCCACTTTGGCTTGTCCTCATCGCTTTGCGAAAAGGCGGGATTGATCGGACTGATACTGGCGGCGACGACCGCAATGACGAACGACTTCAACGATTTCATGAATGACCCCAGACAAGCAAATGCGTTACGAACGGGGGAAGCGTAAGTTGTTATTCATATGGAACGCAACAGCATTTGCGACGATGCGTCGATCCGTTCGCAATGCTGCAACGCAATGCGAACGGATCGACTCAATCCCAGTGCATTATTACAGTCAAAAGTCTCAGCACACCTTCATCCTGAGGGCTAATTTTCCCTTTGCCCTTCGAGACGCCGCTTCGCGGCCCTCAGGGTCAAGGGAAAAATTAGCGCCTCAAAAGGTGGGTGAGAAGAGTCATAGATAATTATCATGCACTAGCTCAAAATCGCCTTCACCCAATCAGGCACGACTTCTGTCGCGGGTCCATAACGGCTATCGCAGAAGAGATGCGCATTCTCCGACGGCTCCAGATTAAGCTCCAGACATTGAGCGCCAGCAGCACGCGCTTCACTGACAAAACCCGCTGCGGGATAAACAGACCCCGACGTGCCAATCGATACGAAGAGATCGGCCTCGGCGACCACTTCCGCCGCCTCGTCCATGAAGCGCGGAATCTCTCCGAACCAGACAACATAAGGACGCATGCCGCCAACGGTTTTGCAATTGGGGCACGGTGTTTCAACGCACAGGTCTTCAAACCACGGCCAGACGCCATCGCAATGAAGGCAACTCGCTTTCGCAAGCTCTCCATGCATGTGAAGCAGGTTCTCCACGCCTGTGCGTTCATGCAGGTCATCGACATTCTGTGTAATGATCGTCAGGCGCCCGCCCCGCGCTTCAAGACCGCGTTCCAGTTCCGCCAGCGCTTCATGGGCGGCGTTCGGCGAGACCGTCCCGATATTCCGGCGCCGTTCATTATAGAATTCATGAACCAACGCCGGATTGGCGGCGAAACCTTCCGGCGTCGCCACTTCGCGGTAGTCATATTTCGTCCACACGCCGCCCGTATCGCGAAAGGTCGCGACACCGGACTCCGCGGAAATCCCGGAGCCTGTCAGAATAGCAATGTTGCGGACTTTACTCATGGTTATGCAGGCACCGCGAGATAATCACGCTTGCCCACATCAACGCCAATGTGACGCAAAATCAGATAGGTCGCCGTCACATGAAAATAGAGATTAGGCAGAATAAAGTTCTGCAGATAGGCGCGACGCGGCAAGGTCATTTCATTGCCGCCGCCGGCGGGAAACGTCACCGGCGCATCGGGCTCCGCATCAATCGCCGACGCATCCAATCCATGAACGAGTTTTTTTGCTTTTTCGATCCGGCCTAAAAAGTCGTCGAAGGTGACTTCGTCGTCAGCAAAGCTCGGCATCTCTACGCCAGCGATCCGCGACAGCCCGCGCACCGGCAGTTCCGTTGCAATTCGAATCTGGCGCGCCAGCGGGAACATATCCGGCGCTATTCGCCAGTTTAGAAAAACTTCATCTTCAACGCCTTTTGCCTTTGCGGCGGCGGCGGCTTTTTTCACAATACCTTCAAGACCGGCATACATCTGGTCGGCGGCAGCGATGGCGATGGAGGACGGGGTCGTGCTCATGGGAATTCCTTTGATCTTTCCGGCGCTGATTGCGCTTGGCGTTATCTAAGCGCCGCAAACCACTTTATTAAGGCCGGAAAACATTCCACAATCAAAAACTTATGACGAAGCGCATCCTGTTTGTCTGTCTTGGCAATATCTGCCGGTCACCCGCCGCCGAGGGTGTCTTGCGAACCCGGGCGCGTGACCGGGATATTGATCTGTTTATCGACTCCGCCGGCACCGGCGCCTGGCATGTGGGCGATCCGCCGGATGCGCGCATGATCCAGGCGGCGGGCAAGCGCGGCTACGCCATTGATCATCAGCGCGCGCGCAAGGTCGATCTCGCGGACTTTTATGAGTTCGATTATCTCCTCGCCATGGACCTCAGCAATCACACCGATCTTCTGGATCTGGCGCCGCCGAACCGTAGTTGCGACATCCGGCTGTTTCTCGACTTCGCCGATTGCGAAACGCGCGAGACGCCGGACCCCTATTATGGCGGGGCGGATGGCTTCAACCGGGTTCTGGATTTGATTGAGCTAGGCGTCGATGGATTTCTCGATCACGTAGAAGACGAGAGCGAATAGGGTGCCTCGATTTCATAGTGGCTCGCCTCGCCACCGAGCTGTGACGAATAAAGATGAAACGCGCGCACTGGAAACGTACGTGTCGAGAATAATCCGTTAACGGCGCAATAGGCGGCGGCATCGTCCCGGCGCGTTCCCTTCAGATAAGCAAGCGTCACATGGGGCATGAACTTGCGCTTCTCCAGATCAAACCCGCGGCGGCGCAGCGCTGTTTCCACCTTGCTTTGTAAGTGCAAAAGCTCAGGCGATGGCGCCGCGCCCGCCCACAAAGCGCGAGGCTTTCGCTCCCCGAAAAAACCGAGACCGGAAAGTTTCAAGTCAAAGGGCGGCGCCTCGATCTCCGCCAGCGCATCACACGCGTCGCGAAATCCGTGGCGATCCGTATCGCCAATAAACGCGAGCGTTAAGTGAAAATTTTCAACCGGACGCCAGCGCGCGCCCTCCACGCCATTTTGAAGCGAGGCCAGAGCGTCACCAACAGGTTCAGGAATATCAAGCGCAACGAATAGTCTGGGCATCGTATAATGATAGCTGTGTTGGATCAGTGTTCAATGAGGGGTGTAGGCGTGTTTACAGAAATATCCGGAAGCTGACTTGAATCGTGGCGCAGCAAAAAGAAGATACAGGTTTCCAAGACAAAAATCGCCCAGCGCTCCAAAGCTCTCGCCTTCTTCTACGTGGCCTGTGTACAGCACAATCCAATAAAACAGAGTGCGTTCAGGGTTCAAGCGTGACCGGACTGACATAATCCGGCGGCTTAATCGCAACGACGGAACAGTCAACACTGTTTAATATATCTTCGGCCGTGTTGCCAATGATGACGCCGGGGGCGCCAGTGCGGCCGATCGTACCCATGACAAGGCAGCTGGCGCCTATGCGCGCCGCGTAAGGCGCAATGACCCGGCGCGCAGCGCCGCGCAACAGTTGCGGAGTCGCTGTAACCGATGGTGCGCCTTTAAGCAGCAGCGCATCAAGCGCTTTGCGCGATTGAGTCTCGACGGCATTGACATAGTTGGAAACCTCCGCCGCCGGCCCTGCCCAGCGGCGGATCATGTCTTCGGCTGGCGCTTCCCAGGCATGCACGACACGTAGCGTCGCTTTTTCAAAGGCGGCGACCGCCGCGGCGGTTTCAAGGATACGCAGGTTAAGGCTTGTCCACGCCTCCTGGTGATCTTTAGAGAATGGATCGACGTCGACAGCCGCAAGCACAAGCGCGCGGCCATCACCCTTTCGCGAATTATCCTCGTCATTGTCATTGTTATCGTCTTTGACACTGCGCTGCAGCCACACCGGGCATGGACATTTACGCATCAGGTGCTGATCGGCGCTGGCGAAAAGCCGCCGGCTAGAGCCGTCAAGATCCTCTGCGGACTTGATCACAAGATCACAGCCATTGGCGAGTATATAACGGATGATTTCCACAAAAGGTTTGCCGATGCGGATCTCGATTGCCGGCGACAGACTTGGTAAAGTGTCCGCGACTAGAGCGGTGACGCCCTCCCGAATTTCTTTAATCATCGCGTGTTCTATATCTTCGCGGGTCAAGGACGAAAATCGCGCCGCCTCGCCAACAACGCCAAGGGGCTGGGCGATAGCGATGACCGTCAGCCGCGCGCCAAGGGTTTCAGCCAACGCTCCTGCGCGGCGTAAGGTTACGCCGTCACTTTCAGTCTGTGCACAGACAACAAGAATATTTTCAAAAACAGATGATGCGGCGTTCTGCGTCATCAGGCAAACTCCTTCTGGCCGAGCGGATCACGCGCGTTAGCGGCGTCCGGCGTGCGCTCGGCGAGGATTAGCGATGCGGCCTGCGCCGCAGCATCGCGAAAGGGCATCAGCACAAGATCAGCGCCTGCATCCTGCAGATGCGCGGCGGCGGCGTCGCTATGCGCCGCAACCGCAATACGACCGACATAGTTCAACTCATGCAATGATCGCAAAAGTGACCGCCGCGGATCGTCATGCGTCACGCCGGTATCGTGATCCGGCACCGCCGACACCGCCCAGCCTGTTCCGGAAAGCGGCAGATGGGCGAGAAACTCAGGGTCCGTCGCATCGCCGAAGACAACATCGACACCGCGCTTTCTGCAATGACGCAACACCGCTGGATTGAAATCGACGCCAAGCACCCGCCGCCCGGCGGCTTCAAGATCCCGCGCAATCGCGAGACCGTACCGTCCCAGACCGAACACAATGACATCGTAATGCGCGCCTTTAGGCCGCCAAGCGTCTTCTTTAGCGCCGGCGCCGCGCCGCTCAAAAACGCCGAGCCAGGGCTCGAACCAATCGTACAGCTGGTGAGAATAAGTGATCATATATGTCGATGCGGCGATGGTGATGAGACCAACCAGCGTAACGAGGCCAAGCGCATCTTCCGCCACATGGCCGAGCGAAACGCCCATCGCCATGAAGATCAGAGAAAACTCGCTGATCTGCGCAACCGTCAGTCCGGCGAGAAAACCAGTGCGTTTGCGATAGCCCATGGCGCCCATGATCGCCAGAACGATGAGCGGATTGCCGATCAGCACAAACAGCGAAAGGATGATGGCCGGACCAACGCTAGCGCCCAACGTCGAAAGATCGAGTGACGCACCGAGCGCGATAAAGAAAAACAAGAGCAGAAAGTCACGCAAGGAGGCGAGCCGCGACGCAATCGCCTCGCGAAACGGGGTGGACGCCAGCGAAACCCCGGCCAGAAGGCCGCCCAGCTCTTTACCGAAGCCGAGATAAAACCCAAGAGCAGCCAGAAGCGCCGCCCAGCCAATGGCGAAAGAAACCAGAAGCTCCGGCGCACGCGACAGGCGCTCGGCCAGCGGCGTCGCAATAAAGCGAATGAAAACGCCGACCATTGTCAGCATCAGTACGCCATACCCAAACACGCGCAGAACATCCGTGAACGCCGAGCCGGCCGCAGCCCCCACGCCAAGCGCCGACAGAACAATCATCGCCATGACGACGACAAGGTCCTGAACAATCAGGAAGCCAAGCGCGATGCGCCCGTGCAGCGAGTCAATTTCGC
The DNA here is from genome assembly GCA_965230025.1 of Hyphococcus sp. GTDB lineage: Bacteria > Pseudomonadota > Alphaproteobacteria > Caulobacterales > Parvularculaceae > Hyphococcus. The sequence goes on from CBDDKD010000053.1 coordinate 7,421, forward strand.
GCTTGTCCGACAATAGTTTGACAATGATGATGGTTGACGAAAATGTCAGCGCCACTGCCGCATAGATGCTGGCGACGACGCCAAAGCCCAGCGCAAGCGCGATGAAAAAGCCGAAAATCGTGGTGAACGCCACCTGACCGAGACCGGTAATCAGCGCCACGGGCCCAAGAGTGCGCACAAGTTTCAGATCGAGCTTCAAGCCGACCAGAAACAGCAACAGCACAATGCCAAGCTCCGCCAGCAGATCGATATAATCATCCGAGTGCGCAATATCTAAAACCGACGGCCCCGCGATAATGCCAACGGCGATAAAGCTGACAATCAACGGTTGCCGCAACATCAGGCCGACAAAGCCCGTCGCCGCCGCCAACACCAGCAGCGCGGCGATTTCGTAAAACAGGTATCCCGTGATCGCTTCGCTCATGCTTGGCGATTATCCTTATGCTTCACGCTGTCTTCGCATATGTGCAAAAAGGGGAGCGTTTGAGTTAAGTCATTTCCGCTGGAGCCGAGACGAACAAAAGCCTGCAAATAACCTGACAAACAACCGCTGAAGCAGGTTTTTTGTGATTCTATAAGACATATAAAACGTACGGGCTCTCAGCCGAAGAGACGGCATTGAGTTTTTTAATAGGAATTTTCGATTACTTTTCAGGGCGTCAAAATATAAGTCAGATATAAATATAAGTCAGATATATTGGCTTCTGATCCTTAACAGCAGTCCGTGCAAACCTGTTCAGAGCATCGACGGGAAGGCGCTTCGTCCCCGTAAAACAGTTTCAGAAAATCATCTGTCAAGGCTCTTGCATTTTCAAAATGTGTTTTTTGTTCCGAAATCGTGATTCAATAACATGAAAAAATAATCACCTGACAATTTTTTATATTGTTCAACTGTGATTGGACATAAGTCTCTCCGGCAATCATTCTATGATCACAAAGCGCGATTCAGGAGAGCGTAAAAATGAGCACAACATTCAACGTCAATGACGAAGAGAAGACAGTCGATGTCGATCCCGATACGCCGCTCTTGTGGGTCTTGCGCGATGATTTACGCCTGACCGGCACAAAGTTCGGGTGCGGCATCGCGCAATGCGGCGCATGCACTGTACATGTAAATGGGCAACCACGGCGGTCTTGCGTAACACCGGTTTCAAGCATTGAGGGGCAGAATATCACAACTATCGAAGGCCTTTCAGGCCCCGAAGCGGACGCGGTGCGCGAGGCATGGGCTGAGTTCGATACGCCGCAATGCGGCTATTGCCAGTCAGGTCAGATCATGACCGCGACAGCGCTGCTCGCGCGCAATTCAAAACCAAGCGATGAAGATATCGATAACGCGCTCAACGGAAACATCTGTCGATGCGCCACCTATGTCCGTATCCGGAAGGCCGTGAAGGCCGCCGGCGAAGCGATGGAGGGTTAAGATCATGGCGCCGTTCGATACACCAACCTCATCCCGCCGCGCCTTTCTGACCGGCGCCGCCGGTCTCGTCATCGGCGTCACGCTGCCTTTAAAAGGCCGGGCGCAGTCCGGCGCGGAAAGCGTCCTTGGCGCTGCCGCCGGCGGCGAGACCAGTTTCGCGCCAAACGCCTTTATTCGCATCAGTCCTGACAACCTCGTTACGGTTCTGATCAAGCATATCGAATTCGGCCAGGGACCGTGGACCGGCTTGTCGACGCTTGTCGCCGATGAAATGGATGCAGACTGGTCGCAGATCCGCGCCGAGCATGCGCCCGCTGACGCCAGCCTTTATGCGAACGCCGCCTTTGGTCCGATCCAGGGCACCGGCGGGTCCACCGCAATGGCGGTCTCTTACGAGTTGATGCGAAAGGCCGGCGCCGCCGCGCGGGCCATGTTGGTCGCCGCCGCCGCTGAAACCTGGGATGTCCCCGCATCGGAGATCACCATATCAAAGGGTGTGTTGAGCCATGCCGCCTCATCGCGCAGTGGAAATTTCGGCGAGTTCGCGGAAGCCGCCGCGACGCAAACGCCGCCCGCCGAACCGACGCTGAAAACGCCGGATCAATTTGTCTACATCGGAAAAGGTGTTCCAAAGCTCGACACTGGATTGAAATCAACCGGCGAGGCGATATTCACGCTTGATGTTTATCGCGACGATATGTTGACCGTCGTTGTTGAGCACCCAAAAAAATTCGGCGCGAAGGTCTCCTCTTTCGATGACGCCGAAGCCCGCCGCATCCCGCGCGTTAAAGACATCAAACAAATATCAAGTGGCGTTGCCGTCTTCGCGGAGAGCACGTACGCCGCCTTAAAAGCGCGCAAGGCGTTGCGTGTCGAATGGAATGAGAGCAGCGCCGAACGACGCTCTTCCGACGCGATTGCGCAGGAGCGTCAGAAAACAGCGAAAACCCGCGGCGCCATCGCAGGCGAAAACGGTTCAATCGACGACGGCCTCCACACCGCAACCACGACCCACGAAGCGGAATATATCTTCCCCTATCTTGCGCACGCGCCGATGGAGCCCCTCGACGCGGTGATTGAACGTCACGAGGATGGCGGCGTTGAAGTCTGGATGGGCAGCCAGATCCAGACCGGCGATCAACAGGCCATCGCGCAAGTCTGCGGCCTGGAGCCGGCGCAGGTCAGAATCAACACGATGCTCGCCGGCGGCAGTTTCGGCCGGCGCGCCCAGCCAACATCACAATTCGCGCAGGAAACGGCGGAAGTCTTCATGGCCGCCGGCGGGCAAACGCCCGTCAAATTCATGTGGACCCGCGAAGACGATATTCAAGGCGGTTTTTACCGGCCTTTGACCGTGCATCGCCTGCGCGGCGGTCTTGATGACGCGGGCGACATTGTCGCCTGGGAGCAAACCATCGCCGGCCAGTCTTTCCTCGCCGGATCGGCGTTTGAAGGGCTCATCCAAAATGGCGTCGATGCAACGATGGTCGAAGGCGCGTCGATCATTCCTTACGCCGTGCCGAACTTCAATACCTCCGTACACATTGTAAATAATCCGGTGACGACATTGTGGTGGCGCTCGGTCGGCCACACGCATACCGGCTATGCCGTGGAAACATTCATTGACGAGCTGTTGGAGAAAGCCGGCAAGGACGCCGTTGAAGGACGCCTGGCCTTGATGGGGGACCATCAGCGGCTTGCCGGGGCGCTTCGAAAAGCAGCGGATATGGCCGGTTGGGGGCGCGCCGCGCCGGACGGCCATGCTTTCGGCGTGGCCGCCGTGGAGTCATTCCGGTCCTATGTCGCCGAGATCGCTGAAGTCTCTATAGAGAACGGAACGCCAAAGGTTCACAATGTCTGGTGCGCCGTTGATTGCGGCGTCGCCGTCAATCCGGAAGTCATCCGCGCCCAGATGGAAGGCGGCATTGGTTATGGCCTCAGCGCCATACTCTTCAACGAACTGACCCTTGGAGAAGACGGCGCCGTCATGCAATCGAATTTCCACGATTATCGCTCATTACGCATCGGAGAAATGCCCGCAGTCAGTGTTGAAATCATACCGTCTACCGAAGCGCCTACCGGTGTCGGCGAACCCGGCGTGCCGCCGATCGGACCGGCCGTTGCGAACGCCGTTCGCAGACTGACGGGCGAAACGCCGCGACAATTGCCCATGATTAAAGCGCTGCAAGCGTAAGGAAACAACGATGACCAGATATAATCGGGCGAATCTCGCTCTCCTCCTAAGCGGTTTCCTTATCATCGCCTCTTGCGGCCAGCCGCAGGAAACCTCCGAAAGCACCGTTGCTGATTCCGCGACCGGCGCGCGTGAGGTGAGCGGATTGATGACCCCTGCGGCGTTCGCCGACATCGGCGATGAAGAAAAGCGCGCCGCAGCGCTTTTCGGTGAAATGGCGAAAGTGATGTTCCACCCGCGCTGCGCAAATTGCCATCCGCGCTCCGGCGGCCCGACACAAGGGGACGATATGCACCCCCACGAACCACCGGTCGTTCGCGGCGCGGGCATGGGCGCAGCCGGTATGGAATGCAACGTATGTCACGGTGCGGAGAACGCCGAATTCGCTACCATGGAAGGCTCCATCCCCGGGGCGCAACCCTGGTTGCTGGCGCCGCAATCCATGGGCTGGCAAGGCGCGACCCAGGCTGAACTCTGCGCACAGATCAAGGATCAGGAGCGCAATGGCGGCCGGTCTCTCGAAGATCTGATCAGCCATAATGGCGGCGACCATCTCGTAAACTGGGCTTGGCGTCCCGGCGAAGCCCGCACGCCCGCGCCTGGCGATCAGGAAACCTTCGGCGCCCTCACCGCCGCGTGGGTCGAAGCCGGCGCCCATTGCCCGCCGGCGTAAAGTGACAAGACAATTTTTGGCGGGCGGCGAATTCAAGCTCGCCAGCGGCCCGCCGTCGCTACCGACCAAAAATTTTCGATAAAACTTATCCCCGCCCTTCGCGGCGGCCTTATACTGCTTGCACGACCCACTTTGAGGGTTTTTACAAACAGGACGCCAGCCCGTGAAACAATTTCGGAAAATCGCCCGAGAATTCCTCTGCACCCCAGTAATTCCGTCAGTCGACATCGAAGAGAGAGGGATTTCGCCAATTGTTTCACGGCGCGCGACAGTGATCATCGCTGATATCCGCCGTCATTTCCGCGCTGACCACGACAACCCATCATCGTCGCCCTCGCCTTTCATTCCCTTTGGTCTTGTGTCTCGGCCCGCCTGGCTTCATGCTTGCGAACAAATGTTCGCAAATTGCCGCCGAAACCCCGCGTGACCTTCTCTAACGCTTTCCAAAGGACCAATAAATGTTGAAATTCTTTTACAATATGGCCCCGAACCCAATGAAGGTGGCGCTTTTTCTCGAAGAGGCGGGCCTCGACTACGACGCCATCCCAATCGACACTAAGCTGGGCGAGCAGCACACCGACGCCTATCGCACAATCAACCCGAACGGCAAAGTACCTGCGCTGATCGACGGTTCCGCAACCGTCTTCGACAGTAATGCCATCCTGCTCTATCTGGCGGAGAAGACCGGTCAATTCATGCCGGCGGAAAAGCCGCACATGCGGGCGCAACTTCTGTCATGGTTGATGTTTGTCGCTTCCGGCGTCGGACCTTATTCCGGCCAGTGCGTCCATTTTCGACTATTTGCGCCTGAAAAGATTCCCTACGCAATCAAGCGTTATGACTTTGAAGCGCGCCGTCACTGGCGGATCGTCGATGCCCAGTTGGCGATGCAGCCATACATGATGGGTGACGCCTATTCGATTGTGGATATGGCCATCTGGGGATGGGCGCCCCGCATACCTTTCATGCTTGATGACAAGGAAGCGATGAAACAGTTTCCAAACATTGCACGCCTTATGGCGGAGATCGATGCGCGACCGGCGGCGGCCCGCGCTCACGCGATTGAAGGAAAGCACAGCTTCAAAGCAGAATTCGACGAACCCGCCATGCGCAACCTCTATCCGCAAATCTTTGCGCCAGATCCTGCCTGAGGTTGCGCCGTTGATTGAAACAAGCAGGAGTCATAGGTAACGACTCGATGAGCGATCAAAAACTATTCTGCCTTGGATATGGCTATACGGCGGGAACGCTGGCGCGGCGCCTTCGCGATAAGGGCTGGCGTATCGCCGGAACGACAACGCGCGAGGAAAAATCGCAAGCCATGCAAGCCGAGGGCGTTGAGGCGCACCTTTGGGATGGCGGCGCCCTGCCCGCCGGGGCGCTCGATAACGCTTGCGCCATTCTTGTTTCAACGCCGCCTGGTGAGGATGGCTGTCCGGCCTTTGCTGCTGCAAAAAAGGCTATTGCAAAGCACGCCGGTGAGATTCAATGGGTCGGGTATCTCTCCACCAACGGCGTTTATGGCGATCATGACGGCGCGTGGGTTGACGAAGCAAGCGCGCTAAAGGCGACGAGCCCGCGTTCGCGCCGGCGCATTGCAGCGGAGACGCAATGGTCGAAATTCGCCAAAGCGCTGGATTTGCCCTTCGCCGTCTTTCGCCTGCCGGGCATTTATGGGCCGGGCCGCTCCGCGCTCGATACGGTGCGTGCAGGTAGCGCCAAACGCATTTACAAGGAAGGACAAGTATTCAGCCGCATGCACGTTGAAGACATCGCTGCTGCGTTGGAAGCCGGCATTGCACACCCTCGCCTGCACAACGTTTATAATCTCGCGGACGATGAACCAGCGCCACCACAGGACGTTATCGAATATGCATGCGATCTGTTAAATGTCCCGCCGCCGCCGCTCACGCCTATTGACGAAGCTGAAATGTCGCCGATGGCGAGAAGTTTCTATGCAGATAATAAACGCATTTCCAACAAGCGCATGAAGGAAGCATTGGGTATTAAGCTGCTTTATCCGACTTATCGCGATGGACTGAAGGCCATCCTGGAAGGAGAAACTGAAAGCACTTGAACAAGATTAAGCGTCAATCGTTTTCGCTGGCTTCCTATGTCGCCTGTGCGTCATCATTCCATTCATAGATGCGCTGAATTTTGCAGCGGCGCGCAAGGCCCGGCGTGTCGCGAACGATAATCATGTCGCCTGGGGCGATGCAGCTTGGACCTGGACGGCTATCGATCCCAATCTGGATTGCCGAGCGCAGCACACGATTAGGGCACGCGCCGAGGAGTTCTACATAGTACCAGGTATTCACCCAGCGCTGGAGAAGAACAACATCGTCAAGATCGTCGATCGTGCGCCAACCGTTGATATTTGGGCGAAAGCAGATGCGATTGACCTCTTCGCCGATGCGGGGATCGATCTCAGCGTTCCCGGTATTAGCTGTCGCCTGCAGGCCAAAGAAACACGATGCAAGAAGCCCGCATGTCGCAAGACATTTTTGAATATTCATACATCACCGCCTTTACCGCGATTTGGTCTCCAGCGACGCTCAAAAGCCGACACCCGCAATCACAAGGCTACGAACAATCATGATATCTGGGCAAAACCGTGACGATAGCTGCAAGCTAGGATCACTTAACCACGAACGCACATCAAAGCTAGACCGGCTCAAACCGGTAAGCGTTCCGGTAAAAGGTTTTCAGGAGGGCGAATATTTCCACGCCGATTGCGCTAGTCTCAAGATCGCCAATCACTTCCGGCGTCAGTTCAAACAGTCCCGGCGGAAGATCGCCCGATTGCGCAATGCGGCAGCCCATCGACCAGTTAGGGAAATTGCGTTCTTCGATTTCAATTTCGTAAAGCTTCATAACAAGCTGATGGCGGCTGTCTTTGATGATCCTTTTATAGGTCCGGTCAACAGTCTCGGCGTCGCCTTCAAGCACCTGAATAAACGATCCTTCGGCGTGAAGCAGCATGCCGGTCAGGCCATCGGCTTCGTTGTTCGAACGCGAAGCTTCCAGGATGAGATTGAGATCGTCATCGCTCAGTTGCGGCGACGCTGCGCTAGTATAGATGACAGTCTTCAACATTAGCGCCAGGTTCCGAGTTGATAGCCTTTCAAATTAAGACGCGCTGATTATTTTTTCTTTAAATACAGGGCAAAGCAAACACATAAAGAAATCTTTATATGTCTCTTGGCATGGAGCTTCTCGCCTGTTATATGCCGCCTCAAGAGAAACCATTTTCCGGCTCCAAAATGCCGAGCACAACGAAATACCTAGCAAAAACAAGGACTAGAATGCGATGACCGCGCCCTCCCATCACGATTACAACGTAAAAGACCTTGGCCTTGCCGACTGGGGCCGCCGCGAGATTGAAATCGCCGAAACCGAAATGCCGGGCCTGATGGCCACTCGGGAAGAATATGGCGCGGACCAGCCGCTGAAAGGCGCGCGCATCGCCGGCTCATTGCATATGACAATCCAGACCGCCGTTCTGATCGAGACCCTGCAGTCCCTTGGCGCCGATGTGCGCTGGGCGTCATGCAACATCTACTCAACGCAGGATCATGCCGCCGCAGCAATCGCGGCGACTGGCACGCCAGTCTTCGCTTTCAAAGGCGAGACACTGGAAGAGTATTGGGATCTTGCTGACAAGATTTTTGAATGGCCGAATGGCGAGACCGCAAACATGATCCTAGACGATGGCGGCGACGCAACACTTCTCATCCTGCTCGGCGCCGATGCGGAGAAAGATCCGTCGATCCTCGATAATCCGTCTAATGAGGAAGAAACCGCACTGTTCGATACGATCAAACGTCGTTTGGCGAAACAGCCAAACTGGTATTCCACCGTTAAAGCGAACATTCAAGGCGTGACGGAAGAAACGACAACTGGCGTTTTGAGACTCTATCAGCGACAAAAAGCAGGCACGCTTCCTTTCCCTGCGATCAATGTCAACGACTCGGTTACGAAATCCAAGTTTGACAACAAATATGGCTGTAAGGAATCGCTTGTTGACGGGATTCGTCGTGGTACGGATGTTATGATGGCCGGCAAGGTCGCGCTGGTCGCAGGTTACGGCGATGTCGGCAAGGGATCTGCAGCCTCACTTAGCGGCGCTGGCGCACGCGTCATGGTGACGGAAATCGATCCGATCTGCGCATTGCAGGCCGCCATGGATGGCTTTGAAGTTGTCACGATGGAAGAAGGCGCGCCGCGCGCCGATATCGTCATCACTTCAACCGGCAACAAGGATGTGTTGACAGTTGATCATATGCGATCACTGAAAGACATGGCGATCGTCGGTAATATTGGCCACTTTGATAACGAAATTCAGGTCGAAGGCCTGAAGAACTTCAAATGGACGAATGTCAAAGATCAGGTCGATATGATCACCTTTCCTGACGGCAAGCGCATGTTGTTGCTGTCACAAGGGCGCCTTCTCAATCTCGGCAATGCAACCGGCCATCCAAGCTTCGTTATGTCAGCGTCTTTTACAAACCAGACTCTGGCGCAGATTGAGCTATGGACTAAAGGCGATCAGTACGAAAACGAAGTCTATGTCCTGCCAAAGCATCTTGATGAAAAAGTCGCCAAACTGCATCTCGACAAAGTCGGCGCACAGCTATCCAAACTCTCCGAAGAACAGGCTGACTATATTGGCGTTCCTGTTCAGGGCCCATACAAAACCGATCAATACCGGTACTGATTTTCTTCAATCTCACCAAATTACGAGGGCGGCCTTAAAGGCCGCCCTTTTTTTCATTGTCGTTTTTTATTGCTTTTATTTCAGACACTGCTATCCTGCTACTATTGTAACACATCGGCGCAGCCCGGGACTTCCCGTAGCGTTTTAGATTTGCAGAAACTCCCTTGGTCACGGGCGCGACCAACAAAGGAGTGAATGATCATGGCATTTTTCCGTTGGTTTGCCGGCCTGCCCCTGGCCGGGCTCATCACACTCGGCTTGTTCGCCATGATGGCGGGCATGATCAAACTCGACCGCGGCTTACAACCCTCAAAGCCTACGCCGTTAATCGAGATTTTTCCTAAGATTGAACCTACCCCGCCGGGAAACCCGAATCCGCCGAAGAGCAGCCCCCCCTATAAACCCTCCACCCCCTGTCGATATTCAACCTACGCTCCCAGGCGAACGCCCTAATCCAATCCCTTATGAACACCCCGGCCATGGAGAGAAAACTGACCCAGATTTCACGATGCGCAAAAACGTCGGGCCGCTAATCCGATATGCACCGCCCTACCCTGACAATTGCCGCAGTCGTGGCGTCACAGGGACTGTGCTTGTCCAGTTTGATGTCACGCCTGAAGGCAATGTGGTCAATGCCCGTGTCATTGATGCCCCGGACCGCTGCTTCAACCGGATTGTCAGCACGGTTTCCAAGTGGAAATACCCGCCAGCCTATGAAAATGGCCGGCCTGCAATGCGCTACGGGGTGGTTAAAAAATTCAATTTCCAGCTCACCGAATAGCCTCATGTCGGCCGAAAACCTGTTGAAAACTTCATTGTCCGCATGGAGGATTTCGCCCGCGGCCCTCTAGCGAGCCGTGACGAACACAGTACATATTGTGAAATATCGCCCAGGACGCACAAAATGTTGGCGAATCTCAATAATTTGTGCGGCTTGGGACAATTGTGCTGATTAGGGCAAGCGGCATGCGGCTTCGCAAGCGGAACTTACTGGGCGCCACTGCGCTGGCGGGATTATTCGCGCCGGCGCAAGCCTTTGCGCAGAGCGGTCTTGAGGGCCTCATCGCCAATCTCGATCCGTTTGCTGTTGGCGTCGCCGGCGCTGTGGCTCTGACCACCGCCTCGGTTATCTGGGCGATCAGGGTGTCCGCCGCCACCAAGCACCAGGCCGTTCACTGGTCCGATCGGCTCGCGGAAATGGAAGCGCGTCTGGAAAAATCCGACGCTGTTCTCTCCGCCCACCCAGGTCTGGTCCTCGTTTGGGAAGACGATAATGAGAGCATTCAGGAGGGATGGGGCAATCCAAAAATTCTTGGAGGGCCTGCCGCCCTCGCCTCGCTACTCTCGTTCTCGAAGGATGATTCCGATACTAACGGCGCACCCGTAAACCAGCTTCTTGGATCGCTGGGCGGTCTGCCGCTAAACGACGATAATGCGGATGAGCCGCATACGTTGCGAGAAAAAATCAATGATTTGCGCGCTCATGGCGTCGCCTTTTCGGGCACGATCGTAACCCCGGACAGCCGCTCAATCGAAGTTGACGGCCGGGTAGCCGGCGGGCAGGTCGCGCTTTGGTTGACCGACCCGGCGGCGCGCATGGCCGAAGACGGCGCCATCTTTGGCGCCTTTCGCGAACGCGCAGCGGATTTGCATGGATCCCATGCCTTGCTCGAGCGGGCGCCATTTCCGGCTTGGCGGCGCAACGCAGAACACGAACTGATTTGGGTGAATCGCGCCTATGCGGAGGCGGTAGAAGCAGCATCGCCGCTGGACGCGATCAAACAACAGGTCGAACTTGACCCCGCCGTCAAAAAGCTATCGACAAACGCTACCGCCAACCGCAAAGCAGAAGAAGGCCGCATTATCGTCAACTCACGCGGCGAACGCCGGGTGATGCGGGTTGTTGAGACGCCACTGCACGGCGCCAGCGACGCAGCCATTGGCGGCTTTGCTGTGGACGCCACCGAACTCGACAAGGCGAAGGTAGAGCTACGCCAGCACATTGAAGCCAATCAGCGCACGCTGGACCAAATTCAAACAGCTGTCGCGATATTCGGCGCCAGCCAGAATCTGGTTTACCACAACGCCGCCTTTCAACAGCTGTGGATGCTTGATGACGCAGAGCTCAGCGGGCGAACCTATCACGGCGAGATCCTCGATAAACTCCGCTTTGACGGCAAGCTGCCCGAACCGGCGGATTACGACGCGTGGAAAACCGAGCAACTTACGCTTTATACAGAAGAACTTGCCGCACCCGGGTCCGAACGCGATGGCGGCGCGCCTGACGAAATCTGGCACCTGCCGGACGGGCGCACATTGCGTGTCGCGAAACAGCGCCACCCTCTCGGCGGCGTCATGGCGGTATTCGAAGATATCACCGAACAGATCGCGCTAGAGGCCAAGTTTAACACCCAAATTAATGTACAAAAAGCGACATTGAACAATCTGGCGGAAGGCGTGGCGGTATTTGGCGCCGACGGGTCCTTGCGCCTCCACAACAAAGCGTTCCAGAAGCTCTGGCGCATTAACGCCAGTGTTATCGATAAAAAACCACACATAGATTCTATTGCGGGATATTTTGACAAGAAGACAGTAAACGCAGCAGCGGCGCTTGCGGACATGCGTCAGGCAATTACCTCAAAATCGACTGAAGATCGCTCACCACGAACCGATGTCGAAATCGCCCTCGACAATGGACGCATCATCGCGTTTGGCACAGAGCCCCTGCCTGACGGCGCGACACTTGTTCACTTCCTCGACATCACGGATTCCAGAGAGCGTGAAAAGGAACTGAAAGAGCGCAATGCAATCCTCGAAAACGCAGATCGCTTGAAGTCGAAATTTGTCGACCATGTTTCCTATCAGCTGCGCACACCGCTTTCGACGATAATCGGTTTTTCGGAAATGCTCGATGGACAAATGTTTGGCGTCCTGAACGATCGCCAGAAGGATTATGTCGCCAGCGTGCTTTCAGCTTCTTATCATTTGCGCGATCTCATCAACGACATTATTGATCTCGCCGCTATTGACGCCGGGAAGCTGGAGCTTGAGCAAAAATCAACCGACATTCGGGCTCTTTTGGAAAATGCAAAAATATTCGCTGCTCTAAAAGCAGAAGACACGCAAGTTACGCTGAATGTCGATTGCCCAAAAGATATCGGGTCCGCCGATCTCGACGAACGCCGCGTCAAGCAAGTCCTGTTCAACCTGCTATCAAACGCATTCTCTTACTCAGGCGCAGGCGGAACGGTCACGCTTGGCGCAGAGAGATCTAACGGCGTTGTCAAAATCTGGGTTGAGGACACGGGACGCGGTATCTCCCCAGCGGATCAGGCAAAGATTTTTGACGCTTTTGAAAGCCGGGGTCCGAGCGCCGGCGCTGGCCTTGGACTGTCTCTCGTGGAAAAATTCGTGAAGCTCCATGGCGGCTGGGTTCGCCTTGATTCACATGAAGGTAAAGGCGCGCGGGTCACGTGCTTCCTTCCCGAACGCCAGCCGGCGTCCAGTGGTGGGGATGCGGCAGCCAATGATGCGAAAGCCAAGGCTGGCGGTGCAAAAAAGCCGGCGCCAAAGCGCAAACGAAAGCGCAAATCCACCAAATCGCGCCAATCAGCGACCGCGGGCCATCCCAAAGCAGCTGAATAAAACTGACACGATCGGCGCCACTATTGCGCCGCGATTTTCGTGTTTATGCTGCAACCATGATCAAGATTGCTTTTTTTCTCGCCGCTGCCGCCGTAGCGCCCGCCGACTCCAGCCCGCAATATCTCGATTGCCTCACCCTGGTGGAAGCTGATCTTGAGCTTGGCCGAACCGCAGCCCAGCAATGGGCGTCAGAGGGCGGTGGCGCTGATGCTCAGCATTGCCTCGCCGTCGCTGATATCGCAGCTGGGTTTCCAAAGCTCGGCGCCGCGCGCCTTGAAGACATTGCACAAAGAAAGGACGCCGGGGATGATTACGTTCGTGCGCGCCTGCTTGCACAGGCGGCATATGCATGGCTGCAGGGTGGAGAAGCGACCTTTGCGCATAACGCCATTGAGAAGGCCTTTGAGTTGGCGCCGGAGTCCGGCGAATTGCATTTGACCGCCGCCAAGGTTTATGCGGCGCAAGAAAAATGGCAGCAGGTCGCCTCATCTGTCACAGCCGCTGAAGATGCAGGGTTTGTTTCTTCATCAAGCTTTGTCCTGCGTGGGCGCGCCCTGACAGAACTGGGCGACTACCAGGCCGCCGCGCAAGATGTTGTGAGTGCGCTTTCAATCGATCCAACAAATGTTGAAGCGCTCGTTTTACGCGGAGAACTGCAACAAACAGGCGTCGTAATTGAAGTCTATGTCGGTAACGGCAATTCCGTTCCATAGACGCCGGTAACGACAGTGTGATTGTCAGGCGGGCGGACTTTAAGGCGAAGTCGCGATAGGCTGTGGCCGGTTTAACGGTATGCAACTCGCAACCCCAAAACCAGTAAAGATTACAGGCGGAGCGTCTTAGGTCCCCCTTCTCGCTTCGTCTGGCGCGCTTGGATAAAGCGCGTAGGGCCGCCGATATCGCCCGCAATGTGTCGGCGGCCCACTTCTCTTTAATCTCCGCTCGACCTTTGCTGAAAATCACTTCAAGCACTGCGTTAACGTTTGATTAACGATTGGCGCATCCCATCGGATTGCAGCAGAAAACGAGAATCAGGTTGATGCCGAATAGCTCCCTTCACCAAAAAGACGTGCGTGAATTGCAAAGGCTGGCGCAAGAAGCGCCAATGAGACATCAACAAACGCGCCAGCGAACACCATCGCGGGCTGCGATGCTCGAACTCATTGATATTCTTTCTCGCTGGAGCGCTACGGGCCTGGCGCTCATTGCGGGCCTTGGCGTTTACCTGGCGCTTACGGTCGGGCGCGCCTACCCCGCAAGAGCAGCCTGCTGGGCGTTGCTGATGCTTGGTGCGCTGTGGGTGTGCAGGAAACTTCGCAACGAGTTCCGGTCTGGCGGCGTAAGCGCCGGACAACCGTTCCATTGGCGCGCATCCTATACATCCTGCCTTAGCGTTCTTGGCGTTGTTTTCGCAAGCGCGCCGATCTTGTTGACGCCTGCAGAAGCGCCGACGGCAATGTATCTGCAGATAGCTGCGATTACGCTGATTGGCGGTTTTGCAGCAGCCATGGCTCATTCCGCCCATTTGACCACAGCTGCGGCGCTGGCGGCGCCAACAGCGACCCTCCCATTACTTTCAGCGCTAAGAACAGGTGATACAGCGCTTATGACCGCTGTTGTTGCGATCTCCGCCATGGGGCTCGCTGTGACCTATGGGCTCAGCAAAATCATATCCGCAGACGCCGCAAAGCGGAATCCTCGCACCACTTTGCTGCGCCGCGCAAATACCAGCGCTGAGGAATATGCCCCGGAGACGGCTTCAGCGACACCAGCCGCAGGCGTCCTCTGAGGGATTTGTGAGATCATCCTCAAAAACACTCAGATTTCTCGCAGCAACATCGTCAAATTGTTAGACTTCGCCGGGGCCTTCACGCTAAGAGGGCCGTCGAAAAAGCCAAACAATAAGGCGAGGAATCGAGATGCCAGAGGGCTTCCTGACTGATACTGACAATCAAATTCTGACCGAAGTGGTGGCCTTCGCAAAGAAGCACAAATCTGGCGACTTTCTGGACAATGGCGAGCTGACATCCGCCTTTGCAAATTACCTGGAGCAAATCGTCCGGTACGCGACAGGCGAAGACCAGATCTGGTCTGAACCGCAATCACTTCTGAAGCGCGCGACAGCAGCCTGGGAAAACGGAGCGGTCCGAAAGCCTAATCAAAGCAATGTCGATTTGCGTATTGAAGAAGGAAAAGACCCAGCCACCACGCGCCTGGTGCTAAATGTCGTTACTGATGATAAGCCGTTTATTGTCGACTCGATCTCCGCCGCGCTCGCCGACGCCGGCAAGCCTGTCTCCTTTTTTTCCAACGCCGTTATCGATGCGCCGCGCGACAAAGACGGCAATCGTTTGTCTGGCGGCTCAAAGACTGTTCGGGAGTCATTGATTCATGCTGAGATGGACCCGCCTGTCTCAGATGACGAGATCAGTCAGTTACGGGACGAAATTGTTCTTGTCCTTGACGATGTCGCGCTTGCTGTGGCGGACTGGGAGCCCATGCGCGCCCGGCTCGCCACCTGCATCGCGCAGTTGGAAAGAACGCGGCTTGTAGACGTAAACAGCGAAGAGCAAAAAGACACCATAGAATTCCTAAAATGGCTTTGGGACAATCGCTTTGCGTTTCTTGGCGTTCGTCATTTCGATTATTCCCAAACGAATGGCGACATGAAATTTGAGCATGTCAGTGAAAATGATCTTGGTATCTTAAAAGACCCAAACCGGCGTATCCTGAAATCAACCTATCAGGCGAGTGGCGATCTTTCGCCAGCAGTCGAAGCGTTCTTACAGTCTGGCGAACCCATTATCGTCGCCAAGGCCAACGCCAAATCCCTGATCCACCGCCGCGTCTATATGGATTATATCGGCGTCAAAACTTTTTCTCATGATGGCAAGGTCACTGGAGAACAGCGATTTGTCGGCCTTTTCACCTCTGACGCCTATAACCGTCCAGCGACTGATATTCCCCTCATCCGATCAAAAGTGAAGGCCGTTCTGGACGCCACCGCCTTCAGTCCGGGCGGCCACAATGAAAAAGCGCTCGCCAATATTTTGGAGACGTACCCTCGCGACGAGTTGTTTCAGATTGATCTTGAAACCCTGCGCGAGACAAGTCTCGGCATTTTGCGGTTATATAAGCGTCCACGTGTAAAGTTATTTCTGCGGCGTGACCGGTTCGAGCGATTTATTTCGGCGCTGGTTTTTATCCCTCGTGACCGGTTCAACTCTGACACGCGTGAACAGATCGGCGACTTACTGGCGACAACGTTTAACGGACGGATATCTTCTTTCTCTCCGTTTTTTGGCGACGCGGCGCTTGTGCGCGTGCACTTTATCATCGGCATCGATCCGGGCGCGCCAGAAGGACCCGGCCTTACCGAGTTGACCCGCGTTATCCGGTTATTGTGCCGCAATTGGCGTGACGACCTTCTAGACGCCATGCGTGGCGCCCATGGCGGCGTCACGCCAACTGCGTTGTTCGCTAAATATGAAAAGGCGTTCGGCGAAGGATTTAAAGAACGCACAACCCTCGACGACACACTGGAAGACATAAAGTGCCTGGAAAAACTTAAAGACAAAAACACGGATTTGCGCGCCTACCGCTCAAAGGGCGACGGCGAGAATACTGTCCGCTTGAAAATTTACAGGCGTGGCGGACCGCTTGCTCTTTCAAAGCTGATCCCGACACTTGAAAATCTTGGCCTCAATGTTGTGCAGGAGGCGGGATACCAGGTACTGCCAACCGATAGCGACGCCATGTGGATTCATGACTTCCATACCGAACAGAGTAAAGGACTGTCGGTCAATCTTGAAGACGTTAAAGAGACATTTGAAGAGACGATTCTCGCCGTCCTTAATGGCGCCGCTGAAGACGACGGCTTTAATGCGCTGGTGCTGACGGCCGGCATCAGCTGGCGTGAGGCATGGTTGCTGCGCGCCGCTGCGAAGCATCACCAACAAGCCGGCTTCCCCTACTCTCCCTCTTATATGGAAGAGGCGCTCGGTAAACACCCTTCTATCGCACGCGGGCTTGTTGCCGCTTTTCACGCTCGCTTCAATCCATCCGGGCCGAAGAAGTTCGATCAACGAAAAAAAGATGTCGATGCTGCTGATGCGATTGTTCTCGATGAGTTGAACAACGTCGATAGTCTCGATGAAGACAGAATCATTCGCCGCTTTCTCAATCTCTTCTCTGCGATTTCACGCACAAACTATTATCAGCGTTCCAAGGCTGGCGACGCCAAACCCTATATCTCGATAAAAATCGACAGCCAAAGCTTAGACGAATTGCCGGAACCGCGGCCATACCGCGAAATATTCGTGTCCGGCCCTCGCGTCGATGGCATTCATTTAAGGTTTGGCCCAGTGGCGCGTGGTGGCCTCAGATGGTCTGACCGTCGCGAAGATTATCGCACTGAAGTCCTTGGCCTCGTAAAGGCACAGCGCGTCAAGAACGCCGTTATTGTCCCGACCGGGTCGAAAGGCGGATTTTATCCCAAGCAACTCCCGCTCACGACGGATCGCGCCGCAATCTATGAAGAAGGACGCGAAGCTTACAAGCTCTTCATTCGCGGGCTTCTCGACCTGACTGACAATATGGTCAAAGGAAAGACTGTCCCGCCCAAGGATACAGTCTTGTGGGACGATCCCGATCCATATCTTGTTGTCGCCGCGGACAAAGGCACTGCGCAGTTCTCCGATACCGCGAATGCGATTTCAGAGGAATACGGATTCTGGCTGGGCGATGCTTTCGCATCCGGCGGTTCGGCGGGCTATGACCATAAAGTGATGGGCATTACGGCGCGCGGCGCCTGGGAAGCTGTCAAACGGCACTTCCGCGAAATGGGAAAAGACATTCAAAGTGAAGTGTTCACCGCCGCCGGCGTTGGCGACATGTCCGGCGATGTATTCGGCAATGGCATGTTACTGTCGAAAAAAACTAAATTGGTCGCTGCTTTCGATCACCGTGACATCTTCATCGATCCGAAACCAGACCCGGCAAAGTCTTATAAAGAACGCAAACGCCTGTTCGATCTGCCACGCAGCTCCTGGCAGGATTATGACACTAAGCTGATTTCGAAAGGCGGCGGCGTATTCTCAAGGTCAGCGAAGTCGATTTCGCTGTCGCCTGAGATTTGCGAGCTTTTGGGCATTACCGAAACCAAACTTGCGCCGAACCAGCTTATTCAGGCCATTTTGAAAGCGCCGGTTGAGTTGTTCTGGCTCGGCGGGATCGGCACCTATTTCAAAGCAGAAGACGAAGAAAACTGGCGTGTGGGCGACCGCGCCAATGATGCGGTTCGCATCAACGCCAGCGACATGCGCATCAAGGTCATTGGCGAAGGCGCCAATCTCGGCCTGACACAGCTGGCGCGTATTGAATTCGCCCAGAACGGCGGGCGCATCAACACAGATGCGATCGACAACTCAGCGGGCGTCGATTCATCTGACCACGAGGTCAATATCAAGATCCTTCTGTCCTCCGCCATCGAACAAGCTGAACTAAAAACTGAAGACAGGAACGATCTGCTTGCCTCCATGACTAATGATGTCGCGGCGCATGTCCTGCGTCACAATTACGAGCAAACACGCGCCGTTTCCCAAATGGAATATAGCGCTGCGTCGGATCTTAATGTTCACGCACGTTTCATGCTGACGCTTGAACGTCTTGGCCGGCTTGATCGCGCTATTGAGTATTTGCCCGATGCGGAGCAGATCATGACGCTGCGTCAACAGAACGCCGGCATGACGAGACCGGAGCTATCAGTTTTACTGGCTTACGCGAAGTTATGGCTTTTCGACGAGTTGGTCGCCTCAAACGCGCCTGACGATCCACTATTTGAGAGCGAACTTTTCGCTTATTTTCCGGGCGCATTGCACAGTTTTACAAAACCAGTCGTTTCGCACCCCCTGCGACGGGAAATCATCGCGACCCGGCTTTCAAATGAAATCGTAGACACTTGCGGCGTCGGTTTCGCCCAGCGCGTCGCAGAGACCACAGGGGTTGAGTTCGCCACCGTCGCCCTCGCTTATGAAGCTGTCCGCAGAATTTACAGCCTTGGAGATTTCGCCGGTGGCATTGACGCGCTCGATAATAAAGCCCCTGCGTCGCTTCAGATAGCTCTCTACCGGCAAGCGTCAAACCTTCTTCGCGATCAGGTTTTTCACATGCTGAGCGATCAGAGATCAAAAGATGCTCTGTTACAGAGTGGCTTAAAACCGGTTATCTCAAGATACCAAACGCCGGTCGCCGAGTTTAAAAAAGCACTTCCCAAGATACTCCCCGCCGCACTCGCACAGGCGTTGAAAGACCGCCATGAGAGTTGGGTTTCCCAAGGCGCTACGGAAGAACTGGCGCATGAAGCCGCCTCCCTGCCCGCTCTTGAATATTCATTCGATATTGTTGATCTCGCCGCGGAAACCGGCTGGTCTAACCCCGGGGTTGGCGGCGCATTCTTCGCCATTGGACGTGTCCTGAACTTTGACGCGCTGCGTGATAAAGCGCGAACCGAACCGCCAACAGATCACTATGACAACGTCGCCATTCGCCAGATCATTGAGGACTTGGCGGCGCGCCAACGCCGATTAACACGTGAGCTAATTTCCTTTGCCGGAACGGAGCCAAAAGGCGCGCCATCAGATTGGGTTGAAAAGTTGCTAACGCGCTGGATCGAAATCAATCATGGCGCGGTAAGACGCTTTGAGGCTGTCGCTGGCGAGCTCGACCTTGCAGGCCCAGTAAGCGTTGGCAAATACACTCTGTTCATACGCAAGATTGATGAACTGCTCAATTCTGCAACGTAACAGCCCGCGCTACCCAATAAATGTCAGTGCCTGAAATGCCGTACGCCGGTAAAGACCATCGCCAAACCTGCATCATCAGCGGCGGCGATTACTTCATCGTCCCGCATCGACCCACCAGGCTGTATGACTGCCGTGGCGCCGGCTTCTGCAGCCGCCAACAGCCCATCAGCGAACGGAAAAAAGGCGTCGGAGGCGACCACCGACCCTTGTGTCAACGGTTTTTCAGCACCGCAAGCCTCCGCCGCGTCAATAGATTTTCGCGCTGCAATCCGGCTTGAGTCGAGACGACTCATTTGACCCGCGCCAATCCCAACAGTCGCATTATCCTTAGCATAAACAATCGCGTTCGATTTAACGTGCTTTGCGACCTTGAAGGCAAACAGCATATCGTCAAGCTCCTGCGAAGACGGTTGGCGCTTGGTGACGACTTCCAAATCCGACTTTGTCACGCATCGGTTGTCGCGTGACTGAACCAAAAACCCGCCAGCAAGCGGTTTCACTACAACGCCAGAGGCGTCCGGCGCTGGCAGCGCTCTCGCAAGAAGTAACCGGAGGTTTTTCTTCTTACTGAAAAGCTCAATTGCCTCTTCGTCAGCGTCAGGCGCCACAACCACTTCTGTAAACGTCTTTATAATTGTTTCCGCAGCTGCAGCCGAAATCGTTTGGTTCAGCGCGACAATACCGCCAAAAGCCGAGACCGGATCGCAGCGAAGGGCTTTTTCATAAGCTGCACACAGATCGTCAGCAATCCCGACGCCACAAGGATTGGCATGCTTGATGATGGCGACCGCTGGCTGAGCGGTGTCGAATTCCGCGATTAACTCATACGCCGCATC
The DNA here is from genome assembly GCA_965230025.1 of Hyphococcus sp. GTDB lineage: Bacteria > Pseudomonadota > Alphaproteobacteria > Caulobacterales > Parvularculaceae > Hyphococcus. Next base: position 27,712 of record CBDDKD010000053.1, read on the forward strand.
CGTGTCATTCAGGTTATTGTAGGAAAGCGCCTTACCTTGAACCTGCCGGGCCGTTGCAACACCCGGACGCTCATCGCCTGTTTTATAAAACGCCGCTGACTGATGGGGATTTTCGCCATACCGCAATTCATCAGCGAGGCGTCCGGCAAATGATAAATCCCGCGGATAGCCTGCATTCGTTTCCCGGCGCAGCCATGCAGAAATCGCGCTGTCATAAGCCGCCGTCATCGCATAAGCCCTCAAAGCGAGTTGCCTTTTGGTGACTGGGACCAACCCACCATCCTTCTCGATTTCGCTGGCGACCTGATCGTAATCGTCAGAATTTGTGACCACTCCTACAAATCGATGGTTTTTCGCCGCCGCGCGGATCATCGCCGGTCCGCCAATATCGATGTTTTCAATGCAGTCTTCAAAACTGGCGCCGCGTTTCACGGTTTCCTCAAATGGATAGAGATTGACGACAAGAAGGTCGATCTCAGGAATGCCATGATCCGACATGGCGTTGCGATGCGCTGTATCATCCCGAAGCGCGAGCAAGCCGCCATGAATGCGCGGATGCAACGTCTTGATCCGGCCATCCATCGTTTCCGGAAACTCAGTGACTTGCGATACATCCCGAACATCGAGCCCGTTTTCACGAAGCATACGCGCCGTGCCGCCGGTGGAGACTAACTCAACCCCGGCCGCTGCCAATCGCCCTGCGAAATCAGCAACGCCGGTCTTGTCTGAAACGGAAATCAGCGCTCTGCGCACTGGAGTGACATCACTCATCTAAACCTCATTAACGAATTGCGGGACCGGTACGTGCACCAGCTTCCAAAAGCAAGCTAGAATCGATTACTGGTTTGACTGATTCCGCGCGCGCGCCGAGTCGGCTTTTGCAGCGCTGAACTCCGGCACAAGATGATGGACAGCCTCATCAAGGCCGTCAAGATTCGCTTCGCGCGCATGTTCAATGACATCACACAGGCGTGGCGTGAGCAGCGGCAAGTCAATCATTGCTGGCGACGCCAGAAGCACCCCATCGGCGCCGGTTTTGATCAGCTTGTCTGTATCGAGGAAAATCTCTTCAAAGAGCTTCTCACCCGGTCGCAATCCGGTGAATTTTATCTCTATGTCTTCACCGGGCTTCATGCCGTAGGCGGTAATCATTCGTTTCGCGAGTTCGAGTATCTTTACCGGCTCGCCCATATCCAAAACGAAAATACGGCCGTCATGGGTGACGATGCTCTGCTGTCCGCTGTCGAGACTTGATGCTTGCAATACAAGCTGCACAGCTTCACGCGTTGTCATAAAGAAGCGCAGGATTTCCGGATGGGTCACGGTAATCGGTCCACCATGCTCAATCTGGCGTTTGAAAAGCGGTACGACTGAGCCAGTCGAACCTAAAACATTCCCAAAGCGGACTGTTACAAAACGCGTATCGTTTTGCGCAACATCAAGGGCCTGAGCGTACAACTCCGCAATACGTTTTGTGGCTCCCATGAAGCTTGTTGGATTAACAGCCTTATCCGTTGAAATGAAAACTACCGTTTCCGCGCCATTTTCAATAGACATGTCAAAGACGCTTTTGGCGCCATAGACATTGGTCAGCGCGCCTGCACACCGGTTTTCCTCTACAATCGGCACATGCTTGAACGCTGCTGCGTGCACGACGATTTCCGGTTTCACGCGCTCAAACACATGTTGCAAATGTTCAATGCGGCACACATCGGTCAACGCCGATGAGATAACATCGCCATGCCCGGCTTCTTTGAGTTCAAGGTCGATCAGGTAAAGCGCAAATTCCGCGTTATCCACCAGCGCCAGGTGCGCTGGTGAAAAGGCCGCAATCTGGCGCGCCAATTCCGAGCCGATGGTGCCCCCGGCGCCAGTAACAAGAACCCGCCGACCCGTAATCAGCTTTCGGGCGGCGCGCTGGTCAATCTTTCGCGGCGCTCGCGGTAAAAGAAATGACCAGTCCGTCATCGCAGAACTGCTGATGGATATCGGCGGCGTCTTCGCCCGGTTAAAAATGTTCTCGAATACTTGGCTGATCATTGCCATACGCCCGTCTAAACGCCCTTATGAAAGAAATAGCCCATTCAATTCTGTTACGCAAAACCGTTTTGCGTCTCAAACAGCATCCAGACGGGCAAAAGCCCACTTCACAGAAGAACGCCCGTTGTCATTCTCATCAAATTCCGCCCCGGATACCACAATCTGTTCGGCCGCAATCGGCGCACCACCCTCCCCGCAATAGATGCTTTTTTCGAGCCG
>CBDDKD010000054.1:0-42744 GCA_965230025.1 Hyphococcus sp.
CACGATGATTTGCTGGGTCTTTTTTCTGCAGAAGATACGGGTGCTGATTTTCAATTACAGCCTGCAACCATTGCCGACATGTGCGGCAAGGACTCCATTGAGAAGCCGTCCCTGGAAGTCGTCTACGAAGACATATAAATGAATGATCGCAGCGACATAGAGAATGATCCGCGCCATGATGGCGAAGTAATTTATGACGATGCTGGCGTGTCGCCGGTGGCCCTTGGCGAAGCTGTTCCTACAGATGAGCCGGCGCCCCCGGCTGCTTCGGGCGGCGGGTGCCACGCCGGTGCGGACGAAATGCGCAAGGCCGCAGAGGCGGCGGGCAAGTCGGAAATTCTTGATCGATACGCCAGGGACTACCCGCAAGGGCCACACGACCAACCGCAAAGCATGTGTCCGGCATTCGGTTCGCTCCGGGTGGGGCTTCGAATGCGCAGGACAGCGACTATTCTTTCCGGTTCGGCGTGTTGCGTTTATGGGCTGACATTCACATCGCATTTTTACGGCGCTAAACGCAGCGTCGGCTATGTGCCGTTTAATTCGGAGACATTGGTCACCGGCAAGCTCTTTGAAGATATCAAAGAGGCGGTTGAAACGACTGCGGACCCAGAAAAATACGACGCTATCGTTGTGACGAATCTCTGTGTGCCGACAGCATCGGGCGTGCCCCTTCGCCTACTGCCGAAAGTTATCAACGGCGTGCGGATCATCGGTATCGACGTGCCGGGCTTTGGCGTTCCGACGCATGCGGAAGCTAAAGATATTCTCGCCGGCGCCATGTTGAACTATGCGCGTCTTGAGGCGGAGCAGGGGCCGGTTCAGCGCGCGTCGAATGATCATAATGACCTGCCGAAAATTACGATGCTCGGCCGAGATGTTTCCCGCCGATCCGGTGGGCGTCGGTCGCATGCTGGAGCCGATGGGGCTGGCGGCGGGCGCGGTCGCGCCAACTCGTGAATGGCGCGAACTGTATACGGCTCTCGACTGCGCGGCGGTTGCGGCGATCCACCCCTTCTACACAGCATCTATTCGCGAGTTTAAAGCGGCCAAACGCCCGGTCGTCGGGTCCGCGCCAGTCGGCCTTGACGGTACGGCGGCCTGGCTTGAGGCGATTGGAAACGCCTGCAACGTGTCGCAATCTAAAATTGACGCCGCCAGGAATGCAGTTTCTGCCCGCCATTGCAGGCGCCCTTGGCGCTATGCCCATCAATGGTAGGATCACATTATCCGGTTATGAAGGGTCCGAGCTTCTTGTCGCGCGCCTTCTTGTGGAGAGTGGCGCTGACGTTCGCTATGTGGGAACGGCCTGCCCGCGAACGGAGTGGTCCGATAGCGACCGTGAATGGCTCGAAGCGCGCGGTGTTCATGTCCAGTATCGCGCTTCCCTGGAGCAGGATCTTGCTGCGTTCGAAGAATTCAAGCCTGATCTGGCAATCGGCACGACCCCGGTTGTTCAAAAAGCGAAGAGAACAATCGACGCCGGCGCTTTATTTTACCAATTTGATTTCCGCGCGCCCGCTGATGGGGCCGGCAGGGGCGGGCTCTCTGGCGCAAGTTGTCAGCGCGGCGATGGCGGGCAAGGCGCGCTTTGATGAAATGCACGCCTTCTTTGAGGGCGTTGGCGCCGGCGACAAAGCTGGCGTCTGGGAAGATACGCCCGTTGAACATGCTGATTTCCGGCGCAAGCAGCAACGCAAGCTGGAGATAAAGGCCAAGCGTGAGGCCCAGCCTGGAGGAGCCGGTAGGATGCTGATCCAGGACCATGATCGCGCGGGTGGCTATTGGGGTTCGGTTTACGTCTTTACGGCGGTCAAGGGGCTGCAGGTCGTGATTGACGGCCCTGTCGGGTGCGAAAATTTACCGGTCACTTCCGTTCTTCACTATACGGATGCTTTGCCGCCTCATGAATTGCCGATCGTTGTCACCGGCCTTGCCGAAGAAGAACTTGGGCAGCATGGCACGGAAGGCGCGATGAAACGCGCTCGGGCCGCTCTTGATCCCGAGCTTCCCGCCGTTGTCGTAACAGGGTCGATTGCGGAAATGATCGGCGGTGGCGTGACGCCGGAAGGTTCCAACATTCAACGATTTTTGCCGCGCACGATTGACGAGGACCAATGGCAGAGTGCGGATCGCGCGCTGCTCTGGCTATGGACTGAATTCGCCCAAACCAAGGGACGCAGTCCAAAACCGCGCAAACGCAAGGATGGCGAAAAGCCAAGGGTCAACATCATCGGCCCCGTCCTACGGCATGTTCAACATGCCGTCAGATCTTGCAGAAATTCGCAGGCTTGTTGAAGGGGTCGGCGCGGAAGTCAACATGGTCTTTCCGCTTGGCAGTCACATCGCCGATGTGCGCCGCCTGGTCGACGCCGATGTCAATATCTGTATGTATCGCGAATTTGGACGCGCGCTGTGCGAGGCGTTGGACAAGCCTTATTTACAGGCGCCGATCGGTCTTCATTCAACAACGAAATTTTTGCAAAAGCTTGGCGATCTGACGGGACTTGATCCGGACCCTTTCATCGAGAAGGAAAAGCATACAACCATCAAGCCGCTTTGGGACTTGTGGCGTTCCGTAACGCAGGATTTCTTTGGTACGGCGAATTTCGGTATTGTTGCGAACGAAACCTACGCCGCGGGGCGTGCGCAATTTTCTTGAATCCGATCTCGGCCTTCCTTGTGTCTTCTCTTACGCCCGCACAGCCGGCCGCAAACCCGATAATGACGCAGTGCGCGAGGACATAAAATCCGGCGCGCCGTTTGTCGTGTTCGGCAGCTTCAATGAGAGAATGTATTTGCAGGAAGCCGGTTCGCGATCGATTTACATTCCGGCCTCATTTCCGGGCGCGGTTATTCGCCGGCACACGGGTACGCCATTTATGGGATATGCCGGCGCCACCTATATCGTTCAAGAATACTGCAACGCCCTTTTTGACGCGCTGTTTCATATTCTTCCTCTTGGCGCTGACATGGACAAGGCGGAAGCGACCCCGTCACGGATGGCGCGTCAGTTGGCCTGGGACGAAGAGGCGAGCCTCACGCTTGACCGTTATGTCGAAACATATCCGATTTTGACGCGCATTTCCGCGGCGAAGCCGCTTGCGCGATCACGCGGAAGAAGAGGCGCGACGTCTGGGCGAAGAAAAAGTGACGGCGGCGCGTGTGGCCGGCAGCCATGAACTCATCAGCGGAATAAAGGCGGCGTAACAAGCAAAAAGGGAGAAAGACATGGCGAATGTGACGATGGCTGAGAGTAAGCATACCCACGCCGGCGACCGGACGGAGTACCGGCTCTATTTTATCGCCGCTTATCCCTTCTTCCTGCTCGCGGCGCTCATTGGCCGGCTCATGCCGGGGCGACGAAGGCCTTCGGTATCGAACAATTTGCGACCTTCCGTTTTTGAAGAAGCGACGGAAGCGGCGCACAGCGTTATCCCATGGATTTTTTCAGGGCGCTGACAGTGAATAAGCGGCCGTGTTTTCGGGTCGCGAAAAAGATTTGACGGTCGAAAGGCCGTCAAAGAGCCTGGGTCGCAGGGCTGGATGTGCGACGAAGACCGTTGGTCAGAAAAAGGAGGCAAGAAATGCCAAGTGATACGGCTGAAAGGTCTGGTTCGATGTCAGGCCTGGACGGCGGAACGAAGCTAAAGAATTTCATAAATTCTTTATGCAGGGATTTTTGGGGATTCATCGCGATATCAATAGTTGCGCATATATTGGTCGCGGTGTTGTGGCGCTGGCCATGGTTTCCAAATGAAGATGGAACATATGGTTCGCTGCTTGAAAGCACCAGACATGCTGCTGTGCAATTAAGCCAATTCGTTTCTTAGGAGGACTACATCATGTGGAGAATTTGGCTTATTTTCGATTCCGCGCCGTGCGCTGATTGGAATTCTCACTTTTGCGTTCCTGGTTGTGATGCTGATGCACTTCATCATGCTGAGCACAGAGCGCTTTAATTTTCTTGGTGGATCAACGGCATCTGATTCAGCTGCAATCAGCACGCCTGTTTCCAACGTCAGATTGACTTGACGGCCATGTAGCACAGTCGACGTTTCATATTTGGGCGTCGACTGTGCAGCTAAAAACGTGACGCAGCTCTAAAGACGAAAGCTGCAACTTGAATAAGTGGCTCTGAATATAAAGAAGCACCAATAAAAACGGGAAAGGATGCGTCGATGGCGTTATTGAGCTTTGAAAGAAAATATCGCGTACGTGGCGGCACGTTTGATCGGTGGTGACCTTTTCGATTTCTGGGTTGGGCCATTTTATGTTGGGTTTTTCGGCGTAACGTCGTTGTTTTTTGCAACGCTTGGGACAGCGCTGATTTTTTATGGCGCAGCGCTGGGCGATACGTGGAATCCATGGCTGATCAGTATCGATCCGCCGGATGTAAGTTACGGCCTGGGTCTTGCGCCGTTGGCGGAAGGCGGCCTTTGGCAGATTATTACGATTTGTGCTGTTGGCGCGTTCGGTTCCTGGGCGCTCCGGGAAGTCGAGATCTGCCGAAAGCTGGGCATCGGTTATCATGTGCCGATCGCTTTCAGCGCAGCAATTTTCGCTTACGTGACACTTGTCGTTATTCGCCCGTTCCTGATGGGCGCATGGGGATATGGCTTTCCCTACGGCATCATGAGTCATCTCGATTGGGTTTCAAACACCGGCTATCAGTATGGAAACTTCCACTATAATCCTGCGCATATGATCGCCATCACGTTTTTCTTCACGACAACCCTGGCTTTGTCTCTTCATGGCGGCGCGATCCTGTCGGCGACAAATCCGGGCCGCGGCAAGACTGTCAAAGCGCCGGAACATGAAAACGCATTCTTCCGGGATGTGATGGGCTATTCGATCGGTACGCTGGGCATTCACCGACTGGGTGTTTTTTCTGGCGCTTTCCGCAGGCATATGGAGTGCGATTTGTATCGTGATTAGTGGACCATTCTATGATGGTTCGTGGATTGAGTGGTGGAATGGTTGGAAAAACCTTCCAATCTGGAACTAGAGAGAGCACAGAACCATGGCGGATTATCAAAATATTCTCACCCAAGTTCAGGTCCGCGGTCATTATGATCCTGGTGTTGAACTGCCTGCAGGCGATTGGTCACGCGAACACATAAGATCCTTCAGCTACTGGCTTGGCAAAATTGGCGATGCGCAGATCGGTCCTATTTACCTGGGCTTCACAGGTGTTGCGTCATTGATTTGCGGTTTTATTGCGATTGAAATTATTGGTCTCAATATGTGGGCCAGCGTCGGCTGGGATCCGCTGAAATTTTTCGGACAGCTGCCATGGCTGGCGCTAAGCGCGCCATTACCGGAGCACGGATTAAAGATTTTGCCGCCGCTCGATGAAGGTGGATGGTGGTTGATTGCCGGTTTCTTTTTGACATCGGCTATTATCTTGTGGTGGGTGCGAACATATCGCCGGGCGGTCCATCTTGGGCATGGGGCTGCATGTTTGCTGGGGCCTTTGCTGCCGCGATCTGGCTTTATCTTGTCGTTGGCTTCATTCGACCCGTACTCAATGGGATCATGGAGCGAAGCAGTTCCCTTTGGTATTTTCCCGCATCTTGACTGGACGAACAATTTCTCGCTTGTGTACGGGAATCTTTTCTACAATCCGTTCCATATGCTTTCCAATTGTGTTCCTTTATGGTTCCGTGTTGTTGTTTGCGATGCATGGCGCGACCATTCTCGCGGTTGGCCGGTATGGCGGTGAGCGCGAGATTGAACAGATTGTCGATCGCGGGACCGCATCGGAACGTGCAGCGCTCTTCTGGCGCTGGACCATGGGCTTTAACGCGTCGATGGAATCCATTCACCGCTGGGCCTGGTGGTTCGCGATCCTGTGTCCGATAACCGGCGGCATCGGCATCCTGCTGACGGGAACCGTCGTAGACAACTGGTTCCTGTGGGGTGCTGACAACGGGTTTGCACGCTTTTAAGAGTTTTATAAAATGCGAAGAAAAAAGAGTGCGCAGGTAGCGCACTCTTTTTTGTTTATGGGGGAAACAGCGCGCTATTCGTTAGCGCTGTACCGCGCTGGCCGAGCAATTCATGCAGGCGCTGGTCTCGCGGCTGGGCGCAGCCGTCGCCTCACTTGCCTTTGGTGATACAGAATAAGCGCAAGGCCGACCACAAGCGGCACCGACCAAAGCGCGGGGGTTAAGGCGAGGCTTGGCACGAACCGCACGGCGCCGAATGCGAAGAATGCAGTGTAGACGGAAATTCCTGTTCCAACGATCGCCTTGATATGTTCCAGCAACCAGTCGACGGGACCGGGGCTGCGCTTCGCGAGGAACCAGACATTCGTAGCCACTGTCGCAAAGCCGATAAAAGAAATGCCGATCATCATCGGTTGCCCGATCATAACGCCTTGGTAGACACAGTTGATTGTGGCCATGGTCAACAAGACCTGTAGAGTAAGGTTAGGCCAGGCGCGATTTTTCTGGTGATTGCGTTTGTTGAGAACGCATTGCCATCCATACCATGCAAGGTTGATGGTCAAGATCGCCAGGTAAAGCATCATCCAGCCGAATATGCCGCGCACCAACACCGGGTCAGAAAATTCTTCGTGGGTGACGAGATGCGGATGCGTTTCCATCGGCGCGATCAATGTCATAACCGACATGCAGACCGCGAGGGTTCCTGCGATCAGCATGGCGACGGTGAAAAACCGTCCCCAGAAACGGTGTCGATCACCGCCTTTTTTGGAAAGCACCGGCGCCCAGAAACTGATCAGCCCGGGCGCGCCTGCCGTGATGTGAAGCGCGATCAGAGTCTCGAATAGATGCAGGCTCGACATGATCCGCGCACCGCCAGATAATGGGATTGCAAGACATTTTGGTTTTCTAACAGCATGCCGGAAACAGCCGCATTTTTCCATCCCCCAAGGCCGTCTTCACTGCCGCCGGTCGCCGCATTGGCGCGTACGCTATGGCGCGGCGATGGCGACCTTTTGAGTCTGTTGCCCGCAGCTGCGTTTACAATGAGGGCCGGCGAGCTCGGTTACTCCCGGCGATCGACCAAGCTTTTTAATGATCCCGCGCTGGTGCGGGAAATCATGATGGATGAGCAGGAAATTTTTCCCAAGAGCGATTTAATGGTCAATGCGCTTGAACCGCTGATCGGCGATTCAATTTTTGTCTCCGACGGCGCCAAGTGGCGTCGGCAACGCGCGATGATTGACCCGGCTTTTTCGCATATGCGGTTGAACCTGGCGTTTGCGCCAATGACGGCGGCGGTCGATGCTGCGGAGAGCGTGCTCGCCGGGAATGCGGACAAAGGCGCGCCATTGTCGCTGGACCTGGCGATGAGCCACCTCACGGCGGATATCATATGCAGAACCGTGTTCTCGATTTCGCTGCAAAGCGATGTGGCAAAAGATGTATTCGATGATTTCACGGTTTTTGAGCGCGATGTCGCACAGGTTAAAATCTGGCGATTGATTGCGGATCCGGCATGGAAACGGGCGCCGCAGCCGGCGGCGGTGCTCGCCGCCTGTGCGCGTATTCGCGAACGGCTTGGCGAATTGATCGATACTCACCTGGAGCAGGGCGAAGGGAGCCGGGGAGCATCGCTATAATGACATTGCAAGCGCTGTCATTGCGGCGAGTGATGAAAAGACCGGGGCGCGTTTTTCACGTGATGAGCTGATTGACCAACTCGGCGTCTTCTTTCTGGCCGGCCATGAAACAACCGCCAGTGCGTTGACGTGGGCGTTTTACATACTGGCGATGCAACCGGAAATATTGGCGCGCATTCGACGTGAGGTTGATGCGGTCATCGGCGACGATGATGTCACCATTGAGAACATTCGAAAGCTCCACTTTGTTCGCAGTTTCTTCCGCGAAACGCTGCGTCTTTATCCGCCGATTACATTTATGCCGCGTGTCGCGATGCGCGACGCAAAAATCGGATCCCACCGTATCAGAAAAGGCGCCATCGTGATGATCTCGCCATGGACGCTGCATCGCCATCGCGACTACTGGACGGCGCCTCATGCATTTGATCCAGACAGGTTTATGCCGGACCGGGAGAAAGAGATCACGCCCGGCGCTTATATTCCGTTTGGCCCTGGGGCCGCACACATGCGTTGGCGCAGGCTTTGCGGCGCTTGAAAGCGCGCTGATCATTGCGCGGCTGGCGCGGCGATTTGATTTTCATATTGATGCGCCGGAAAAAGTTCGTCCCGCAGCGCGATTAACGACCCGCCCGCGCGAACAAATCATGTGTTCTGTAAAAGATCTTTGGGCATAGTATCGCCAAGTGACAAGTTTTTGATTGTCCGTCACGCTCACGCCATTCAATGTCGCGGGTCGCCGCTTCGCCGAAGCTTGCGTTTTCAAACATCACTTTCTTCAGGACTTCCCATGACATAGGGGTCATGAGAAAAAACGGCGCAGGGTCTGATATCGACCATAAGACATCGCGTGCGCCCAGCATATGGCGTATGCGCGTGACAAACTCTTTGGGATGAAAGATCGGCCATATGCTTCAAGAAGCGTGGTGTGGCCTTCCTGGAACGTCTGCTCCGACTTTAATCTGATTGGGCGCCCAGGGGGTTGGCCAAGAAGACAAGCGGCAAGATCGCTGGGGTCAAAAAAGTGAATGCCGCTAGTGAGGCGCGGATTGCACTCGATCGCCCAGGGCGTCTTGTTCTCATCAATGATAAAGTCGAATGCGACAAAGCCGGTGAATTTTTCCGTCGCTACAAATCGCTTGATCCAGTCTTGTGCTGCCGGCGCATCATCGACGCGCCGGAAACAAGTTGACACAGAACCGGAATAGACCGTTCCTTCGTAAAGAACGCCGCCCAGAATCCGGCCCTGCTCGCACAGTGTCAGGGAACTGACTTCACGGCCAAAGATGCGTTCCTGAAGGATGTTCGTGTGGGACAGGTAATGCTTGTCTGGCGGCTCTGCGCGACGATGCATGGTCATGCCGAACCCTGAGCAGCCATGGGTCGGTTTCACTACATAATCTTTTCCGCGGCGAGGCGCTGCGCATTTTCATCGTCGCCCCTATAGGTTTCCGGAACGGTCAAACCATGGCGCTTCGCGGTTTGAGCGAATGCAAACTTGTCGTGAAGGCGCTTCAATACTTCGTGCGAAGCGCTTAACAGGCGGGTATGTTCGGGCAGGTACGGCGCGAGCAGCGAGACATGTAATGACTCCTCTGATACCGGAACCACAAGGTTGATTTTTCATCATGAATGATTGTCAGCATTCTTTCAGATAGGTGGTCTGATCGATATTCGGGGCCGTAACCTGATAGCTGCGCTTCACAGCGCGTGATGGTTTGGAAAGGTGGTTTTTGAAAGGTTCCGCAATGAAGATATCGCAGCCGGCGCCATGAAGGCTGCGGGCGAGTTCGAGTGACTTCGGCAACCTGCCAAGCGTTAGAAGAACCGACGTTTTCATATCCTGTAAAAAGTAATAGCATCGCCAACTGGACAGCGCTAGATGTCAAGCATGACGGACACTTCACCGATGAATTCAAATCAGAAACATGCTGTTGTGATCGGCAGCGGCGTCGGCGGTCTGGCGGCGGCGGCGGCGGCTTGCGGCGAAAGGCTATCGCGTTACGGTGCTGGAGAAACTCGACGCGCCCGGCGGGCGCGCCTATGTCTACCGCCAGGATGGTTTCACTTTCGATGCTGGCCCTACAATTATCACAGCGCCCTACATATTCGATAGTCTTTGGGAAGATTGTGGCGGGAGATTCTCCTGACGACGTTACGCTGCGCCTCTGCGATCCATTTTATCAAATCCGTTTTGATGACGGATCTGTGTTCAACTATTGTGCTGATCGCGAGAAGATGCGCGCGGAAGTCGCGCGCTTTGAATCGAAGGACCTTGCGGGGTACGACCGGTTCATGGCCGACAGTGAAAAGATTTATAAGGTCGCTTTTGAAGAGCTCGCCGACAAACCATTTCACAGTCCTCGCATTTACCATGCGCACCATGGTCGACCTTGTGCGCCTTGGCGGCTATCGAACGGTTTTGGCAAGGTCAGTGATTATTTCAGTGATGAGACGTTTGCGCACAGTTTTCAGTTTTCACCCGTTGCTGATTGGCGGCAACCCATTCACGACGACGGCGTATTATTGCCTAATCGCGCATCTGGAAAGCAAATACGGCGTTCACCACGCACTCGGTGGTACTGGCGCATTGGTGCGGGGGGGATGGTTGGTTTGATTGAACGCAACGGCGGCGTTATCCGCTGTAATGCGGAAGTTGAATCGATTGAAACGAGCAATCGCCGGGGTGACGGGCGTTACGCTGGCGAACGGCGAAACAATCGCGGCGGATATTGTCGTCTCAAACAGCGATCCTGCATGGACATATGGCAAATTGCTGAAAGACTATCCGCGCAAACGCTGGACCGACCAGAAGCTTGAGCGAAGCAAATTTTCGATGAGCCTGTTTGTGTGGTATTTCGGGACCAACCGCCGCTTCGAAGAGGTGGGGCACCATACAATGGTTCTTGGTCCGCGTTATAAGGGATTGTTGGAAGATATATTCATAAATTATGCGCAGACTGATGATTTCAGCATGTATCTGCATCGTCCCACGGCGAATGATCCATCACTTGCGCCTGATGGATGCGATGCGTTTTACGTCTTAAGCCCTGTGCCGAACCTTCGATCCGGCGTTGACTGGAATGGCGTGGCGGAAACCTACCGTCAAAAAGTGCAGGAGCGTCTGGAAGAAACCGTACTGTCGGGTTTAGGCGACGCCATTGTGACTTCGCATCATATCTCGCCAATCGATTTCAAGGAGCGTCTGTCGTCCTATGAGGGCGCGGCGTTCGCAATGGAGCCCAAGCTGTTCCAAAGCGCATGGTTCCGTCCGCACAATAAAAGCGAGGAGGTCGCCGGTCTCTATCTGGTAGGCGCAGGAACGCATCCGGGCGCCGGTCTGCCAGGCGTTGTTTCGTCAGCCAAGATCGTGGCCGATCTCGTGCCTGAGCCTTACAAGCTCGCGTCAACGGCATAGGGGGGCATCGCCTCGGAACGCGCCGCCTTGTTCTGGCGCTGGACGATGGGTTTCAATGCTTCAATAGAATCTATTCACCGCTGGGCCTGGTGGTTCGCAATCTTGCGCCCGCTCACTGGCGGTATTGGAATACTCTTGACCGAAACCGTTGTTGATAACTGGTTCCTGTGAGGTGTCGATAACGGATTTGCGCGGTTTTAAGAGCTGAGAAGTTCATTTCTACGGTGTTAAAATAAACCATCACTGGTTTGTTTTAAGACCGAATAAAACCCAGCATGCAGAACGGAATGCCCGCCAGTTAAGCTGCAACATGGCCGGCTAAGAGGCTAAAGCGCCTGTCCTGTTACATTGATGGTCATAACCGGGACGCCGAGAAGTTTTGCGCGTCCTGTATTTTTGACGCCGCCGTCGGGTGTTGACTTAAAAGAGTCGCGATAGCCAAACTTCATTCCGTTCAGCGACAGGATGTAATCAACGACCAGTAAGCCGCCTTCAATTCTACCCGGACGTAATTGCTGAATTCCATCAGCCTTGAGCATAAGGCCCTCCGGTTCATCCCGTAACCGCCACTCGCGCTTTTCTTCATCGCCATTGTCGAAAGTCAGTGTTTCCCGGAACACCAGAACGCCATCTTCAATGGCGCCTGAAGATTCGATAACGGTCGTACGGCGCAGAAGTCCGAAAAAGCCGCGCACGGAACCTTCCCAGTGCTTGCGCCCGCCAAGACAGGCAATCGCCATAGCCATTGTGTCCGATGTTGATACACCCTTCGCGCTACCCCTGGTTTTTGGTTTGGCGGTGGCGGCGCCGACGTTGAAATCCAGCACCTTGCCCTGTTGTCCATGACTGGAAGATTGCTCTTGATCGTCAGCACAAATTGACATCAATCGCCTCCGCGGTTTGCAGAATGTCTACGCGTTACACGGCTTCCCGGATGACAAAAAGGCTAATTTTATTGGATAAAATTCGCCGGTGTGGCGAGTTGACGCGAACTGGCGAGGCGTCTGTTTTACCTGATGCAAAACAGCGCAAAAGCGCCCCGGCATTTATCTTGAGATAAGAAAGTTAGAGCTTATGCGACAGCCCTGGCGAGCGCGCATTGTGACCAGATTTCCGACAGCGCATCCACCAATCGCTCGATGTCTGCGTCGGTGTGGACCGGAGACGGCGTGATCCGTAATCGCTCGGTCCCTTTTGGTACGGTCGGATAGTTGATCGGCTGAACATAAATCCCATGATTAGCCATCAGCCAGTCGCTGATCCATTTACATTTTACAGGGTCGCCGACCATGACCGGTACGATATGGCTTGGGTTATCGAGCGTCGGGATGCCGATGGCGCCAAGTTTACGCCGGACTTTGGCGACACGGTCGCGCTGCATCTCGCGCTCGATATTGCTTTCCTTGAGATGTTTAATGCTGGCGCAGGCGCCGGCCGCGACTGCAGGAGGAAGGGCGGTTGTAAATATAAAGCCGGAAGCGAAACTGCGAATGAAATCGCAAAGCGCCGTTGATGCGGCAATGTAACCGCCTAGAACGCCGAACGCTTTCCCTAAAGTTCCCTCGATAACGGTGAGGCGGTCCATCAATCCTTCGCGTTCGGCAATACCGCCGCCGCGTGGACCGTAAAGGCCAACTGCGTGGACTTCGTCGAGATATGTCATGGCGTTATATCGATCCGCGATGTCACAGAATTCAGCAATCGGCGCAATGTCGCCATCCATTGAATATACGGACTCAAATGCAATGAGCTTCGGTGCATCGGGGTCAAGCGCCTGCAGCTTGCGTTCCAGATCTTCGGGGCTGTTGTGCTCGAAAATATGCTTTTCGCAACGGGAATGGCGAATGCCTTCGATCATCGATGCATGGTTCAATGAATCCGACAGGACGATGCATCCGGGGATACGGCTTGCGAGCGTGCCGAGCGCCGTCCAGTTGGAAACATAGCCTGATGTGAACAAAAGCGCGGCCTGCTTGCCATGAAGATCGGCAAGTTCTTGTTCCAGCAGTACGTGATGGTGATTGGTGCCTGAGATATTACGCGTCCCGCCTGCGCCAGCGCCGCACTTGTCAATTGCGTCATGCATGGCTTGCGTGACTTTTTCGTGCTGACCCATGCCGAGATAGTCGTTTGAGCACCAGACGGTGACTTCATCCGGACCGATCTCGCCATAATTGGCCGCATGGGGGAAGGCGCCGGCGCGCCGCTCAATATCCGCGAACGTCCGGTAATTTCCTTCCTCTCGCAATTCCTCCAACTTTTCGTTGAAAAAAGATTCGTAGTTCATAATTTTCTCCAATCCGAAGAGGTGGTGGTTTTTTGTTGAGGTTGCGGGTTGCGCACCGCCCAATTCCAGAGCGTTGCATCCGGTAGTGGCAACACAAGCGCCCAGTGCTCGAAAACTGCGAGTACTGCTAACGCTGCGATCAGCACGAGGCCGATGAACTGAAACGATCCGTAAGGAACGATGGTCGCCTGATAGATAATCGCCGCCGCCGCTGACGTGACGAGAGTTATGGCCACCAGGAAGAAGGCGCCGGCCGCCCGCTTCTGAAAGTATGTTTTCAGATAATCGAGATGCGGCGGTAAAAATGTGTCGCTTATGTTGGGCGCGCCGAAGAAAACGATCAGCTTGGAGCTGATGCGCATGCCCCAGAGCAGGAAAAATGTCCAGGCGGCGACAGTGTTTGATGCGCCCCAGCTCATGATCAGGATCAACACGGCATGGATCGCGATCGCCAGTTCGTGATGAATGACGGTTTGCGAAGACACCAGAAAGCGCGGCCATGTCTTTAGGTCCGGCGGGCAGGGCGACTTGCGCGGACCGCCGATGAAACCGAGCAGGAACATCACCTCGTGCCAGGCCCAGAGAATAATGCCGGCGGCGAACCCGGCATAGGCGGCGCCGACGCCTGTTTCATTTCTAAGCCCGAGGAGCGCCACGGTAGCGCCGCCAAGAATGACTGTTGCGCCGAGCGCCGTCCATTTGAACGTATGCCGGGGCAGGCCGATCAACCACAGGATTGCGCCGGTGCTGAACCACCAGAACAGTGCTGCAAAAACCAATGGTTGAAACAGTTCAGTCATGAAAAAACTTTTCGCTCCTTTTGGGCTTACCAGACGGGCTCAAGGCGAACATTCGCTGGTAAGTCATTTTGCTTTGGCTTGAGGAAATAGAGGCGTACGAACGCCGTGCCGATTCCAAGGGCAAGCCCTGCGCGTTTCAGGAATGAGAAGCCGCCTTTACCTTTCAAGTCTTCCATTCTGTCGGCGCGGCGGCGGAGCTTTTCGAGAGTCGCCTGGAATTCAGGATTGTCGAGATCGAGTTCAACAGGGAAGACCTGACGCGCAATCTCGTTTGTGGTTTTGAAGACCTGCATGTCGTATTCGGTTGGGTCCACGCCAAGCGCTTTATGGAAGGCGGGTCGGCGATGATCGCGTAGATACATCGTGGCGTAGACTGCAAGCAGGAAAAAACGGATCCACAATTTGTTGGGGCCTTTCAGCAATTTCGGATTGGCGCGCATCAGCAGGGCGAATGCTTCTCCATGACGGAACTCGTCATTGCACCACTCTTCAAACCATTTGAAAATCGGGTGGAAGCGGTATTCCGGATGGCGCTCAAGCTGGCGGAAAATTGTAATATAGCGCGCATACCCGATCTTTTCGGAAAGATAGACGCTGTAGAAAATGAATTTCGGTTTGAAGAAATGATATTTCTTGGTTTTCGTCAGAAAGCCCAAGTCAACGCCGATGCCGAAATCTTTCAGGACATGGTTGATGAAACCCGCATGACGCGCCTCGTCCCGGCTCATATATTTGAACAGCGCTTTGATATCCGGGTTTTCAACCTGTTTGACGATTTCCTTGTAAAGAACGCATCCGGAGAATTCCGACGTCAGGGAGCTGACGAGAAAGTCAACGAATTCCCTGCGAAGATCAGGGGGCAGGGTATGCAGGATATTGTCGAATTCATCCGTACGCTTGAAGTGACCTTTGTTGGGGTCGCTCGCCATTTCCGCGATGAGCGCATCCCATTCGGCGCGTACGGGCTCGACGTTCAGCTTGTCCATCGCCTCGAAGTCGGTAGTGTAAAACCGCGGGCTCAGAACAGTGTTTTCCAGCGCCGCTTCATTCGTGTTGATCACGTCATCATTGGCTGGCGCAATAGGGACCGGCGGTTGCAGGGCGTGTACGCTCATTAAATCCTCCCAGGGGAAAAGCTGACTTCGTAAAGTTCGGTCAACTCGAAACGAGATTTCAGTTTGATCCAGAGTTTTTCAAATGCGTTGGCGCGGGTGACCGTCGCATTGCGGCGAAGCGTAATTTTCTCGCCAAACGGCACCGTCACCGAGTCGCCATGGACCATGATGCGATCGCCGATGGTGGGTTTGACGTCGCCATCAAGCTCGACATGCGCCTCAAGACTGTCATAGGAGTGCTCAATGCTGATGGTGCACGGCACGGTGAAACGGCGTCTATCATTGTTTGTTTCCAAGTTCATCCGTTGGCGTCCTTGTTATCCAGAATCTGAGCGAAATCGCGCACACTTGTCGGCGCCGAAGGCTTCAAGGCCGACGGTCAGATCGGTGACGGGGTCGGTGAGCAGCAATCGGCCTTCCTCGGTGCGCGCGAGTTGAAACGGCGCTCCGGGGCCAATCCCCGCCACCTTGCGGGAGTGAACGACGGCGCGCATGGCGGTGCGCACAAACCCACCGGTTTCAGGCGGGTAATGCCAGATGAGCGCGCCGCTGTCATGATTATAAACGGAGACGCCGCCGTCAGGTTCATCGGTGAAGCGCAACATAACACTTTGGGTGATCGCCGTTTCCGCCCGTTCTTGCGACCCGATTTCTGTGACGCGAGTAAACGCCGTACCGAAGAGTGCTATCGCTATGATAGCTGCGATGCCGATCAGGAGAAACGGCGGGACTGGTTCGGGAGCATGCGAATGTGACGACATGAATAGTCCTCAGGCTGTTGCGGCGGCTTCTTGGTAGCGCGGTTGTGTGGGGCGAGTGACGTTTGTAACTGGTTTGACAGTTACAGTCGTTGGCGATTGCGATTTAATTGCCTCGCATAATATTTGAGCGACATCATCCGCATTCGGAAGAGCGCGCAGCATCGGTTCCGGCGCTGAATACCGGAACGGGCGCGTATGCGGCCATAAATGCAGATAGGCGACGCGCGCTTTACCTTCGGTCGCAAGCGCGATGGAGCCAGCGAGACCGCGATGACGTTTCAGAGCGGCTGCGGCGATGATTGTGAAAGGAATGTTGACATATTTCCGGATTGCGATGCCATATCGGAACACCACTCGCCGATTTGTGATCGTATAGACCGTGGCGCGCGCCATGAGCCATGCGATGCCGGCGAGAAGGCCGATGCCAACCCCGGCGCCGATCAGCGAAGTCATGGCGACGCCGATCATTTCAACCGCTGCGCCGTCACGCGCCGCAATCGCTGTGATGCGCCAGAGCGTGAACATCAGAAAATAGAGCGCGACAAAGCGGATGTGGAAGGCGTGGATGGCAAAGGTCAGCGCGTCAGGCCTGCCTTGCCAGATGACGCGTTCGCCGTCGGGAAGATTGTCCGGCAATCCCTCAATTGGTTCGGGATTGCCTTCCTCTTCATCGTGAAACAGGCTCATGCGAGCGCCTCCGAACGCGTAGGCGCCGCGTAAAGAGTGCCGCCGCCATAATAGCCGGCGATCTTGTCTTCCTCGAGACGCGTCACGCTGTCAGGCGATTTCGTTTTCGGCACGCCCGCGAAATGTTTTGCAAAGATCGCGTATACGTTAACCCTGCGCTGGCGCGCGTTTACATTGGCGAAGGGCACCGGCAGCAGGACATGGTTCGGCATCTCCTGCGAGCCGACATTGACCTCAAGATACCGAATGAGCGACTCGGACCGGTCAACCCAGAGATCGACAACTGTGCCGGCGGGCTTGCCGTCACCGCCGTAAACCGTCATGCCGCGCGGATCGGCGTCATTTTTGGCGACTTCAAATCCGTCGCCAAGACGGAAGGGAGCGATGCGGTTGCGTCCGTCATCGGTCAAATCAGGGATGTCTTTGCGTTCCGCATATGACGCAGGACCAACGCCGTCTCGCATAGCGTCGCCTGTCGGTTGATATGGCGCGCCCGGCCAGACAGCGGTGCGCGCAAGAGCGTGATTGCGAGTATCCCGGCGACCTTCAGGCGCTGAGACAGTGCCGCGCTCATGAGGGAGGTTGAAGGTTTTCTTTGGCGCATGCCATAAGACGCCGGAGTCTTCCACCTTGCCGGTTGTATCAAGTTCAAGGGGATAGCCTTCTCTGCGATCTTCGCGCCGAAGATAGAATATCAGCCCAAAGAAAAAGAGGGTAAACGCCCACAAACTGATATCGACCATGTCGATACCGCTTACAAATTCACCGCCAAATATCATCTTTCTTCTCCTCGGCTAAAGGTCATCCCGGAAATGCGGCGAGACCAAATTTTTTCTGAAACCGTGCATCGGGCGCCGGCGCATAACGTGCGAGCGGTCCGATGGCGGCCAGAGTGGCGAACAACAACAAGATTTCGACATGGTAGACTGCGCTGTAACCCGTGGAGGGGGTTGTCAGCGCGGGACCTAGCGCGCCGCTTTGAGCAAGGCTTGAAACGCCGTCGCGTAATGCGCCGCCAAAAGCGATGGCGATGCCGGCGGCTGTCGCCTGCACCGCGCCCCAGGCTCCAAGGGCGATACCGCTATCCGTATTTTTGGCAAGCGCCATAATTGCAGTCAGCGTACATACGGAAAATAGCCCGCCGCCAAAACCAATCATCGCCGCGCCAATACGAAAAAGCATGGGCGAAGCTAGCGGGTCAGCAAAGATCACAGCGGAAAATGCAAAGACGCCGATAAGCGCGCCTAGCCCTGCAAGACGGTGCGGCTCTCCCCCGCGCATCATCTGTCGTCCGGCGAGAGCAAAACCGCCAAGCGTTCCTGCGGCGAAGATGGCGGTCAGAAGGGTTGTCTGACTGACTGACAGCAACAGGATCTCACCGCCATAGGGTTCCAGCAACACATCCTGCATTGAGAACGCCGCGGCGCCGAGGCCGACGGCGACAAGCAAACGCTTTGCATTTGGTATCGCCGTCAATGTGCGCCATGAATCACGGAACGAGGTGCGGGGCTTTTCAGGATCCGTAAGCGCCGGGTTGCGTGCTTCCTGTTTCCACAAGGCGACCATATTCAGCACCATCGTCGTAACAGCGGCGCCCTGAATGACTTTGATCAGTTTGACTTGTTCGAAATCGTTTAGCAGCGCGCCAAAGACAAGAGCGCTGAGGCCCATGCCCACCAGCAGCATCACATAAAGAAGCGCGACAACGCGTGGGCGCGTTTCTTCGGGCGCAATGTCTGTGGCGAGTGCGAGACCCGCTGTTTGTGTAGTATGGAGACCGGCGCCGACAAGTAGGAAAGCCAGGGCCGCCCCAGCTTGCCCAATCCACATTGGCCCTGGCGTATCGACGGATAATATCAATAGCGCAAAAGGCATGATCGCAAAGCCGCCGAACTGCAGAAGCGAACCGATCCAGATATAAGGCCCGCGCCGCCATCCGAGGACGGAGCGATGAGTATCCGACCTGTGCCCGATCAACGCTCGGAAAGGGGCGAAGATGAGGGGCAGCGAAACCATAACCGCGACGAGCCACGTCGGTACGCCAAGCTCGACAATCATCACCCGGTTGATCGTACCGGTAAGCAGCACCAGCGCCATGCCGACGGAGACCTGGAACAGCGACAATCGCAACAAACGGCCAAGGGGCAGGCGATCGCTGGCGGCGTCCGCAAAGGGGAGAAACTTCGTCCCGACGCCGGTCCACATATCCGCCAATCTGGCTTTATTGTCGCGGGTTTCGTTCATCCGGTCGCCAGCTCCATTGCGTTGGAAATATAAAAACCTGACTGAACGCGCTGCGTGCGCGCCGGCGCCCAACCTGAAAGCAGCGAGGAGTTGCGCACGAGTTTGTCGAGCTTCGTTCGCGCGACCGGCTGAATCGCGGGCGCGCGGTCGCCACGGGGAAACAGTTTGCCAACCGCATGCATGACTGAGAGCAGCGGTGTCTGTGGCGCGAACGTAAACTGAATGGAATGTTCCGTACGCGCGGCGAAACCTTCAAGCACGCGCACGATGTCCAGCGCGCTATAGTGAATGAGCGAGTCCATCGCCACAACATGGTCAAAGCGCCCAAGCGCCGGGTCGAACATATCGCCGACACGAAAGTCCACACTTCCTTTCAGGTCTTCGGCGCCATGACGTTCCTGCGCAAGATCAACAAGCGTTCCGGAGAGGTCGATAGCGACGATGTCGGCGCCGCGCCGGGCGGCTTCGATGCTGAACTGCCCGGCGCCGCAGCCGGCGTCGAGGATGCGTCGTCCAGTGAGATCATCGGGCAACCAGTTCAATAACGTGGCGCGCATTGCGTCACGTCCGGCGCGGACCGTCGCGCGTACGCCACTCACAGGCGCATCCGACGTCAGTTTCGCCCAGGCGTCAGCAGCCGTCCTGTCGAAATAGGTTTCGAGTTCGCCGCGTCTTTCAATGTAGCTCGCCGTATGCATGGTTCAGTCAAATCCCAAAAAGTCGAAAATCTCGCGATCTTTCATCGGGATCGCCTCAACCGGATCGGCGCCGTCCCACAAATTTTGCGCAAGCCGCAGATACTCATTTTTGACAGCGTCAAGTTCCGGCGAATCCTCCATCTCGAAGAGGGTGGATTTCTTCAGGCGCGACCGGCGAATGACATCGAGATCGGGGAAGTGCGCCAGGCGCTTCATGCCGGTTGCGTCGTTGTAACGGTCGATCTCATCGGTCGCGGCGCTGCGGTTGGCGATAACGCCGCCGAGGCGCACATCATAGTTTTTCGATTTTGCGCGGATCGCCGAAATAATCCGGTTCATGGCGAAGATCGAATCGAAATCATTCGCCGTTACGATGAGGCCGCGCTCTGCATGTTGCAGCGGCGACGCGAAGCCGCCGCAAACAACATCGCCAAGAACGTCAAAGATTACGACATCAGTATCTTCAAGGAGGTGATGCTCTTTTAAAAGCTTAACAGTCTGACCGACGACATAGCCGCCGCAACCGGTGCCGGCGGGTGGGCCGCCCGCTTCAACGCACATCACGCCATTATAGCCTTCAAAGACAAAGTCCTCCGTGCGCAACTCCTCGCTGTGAAAATCGACAGATTCCAGAACGTCAATCACGGTCGGCATGAGTTTCTTCGTCAGCGTGAAGGTTGAGTCATGTTTCGGATCGCAGCCGATTTGCAAGACGCGTTTGCCGAGCTTGGAAAAAGCGGCGGAAAGATTGGATGATGTCGTCGACTTGCCAATCCCGCCCTTACCGTAAACGGCGAAGACTTTCGCCGTGGTGATTTCAACGCTTGGGTCCAGCTGGACCTGAACGCTGCCGTCGCCGTCAGGCGGGGAAGAATGTCGTGCGCCAGGACGATCAAGCTCAAGCAAAGTCATTATGGCATTCTCCAGTTGTTCATGCGGCGGCGCCCGCAGGCGCAACGACGCCCTCGATGCGGTCTTCAAGGTCTTCACCAGCGCGCCGCAGCGCTTCCAGGGTTTCATTGTCCGGCGACCAATAGTTGCGGTCGCATGCTTCAAGCAGCCGGTTGGCGACTTTGGCGCAGGATTTCGGGTTGAGCTCTGCGAGCCTTTCGCGCAGTTCCGTATCAAGAACGAATGTTTCGGTAATGCGCTCATAGACCCAGGGGTCGACCTGGCCCGTTGTCGCTGACCAGCCCATTGTATTGGTTACATGGGCCTCAATCTGCCGCACGCCCTCATAGCCGTGCTTGAGCATGCCTTCGTACCATTTTGGATTAAGCGTGCGGGTGCGCGTCTCTAGCGCGACTTGTTCCGACAGGGTGCGCACGGCGCCGCCGCCGCGTGTCTGGTCGCCGATATAGACCGGTGCATCATTTCCACTTGCGCGTTTCACGGCGCGACCGATTCCGCCAAGCGTATCGAAGTAATGGTCGATGGTGGTCAGGCCAAGCTCAACCGATTCGAGATTTTGATACGCAAGATCTACATCGTGAAGAATGCTG
This sequence comes from Hyphococcus sp., assembly GCA_965230025.1. Taxonomy (GTDB): domain Bacteria; phylum Pseudomonadota; class Alphaproteobacteria; order Caulobacterales; family Parvularculaceae; genus Hyphococcus. The sequence goes on from CBDDKD010000054.1 coordinate 21,101, forward strand.
TCGAGAATGCCGGCCTGTTGCGATGGGTCGCCAGACGCGCCATAGGCGAAGCATTTGCGTTTTGAATAAGCGTCCGCAAGTTCGTCTTCGTCTTCCCAGCAGCCTGCTTCAATCAGTTGATTGACATTCGACCCATAAGCGCCGTCAGCGTTGGAGAAAACGCGCAGCGCCGCCGTTTCGAAATCACAGCCATGTGCCTGTTGATAGGCGAGCGTGTGTTTGCGAATGAAGTTCTGTTCCGGCGCCTCGTCAGCGCTCGCCGCAGCAAGTGCAGCCTCGGCAAGCATGCGTGTCTGTATCGGCAAGAGATCGCGGAAGATGCCGGAAAGGGTGGCGACAACATCGATGCGAGGGCGGCCCAGATCTTCAAGCGGGATCAGGTTCGCGCCGCATAACCGGCCATAGCTGTCAAAACGGGGCTTGGCGCCCAGCAGAGACATCGCCTGCGCCATCTGGGCGCCCTCGCTTTTCAGATTGTCCGTACCCCATAAAACGATCGCGACGGTTTCCGGAAGGGCGCCGCTGTCATCAAGATGGCGTTGAAGCAACCGGTCCGCCTGACGCTTCCCGTCAGCGACTGCGTAAGCGCTCGGTAGTTTGAACGGGTCAAAGCCGTGAATGTTTCTCCCTGAAGGCAAGACTTCTGTATCGCGAATAAGGTCGCCGCCAGCGACGGGTTTGATGAAACCGCCATCAAGGGCGTGAACGAGGCTCGGAATTTCGTGATCTTGCAACAAGAGCTCGTTGACGCTCGCCAGATGCGCCAGATGATCCACGGCGGCGGGCGCGCCATTTTTAAGCGCTGCTTCTTTCGGTGAAGCGCCATCGACAATTGACGTGATCGCGTCCTGCGCGACCGGCTCGTGATCGTTCGACGGCAGTATGGCGGCCAAAAGATCGATTCGTTCTTCGGCGTCAGGCGCCTGGCCCGCCACATGAAGACCGTGAGGAATGAGTGCGTCTTCAACCTCAGTTAGCTTTATCCGCAGGGCGTCAATTTCTGTTTCCGCAGCTTCTGTCCACACCGGCTCGCTTTGTGCAAACTCCAGCTGCACAGCCTGCGCCTGGATGATTTCCGCAAGGTTTGTGCGTTCTTCGATGTTTTCCGGCGATGTCGCGCGCCAGCGTTCCAGAAGCGATTTAAGCTCAGACAATTCCTTATAAAGTCCGGCGTTTGTGACTGATGGTGTTAAATAGCTGATCGTCGTTGCGCCCGAACGACGTTTGGCGATGGTCGCCTCCGACGGATTGTTGCCGGCGTAAAAATAAAAATTTGGAAGATCGCCAATCAGATAATCCGACCAGCAGTCACCTGACAACCCAGCCTGTTTGCCGGGCATAAATTCCAGCGCGCCGTGCGTGCCGAAGTGGAGGACAGCATCGGCGTTAAAATCTTGCTTCAGGTAACTGTAATATGCGGCGAAGGCATGGGTGGGCGCAAAACCCTTTTCGAACAACAACCGCATCGGGTCGCCTTCATACCCAAATGCTGGTTGCACGCCGACAAACACATTGCCGAACCGTTCGCCCAGAATATGAATTGAGCGGCCATCGGACTGGTGGCGGCCCGGGGCCGGGCCCCATTGGGCTTCTATGTCGCCAAGCCGGCGCTCGCGGCGAATGTAATCGTCAACGCTGACCTTTGCGTGAACATTCGCTTCCGCGCCGTAGCGCATTGCGTTCCCGTTGAGAATGCGGTCGCGCAATGCTTCCGGCGTATCGGGGATCTCAACATCATATCCGTCTCTGGCGAGACCTTTCAGCGTGTTGAGCAGCGATGCAAAAACATCAAGATAGGCTGCTGTGCCGACGCCGCCGCCATTGGGCGGGAAGTTGAAGATCGTAATTGCAATCTTGCGGTCCGCCGGCTTTGTCTTGCGCAAGCGGACTAATTTTTCAACGCGCCGCGCCAGCATATCCGCGCGTTCAGGGCACGGCTGCATTCTGTTTTGATTGGCTGCAGCGGGAAATTCGCAGTGACGGTCGCATCCGTTGCATGGCGCGCCGTCGCAAGAGGCGCGACCGCCGAACATCGTTGGATTGGTGGCGCCGTCGATTTCCGGTATCGACACCATAATGGTCGACTCAACAGGCGACAGGCCCGATGGGTTGTCGCCCCAGGCGTTGAGCGTTTGGAATTCCAGCGCATGTGCGGCGAGATAAGGCACGTCCAGCTTGGAAAGAATGTCCGTCGCCGCGCCCGCGTCGTTATAGGCCGGGCCGCCAACAAGTGAGAAACCGGTGAGGGAAACGAGCGCGTCAATCACCGGCGCGTCATCCTTCATGAAAAACTTTTCAATTGCAGGGCGTGCGTCGAGGCCACTGGAAAAGGCGGGAATAACGCGCAAGCCCCGTGCTTCCAGCGCCGCGATCACCCCGTCATAATGTCCCGCGTCACCCGACAGCACGTAAGACCGCATAATCAGGAGACCGACCGCAGGCTTCTTGCTTTTCGCCAGCGGCAGCTTCGATGCGGCGGTTGCGACGGTATCCGCCAGACGCGGGTGATAAACACCGACATCCGGATATTCCTGGGGAGGGGCTGGAGAAAGTGCTCCGCGTAGCGCCGCCCGCGGTCCGGCGGCATAGCGATCGATAAGGTAAGTAATAAGATTCGCGATATTTTCTTCAGAGCCTGCAAGCCAATATTGCAGGGCCAGGAAATAGGCGCGCACGTCCTGCGCCGTTCCGGGCACAAACTTCAAAATCTTGGGCAGGCGGCGCAGCATTTTCATCTGATGGGCGCCGGCTTTTGCTTTTTCCTTTGAGCCGCGCAGGCGTTTCAAAAACGCCAGCGCCCCTGTTTCGGGCTTGTCCATTTGAAAACGACCCAGCGATGTCATTTTCACAATTTCGCCGGCGGAAAGGCAGCCGACCATGGCGTCGCAATTATCGCGGCGCGCCTGCAGCGCTGGCAAAATGGCCTGGATGTGGTTTTCCATGAACAGCATGGAAGCGACGACAAAATCAGCGCTTGCAATCTTCGCTTTGCACTCTTCAAGAGAGGCGGGGTCGCGATCCCAATCTGACGCTGCATGGAAAGTCAGCTCCAGCCCTGGCAGCGTTTTTCGCAACAGGGCGCTTGCGCGATCAACCGCGCTAGACAGGTGAGCATCCAGCGAGATCAAAACCACCTTAACGGGCGTTGCGTTATGCGCCTTTGCTTTACCGGCCATAATGGGCCTTTGCTTCGTATAAAGTATCGACAGAAATCACCTGGAGCTGATGCTCGGCGGCGAAAGCTTCGGTGTTGCGCCGTGCTTTGCCGCGCACAAAGAACGGAATTTTTTTCAGTTCTTTTTCTGCGTCGGGCGCCCATTCTATAACATTTGATGACGGTTGCGGCGCAGGTGTTTCAGGCGCCGAAGCGCCATGGCCGCCAAGGTGGGAGGCGCCGGCTTCGTCATTGAACTCAAAATCATCGCGGAACATGCCGAGAAGGTGTTCTTCAAGGCCCATCACCAATGGGTGCACCAAGGTGTCGAACAATACGTTTGCGCCCTCGAAACCCATTTGCGGCGCATATCGGGCGGGAAAGTCCTGCACATGCACAGGCGCGGAGATCACTGCGCAAGGCAGGCTCAGCCGCTTGGCAATATGGCGTTCCATTTGCGTGCCCAGCACCATTTCCGGCTGCGCTTCAGCAATCTTTTCTTCGACTTCGAGATAATCGTCAGTGACCAGCGGTTCGACGCCGTATTTTTCCGCAGCAGCGCGAAGGTCGCGGGCGAATTCCCGGTTATAGCAACCAAGACCAACGACTTCGAAAGCAAATTCTTCCGCGGCGATGCGCGCCGCCGCAATCGCGTGAGTCGCATCGCCAAAAATAAAGACGCGCTTGCCGGTGAGATAATTGGAATCAATCGACCGTGACCACCACGGGAAGTTGCCGCCATCGATATTCAGATTCGCCTGGTCGATGCTGGCGAGTTCACAAATCTCGGCGATGAAATCGCGGGTGGCGCCGACGCCGATAGGAACCGTACTCGTATATGGCTGTTTCAATTCGCGTTTCAGCCAGCGTGCGGTTGTGTCGGCAATTTCGGGATAGAGAACCGCGTTAAAATCCGCTGCGCCAAGCCGGGTGATATCCGACGGCGTCGCATTGAGCGGTGCGATGACATTGATATCGACACCCATCGATGTGAGGAGCGCAGAGATTTCTTTGACGTCATCGCGATGGCGAAAACCAAGCGCGGTCGGTCCCAGGATATTACAGGTTGGCCGCCCGGTTTCCGCCGAGCGTTTCGGCGCATCTCGGTTCACCAGCGAACGCGTCAGCTGATAAAATGTTTCCGATGCGCCCCAGTTTTCCTTGCGCTGATAAGACGGCAGCTCCAACGGGACGACTGGCACGGGCAGAGCGAGCGCTTTGGCGAGCCCGCCCGGGTCATCCTGAATGAGTTCTGCAGTGCAGGATGCGCCGACGATCATGGCCTCGGGCGAGAAGCGTTCATAAGCATCGCGGGCGGCGGTTTTGAATATTTCCGCCGTGTCCGAGCCGAGGTCGCGCGCCTCAAAAGTTGTGTAAGTCACGGGCGGGCGCGCATTGCGACGTTCAATCATTGTAAAGAGTAAATCGGCGTAGGTGTCGCCTTGCGGGGCGTGCAACACATAATGCAGGTTATTCATCGCTGTCGCGACACGCATAGCGCCGACATGGGGCGGGCCTTCATATGTCCAGACGGTTAACTGCATCAGACAGCGAGCCTCATGCGCCGGTTCAACGGTCTTGCGAAAAGTTCAGCGAGGTCGCCGCTTTGTTCGTAGCCCTGGATGGGCGTGAAAACGAGTTCGATCGCCCATTTGGTGGTGAGGCCTTCAGCCTCAAGCGGGTTGGCGAGACCTAATCCGCATACGGTGATATCGGGGCGTTCCATCACGGCAACGATCAAGCTGTAGATCAACGTCCTGACCTTCGCTTAAACGGACATCAGCCGGCAAGAGTGCGAGTTCGTCTTTCAGGTGCTGCTTGTGAAGATAGGGCGTGCCGACTTCCGTCAGGGTAACGCCCAGTTCGCGCGATAAAAACCGCGCCAGCGGAATTTCCAATTGTTGAGTCCGGGAAAAAGAAAACTCGCTTTGCCTGTGAGCGTCGCCCGATAATGTTCAAGTGATTTTTCAGCGCGGGCGCGCGGCATTTCAATAATGCTCTCGAATTTCACCGCATCGATATTCCATGCGTCCGCAGCTGCTTTCAGCCACGCGGTTGTACCTTCAACACCAAGAGGGAAAGGCGCCGGAATATGCTGTGCGCCGCGTTCTTCCAGCAGCCGGCCTGTTTCCGCAAGAAAGGCTGCGCCAGGAGAAATTTCGTATTCGAACCAATTGGGGGCATTTCCGCTGCATTGCGTGCAGGGAAAAAACCGGACTGGTCCGACGCCTAGCTGCTCAAACAGACGTTGAAACTGATCCTCAACCACGTCGGCGAGCGCGCCTGCGATAATAAGTGACGGCGTCGACGATGTATCGGCGGGAAGTTCCGGAACCATTGAGGCGAGGCAGGCGTCTTCGCCTTGTGTGAAAGTCGTCTCAATGCCGCTGCCGGAATAGTTCAGGATGCGAACGCCAGGCGAATAAGACTTTTGAAAGCCTGGCTGCAGCGCGGCTGAGGTCCAGTTTGATGACTTCCGACGGGCACGAGCCCACCAGAAACAAAAGTTTGATATCGGGCCGGCGAACCAACAGCTTTCTGACCGTCTTATCAAGCTCTTCATTCGCGTCAGCCAGCCCCGCCAGGTCACGCTCTTCAATGATGGCGGTGGCGAATCGAGGCTCAGCGAAAATCATGACGCCGGCGGCTGATTGCATTAGATGGGCGCAAGTTCGCGAGCCGACAATCAAAAAGAAAGCGTCCTGGCATCTTTCGGTGAAGCCACATGATGCCGGTAGGCCGCAGAAAACTTCGCGCTGGCTCTCGTTCGCGCAGAACTGGTTGATCGGTGCAGCCAGATTTCGAATCGGTGCGCGGCGATATATCGAGCGTCACGGTCATGCATGCGCTCCTGTAGATTTAGAGGGCGCGCCGATGGGGGGAGGGGTTTCAAGACGCGCTCGCCGCAGCTTCCAAAGATACTGCGCGGCGTTCACTATGTAAGCGACATAGGCGGTGAGCGCGAGAATCATTTGTTCGCGCGGTGAGCCGATATTGAGGAAGATCGCCGCAAGATAGGCGGTGTGGAGCGCTAAAACGCCCATAGATAAAACATCTTCCCAAAAGAAAGCCGGGGCGAATAGATATTGTCCGTAAACGTCTTTTTCCCAGATAGCGCCGGTAATCATGATTGCGTAAAGCGCAATGGTTTTGATGACGACCGACATCGCTGCAGCAGCAAACCCGTTGCCCGTTGCGAGATAGGAAAAAACAAGCCAGAGGCTCACAAGGAAAATCAAAAATTGAATTGGCGCCAATACCGCTTGCACCATCGTCCAGGGAGAAGCGTCCCGGCGGCGGCGTTGTTCGTTGGTATATAATGGTAAATTCAATTCAAGCCCTTGATAAAAATCGTTTTATTTTAACGTTGCGGCGGATCGGGATTTCAGGAGGCGTCCGCGCCGCATAAATTCATAACTGTCAATCTAACTTTACGTCAAAATAGATTGACACGCTAGCGTAAATGACAAAAAATGCGATTGAAAAATGCGATCAAAAAACTGTTCCAAACCCGCTGAGAAAAAGGTTACAGTGATAATGCCTCTAGTATGCGTCGAGTGCGGATTTATCTCGCAGCCGCAATATTATTATCCCGGAGAGGAAATTCTCTTGTGTTGATTTTATCTCGCGGCTGCAAAAAATCGCTGTTCAGTAAGCGCTGTTGAGTTCGACGTAGTCATCTAAGACGGGATTTGAAAAATGAACCGGAGGTCGGCGCCGACAGAATCAAATCGATAAATCAACACCGGCTATATGTGCAGTTTTCTCAACTGCAATGGTTTGTCGGGAAAGGGTATAATGGGAGAACTGGGCCCAGGAAACTCAGAATCGATCAGACGAAAATCACGCACGTGATCGCGCAATCATGGCGTTTATCAATTTAGGCGAGCGCCTGAAGTCATTTTATAATCGTGAAAACAGCCCTCGTTCCGACTTCAAGGCTGATGAGTCAATCGGCGCCGGGGCGCTATTCAATACAATAGAAGGCGAAATCATTCCCCGGCTGATGCTTGCGCATGGTCCGAAAAAAGCCGTTGACGCCGGGACATTAAGTCCTTCTGGCGCGTTATCTCAGGAAGATCACGAATACTTTTTGGAAAGCGTAATGCAGGAAAGCGCTTCGGCGGCGCACGCATTTGTCAATGAATTGCTGCAACGCGGAATACCACGCGAAGTTCTGTTTCTGGAGCTTCTCGCGGCGGCGGCGAGAAGCCTTGGTGAAATGTGGGATCAGGATCTTTGTGATTTCACGGAAGTAACCATCGGGCTTTGCCGGTTACATGAGATTTTGCGAAAAAACGGCGTACATTATGGTGTTGGAGAGTTTTCCGGCAAACCCGCCGGCGACAGCCCGCATGTAATATTGGCGACAGCTTGCGGCGATCAGCATGTGTTCGGCGTGGTTATGGTCGCTGAGTTTTTCCGCCTCTCAGGCTGGCGAGTCTCGAGTGAGCCTGGGGCGTCTTGCGAGCAACTCGCGGAGATAATGAGAAGCGATAGCTTCGATGTTTTGGGTTTGTCCAGCAGCGTGCAGCGCCTTTGCTGACGATATCGCCGAGGAAATCAAAATTTTGCGCGCCGCTTCCCTAAACCAGGACATAAAAGTCATAGTGGGCGGCAGACTGTTTTCTAATGCGCCTGAGCTTGTGGAGCGGGTTGGCGCAGATGGGGTGGCCGGTGACGCCAAATCAGCGCCTGCAATTGGTAAGGAATTACTTGCAGCAAATGGCGTTCACTGCTAACTGGCTCTTTTTGCTGAGAGAATTTGGTTTTTAAAAATGGATGTACAGACTTCTTCTGGTGAGCGAATGGTTTCGTTCAAGAGTCCAAGGAAGTTTCTTGCTGATCTTGATCCCTCTGTCACGGCCGATGTTGTCGCCTCCGCCTCTGATGTTGCGTTGATCGTTGAGGGCGGTGTTATCAAAGACATTGCAGTTGGTAATGAGGACCTTCTGAAAGAAGGTTATGAAAACGCCTGGCGTGGCAAGAAATGGGTTGAAACTGTCACGATGGAAAGCCGCTCTAAAATTGAAGACCTTTTGAAAGCGGCGCCGTCAAAAAAAGCGCTTTGGCGTCAGGTCAATCATCCATCGACAGGCGGACTTGATGTGCCCGATCAAGTACACAGCCGTCAGAACAAAGACAAAAGACCGTATTGTCGTTATCGGTCGGGACTTGCGTTCTTTGTCGGCGTTGCAGCAGCGTCTTGTCGAAGCGCATCAGGGGCTGGAGCGCGATTATGAAAGACTGCGTGAGGCTGAGGGACGATATCGGCTACTGTTTCAGGAAGTTTCGGAAGCCGTCCTCATTGTAAATGCGCGCAGCTATAAAATTGACGAAGCGAACCCGGCCGCTGGTAAATTCTTTGCCGAAACGCCGGACGCGCTAATCGGTAAGCCGTTGCTCGATCATTTTTTGAAAAAGTCACATCGCTCTATTGAGGAGGCGATCAACGACGCCTTATCCAGCGGTTCGGCTGTGAGTGAGGAATTAAAGCTAAAAGGCGGAAAGGAATGCAAGATTTCTGTGTCGCCTTTCCGCGATGATGACAATGTGCGCCTTATCATGCGGATTATTATGCATGCAACGGAGAAATCATCCGGCGCTGAGCACGACCATCTCGTCGACGTTATTGAGAACCTTCCGGACGGACTGGTCGTCGCCGATGCTGATCTTCGTATTTTACAAGCGAATAAATCCTTTGCGGATATGACGCGACATTCCGGCAGTCGTCAGGTCATTGGCCGGCGGCTCGGCGATTTTATCGGCCGATCATCGACAGATTTAAATGTGTTGGTATCCAGCATCAAAAACCATGGATCGGCGCGAAACTTCTCCACCGTTTTACGCGATCAGTTCGGGGCGGAAGAGCGTGTGGAGGTTTCCGCAGTTGAAGCGCCGTCGGATACCGGCGATATTTACGGCTTTTCTATCAGAAATGTTGCAAGGCGTCTTGAAGCCAGGCCGCGCATTGGCCAGCAATTGCCAAAATCAGTTGATCAGCTGACCGATCTTGTGGGTAAGGTATCGCTCAAGGATATCGTTCGCGAATCGTCTGATTTGATTGAGAAGCTATGCATTGAGGCTGCGTTGGAGATTACGGAAGACAATCGCGCTTCCGCGGCGGAAATGCTTGGGCTCAGCCGACAGGGGCTTTACTCCAAGCTGAAACGATATGGCGTCGATTGATCACGCTTCAAATCGTGCAAAATCTATCACCAAACATGTCGCCATTACCGTCAATCTAAGTTGACACTCCGAGGTGTAAGCCATACTTTACATGAGTGTCCGACGCAAACATCACCCTTGAAAAAAAATCACTGCCTTCCTTACCGGCGGTCGCCGAACTCCTAAAGCCGATCACATGGTTTCCGCCGATGTGGGCGTTCATATGTGGAGTGGTGTCTTCCGGTCAGTCGCTATCGAATCGCTGGGCGTTCGCGATTGGCGGCGTATTGCTTGCAGGACCATTGGTTTGCGCCGCAAGCCAGGCGGTGAACGACTGGTATGATCGGCATGTCGACGCGATTAACGAGCCGAAAAGGCCAATCCCGTCAGGACGCATCCCCGGACGATGGGGGCTTTACATTGCAATCTTCTGGTCGGGTCTATCATTGTTGCTTGGCGCCGCCTTGGGAGTTTGGGCGTTTGCGGCAACGATTGCAGCTGTCATTCTCGCATGGGCTTACAGCGCGCCGCCATTTCGGCTGAAGTTGAACGGCTGGTGGGGAAACGCCGCTGTCGGATTATCCTATGAAGGCATCGCATGGTTTACCGGCGCAGCGGTCATGCTTGGTTCTGTGCCCGGTTTGCCGATTATTCTGTTGGCGCTGCTTTATTCCATCGGCGCTCACGGGATTATGACTTTAAACGACTTCAAGGCGATTGAAGGCGACAAGCGCATGGGCGTGCGTTCATTGCCGGTTCAGCTTGGTCCGGAATACGCCGCGAAACTTGCGTGCGTCGTGATGATCATTCCCCAGATTATTGTTATCGCGCTGCTGGTGTTTTTTGCGCAACAGCTACACGCGGCGATCATTTGCGTTCTTCTCGCTGCACAGATTTACCTCATGGCGGAGTTACTCAAAAACCCGCTTGAAAAAGCCCCCTGGTACAATGCAACCGGCATATCGCTTTATGTCCTGGGCATGCTTGTCAGCGCGTTTGCGGTGCGGTCAATGAACGGGAGCGTGCTGTGAACGCGAACAAAGAGCACAACCATCTCGGATGGCTTGGCGTTATCCGGCTTGGTCTGGTGCAAACGGCGCTCGGCGCTATCGTCGTTCTGACAACGTCTACGTTAAACCGCGTGATGGTTGTTGAACTGGCGTTACCGGCGATCCTGCCGGGCGCGCTTGTGGGCTGGCACTATGCGGTGCAGATGTCCCGGCCGCGTTGGGGCTATGGCTCGGATATGGGGGGCGCCAGAACGCCATGGATTATCGGCGGGATGGCGACGCTGGGTTTGGGCGCGATTGGCGCGGCGGTTGCGACGGCATTGATGACCACGTCGGTTATGTTTGGCGTTGTGGCGGCGGTTATCGCATTTTTCCTGATCGGTGTCGGCGTCGGCGCTGCGGGCACTAATCTGCTGGCGCTGCTTGCAACGCGAACCGCGCCTCAGCGCAAGGCTGCTGCTGCTGCGATCGTCTGGATCATGATGATATTCGGTTTTGTTTTGACCGCAGGCGTCGCCGGGCAGATGCTCGATCCGTTTTCAATGTCACGGCTTATCATTGTGACGGTCGCTGTGTCTGCAATCGCTTTTATTGTCGCTTCACTGGCGGTATGGGGCATTGAAAATGGCGCTGGCGCGAACCCGGCGATTGAGACCCCGCCTGCAAAAACATCGTTTCGACGTGCGGTTGCAGAAATATGGAACGAAACGCAGGCGCGCCGATTCACAATTTTCATTTTTGTTTCAATGCTTGCCTATAGCGCGCAGGACCTGATCCTCGAACCGTTTGCCGGGTTGCTTTATGGATACACGCCAGGTGAGTCGACCAAACTTGCGGGCGTTCAAAATGGCGGTGTACTGATCGGTATGATCGTCACCGCCATAATCGGCACAACCATTGGGAAATCCCGCGCCGGCTTCATGCGCTTATGGACGACCGCCGGCTGTATCGCCTCGGCGATGGCGCTTGGCGCCCTGGCGCTCGGCGCGATGGTCGGTTCCACCTGGCCTTTGCAACTGAATGTTTTCGCGCTTGGCGTTTCAAACGGCGCATTCGCCGTCGCCGCAATCGGGTCAATGATGACGCTCGCAAGCGCCGGACGAAAGGGCCGGGAAGGCACGCGAATGGGGCTTTGGGGCGCTTCACAGGCAATTGCCTTTGGCCTCGGCGGATTTATGGGCGCCGCGGCGATTGATGTGACGCGTGCGCTTTTTGATGACGTTTCGCTCGCCTTCGCCCTGGTTTTTGCAGTGGAGGGCGCTGCATTTGTCGTCGCAGCCTATCTCGCAACCCGTGTCGGGCGAACCGATGCGGACAATATTAAATTACCAATCTTGCCGGCGGGAGATCAATTGCCGGCGGAATAAGGAACATCGCCATGCCTTTTGATGCTTCGGATAAAGTCGAAACTTTCGATGTCGTTGTTGTCGGCGGCGGACCAGCGGGCGCTACAGCCGCGCATGATTTGGCGCTGGGTGGAAAAAACGTGCTGCTGTTGGATAAGGCGGGCCGCATCAAACCGTGCGGCGGCGCTATACCACCTCGATTGATTCGCGATTTCAATATTCCGGAATCGATGATTGTCGCACGCGCTCAATCCGCTCGTATGATCTCGCCGTCCAACAAAGAAGTAGACATGCCAATCAATGGCGGTTCCGTTGGCATGGTTGATCGGGAACATTTCGATGAGTGGTTGCGCGAACGCGCGCGCGAAGTTGGCGCGGAGCGCCGGTCCGGTTCGTTTGTTGAAATTGAGCGTGACGCAAATGGCGCCGCCATCGTCTGTTATCGCCCCAAAGGGGCGTCAAAAGAGGCGCCGCTTCAAAAAATCCGCGCCCATGTCGTTATTGGCGCCGATGGCGCCAAATCGAAAGTTGCTCTTCAGACTGTAAAAGGCGCCAACAAAAAGCCCTGCGTATTCGCCTATCATGAGATCATTCGCTCACCGCAGGATAATGCCGGTTTTAATGGATCGCGCTGCGATATCTATTATCAGGGTGAATTGTCGCCGGATTTTTACGCCTGGGTGTTTCCTCATGGCGACACAACCAGTGTCGGCGTTGGCAGCGCCAATAAAGGGTTCTCGTTACGCGGTGCGGTTGGCGCCTTGCGCCGGAATACAAAGCTGGAGAGTGCGGAAACCATTCGCTGCGAAGGGGCGCCGATCCCGTTGAAGCCGCTAAAGCGCTGGGATAACGGCAAGGATGTGATTCTCGCCGGCGACGCCGCAGGCTGTGTTGCACCGGCTTCGGGCGAAGGCATTTACTATGCGATGCTGGGCGGCCGGACGGCGGCGGAAGGAGCCACCGAGCTTTTGGCGACGGGCGACGCAAAAGCGCTCGCGCGCGCTCGTAAGCGATATATGGCCGAGCACGGGAAAGTCTTCTTCATTCTCGGCATCATGCAACATTTCTGGTATCGAAATGACAAAAGGCGAGAGCGCTTTGTCGATATTTGCCGGGATAAAGACGTGCAAAGATTAACCTGGGAAGCGTATATGAATAAGCGTCTTGTGAAAGCGGATCACATGGCGCATGCAAAGATATTCTTCAAGGATCTGGCGCATCTGCTCGGCATTGCTTCGCCGCAGCGTTAGGCTGTCGGCGTAACAAGCTGATGTCAAAAAAACCGGTCATCGTTGCGATTGCCGCCGCACTTGTAGTGGCGGTCATTGGCGGGTTCATGACCCAAATCGGCCCGTGGCGCGAAACCTTGGAAAAGCCGGCGCTTAATCCGCCGAACTGGGTGTTCGGGCTCGCCTGGACAATCAGTTACGCTTTAGCGGTGCTGGCGGCCATCACCGGTTGGCGGGCGACAAAAACCAGTGCGGACCGGGCGTGGCTGTTGTCGCTGTTTTTTATCAACGCGATGCTCAACATATTGTGGAGCGCTTTTTTCTTTACGCTGAAACGACCTGATTGGGCGCTTGCGGAGGTCGCAACGCTATAGCTTTCTGTGTTGGCGCTGGTCATTTTTTGGGGTGCTTGTCAAAGACAGCGGGTGCGGTGATGTGTGTCTGTTTATTTTGGGTGTCTTTCGCTGCATATCTGAATTATGAGGTCGTTAGGTTAAACAGTCCGTTTAGCTGATTGACGATGTCCTGGCTTTTCGATTGAAAAGAGACCGAATGTTTGAAATCTCACCATTCCTGATCGATATTATTCTCGTTGGCGTGGTTGTTGAATTTCTGGTCTTGTTTGCGGTGTTGCGAAACGCCGGTGCGGCGTTTCTGATTTGGCCGTTGTTTTTATTCCTTCTGTCTGGCGGGTTTCTGCTTGCCGCCGCGCGTCTGGCTTTGTCAGCGTCAGGTACGTTATTTATTGGCGCCGCCCTTTTTGCAGCGCTTGTCACCCACAGTTTCTTGTTAAGGTGGGCGGCTCAACGCTATTTAATCAACCGTGATCAGAAAAAATAAGCGTTGTAAAACCTGTTTTAAATTCATGACGAGGTTCTGGTTTCGATTCGCTTCATCTAACTAATCTGTATACAAATATGTTAAAATGTGAGTGCTTCGCGTCGCGCGGGTAGTTTTGTCAGTGCTCTTGAATATACATGACAACAGTAAAATATCGGGCGAGTACATTCGTATAGCCGACGGAAAGCGATGCCTTCTTGCGTGGCGAGTATAGAGGCCGGCCAGCGGGTTTTAAAAGATAAGCATATCTCAATGACGAATTATCATAACTATCTCGTTGAGTTTATTTTACTTTAGTAAGAGCAATAAAATCCAACATAACGAAATTTGGGTGTTGACGCGGTGTAAAATCTGTTGATATGAGTCACTCGAACGCGCCGATTTGACCCTTCAGCTTGCGGGCGCGGAACAAATAAAGCTAAAGCGAAGGGTGCGGAAGAAAGACAACGTCTGGAATCCCGCCTTTGTATTTGTTCTTTTCCCGCATGCTCTTTCTTCAAATCTGACAGTCGGCGCGTTCTCGTGATGGAGAACGTAAATGACATGTGCACAAGCCTTCGACAGCCCGCCGATAGAAGCGCAACCTCTTGTAGTTGCTGGACATTCGGCGTGGATGCCAGCGGCGAAAAGAGTGCCGCCTGTTGAGGCTTTTGACCGGGAAATTCCCATTCCGACTTACTGGATCGGCCTTTATGGGGGCGTGCTGGGCGCGCAAGACTTGCGCCTTCGGTTCGCTGGAAACCTCGATGGTCCGCGCGTCCTGGCGCTTGGTGGGATTTCTGCGGGGCGGTTTGTCGCCGACGAGGGCCGGGGAGAGCCGGGCTGGTGGGGCGGCGTCGCCCGGCGCGGCGGCGGGATCGACCTCGACCGGTATTGCGTTATCGGGTTTGATTATCCATCCGCTACTGAAGTGGTTGATCTTTGTCCGGAGGATTATGCGGACCTTGCCGCCTATGCCCTGAAAGAAGCCGGCGTTGACTTTGTCGATGCGATTGTCGGCGCATCGTTTGGCGGCATGATCGGGCTTGCTTTCGCGCGGAAATTCCCTGGTCGCATTGGAAAATTATGTACGATCAGCGCCGCTGACCGGCCTCATCCGATGGCGCAGGCCTGGCGCCTTGTGCAGCGCCGCATCATTGATTTCGCGGCGGAAAAAGGCGCGCCGGAAGCCGGTGTTGCGCTTGCGCGCGAGCTCGCCATGACGACGTATCGCACGCCGGAAGAATTCGCGGTGCGATTTACGCCTGATCTTGCCTCAGACGACAATGTCGGCGGATATCTCACGGCGCGCGGCGGCGCCTATGCGCGCGAAGTCAGTGCGGCGCGATATGCGACCTTGTCGGCGGCGATTGATCGCCACGACGAAAAGCCGGAAGCAATTAAAACGCCGGCGCTGGTGATCGGCGTCAACAGCGACCGGCTTGTTCCCTTATGCGACGTTGAAGCGCTGCAACGCCGCCTTGGCGGGCCCTCAACACTTGAAGTGATCGTATCGCCATATGGCCACGATGCTTTCCTGAAAGAAAGCGACGCCATCAACAATCATTTAAAATCTTTTTTGCGCCAGGAGCCATCATGACCAATTCCACATCACCCACTACGGCCACATCATCCGTTCAGGAAAGGCAATTTGAGACCATCGCCTGCACTGCCGGGGTTGCGCGGGACGCCGCTCATGGAAGCGTTGCGCCGCCGTTGCATCTGTCGGCGAATTTCGGCTGGAAAAGCGTCGATGACAAGCCAGGTTATGATTATACGCGGTCGGGCAATCCCACGCGCAAAGTCCTCGAAGAAGCGCTCGCCGATCTTGAAGGTGGTGCGGCGGGCGTTGTCACGGCGACGGGCATGGCGGCGGTTAATCTGCCCTTGTGTCTCGTGCAGGCGGGTGATCTCGTCATTGCGCCCCATGACTGTTACGGCGGAACGCACCGGCTGCTGACGGCCCGCGCCAAGCGCGGTCACTTTGATGTCCTGTTTGTTGATCAGACCGATGAGGTCGCGCTGGGCGCCGCCTTTGCGCGTAAGCCGAAACTTGTATTGATTGAAACCCCGTCCAATCCGTTGTTACGCATCACCGACGTCGCTCGCGTCACAGCGCTCGCAAAACAACATGGGGCGATCACCGTCGCCGATAACACATTTTTGTCGCCGTTTCTGCAAAACCCGCTGACGCTCGGATGTGATATTGTTGTTCACTCAACAACAAAATACATCAATGGTCATTCGGATGTCGTGGGCGGGGGCGTCGTTGCGAAGGACAAGGCGCTTGGCGAAACGCTCGCCTGGTGGGCGAATGCGAGCGGTGTGACCGGCGCACCCTTTGATTCTTATCTGACCTTGCGCGGTCTTCGCACGCTTCCGGTGCGGCTGGAGCGCCAGCAGGCGACAGCAGGGAGTATTGCCGCCCGTCTGAACGCGCACCCCGCCGTTGAATGCGTTTTCTATCCTGGCCTTGAAAGTCACCCGGGACATGACATCGCCAAACGTCAGCAGCACGGGTTCGGCGCTATGTTCTCTGTTGAGTTCAAGCAAGAGATTGATGTTCGCGCGCTGGTTCGAAGGCTGGAAGTTTTCACAATTGCGGAATCTCTTGGGGGTTTTGAAAGTCTGGTCTGCCTACCAGGCTGCATGACACACGCAAGCATGACTGTTGAGGCGCGTGAGCGGGCTGGCATTTCCGATCGCCTTGTACGGCTTTCGGTCGGGCTTGAACATGAAGATGACCTCTCGCGGGACCTGTTCCGGGCGATTGATGCGTCGGTGGCGCAAGTTGATCCGATACGGCATGAAACGGCCTCGCCGAGATGTCTCGCGGCAGCGCAGGTTTAGAATGTAAAAATGCTAAGCGAGCGGGCTTTACTATGCTCGCTTCCCTGAAATCACTGGATATCCCGGCTGTTTCCCGGTGATCCCTAAAATGCCGCGCAAGCTGTTTCAGGATTAAAAAGAAGAGCCCGGCAGGCTGTCTCCCTTCGCTTTTGCGGCGCAGATGCGTTCACGGCAGATCCGGGGGGACGCCATGTGGGATCAACTTAAAGAGGCGGTCTTTGACGCGACCGAAGCCTCTGGCTTGAACTCAGGATTTCTTGGCGACGTTGTCGCCGAGGGCATCGGCGTTATCCTCAGTATTTTGATCAGCGTCCTGTTCGCAATGTGGCTGGACCAGGGCCGGGAAGTGCGCCGGCGCCGCGATCACAGGAAGAGAGCCGTCACCCGCTGGGTCAATGCTCATGAACGCATGCTTGCCGATGTGAAAGCCGCAGGGGGCCAATCATCCAATGGCGCCCGCGAGGCGATGCTGAAGGGCCGCGAGCTGATTGTTGAAAACGCCAAGTCGGATGCAAGAGATGTGTGGAGCGATTATGAAGGCGCCTTTCACAAGCGAAAAATGTTTGAGGCCTTTGAGGATTACCTTCGCACTATGGAAGCGTTGCGCATTGAGGTCGGGCGCGTTCAGATATGGAGCGACAGCGTTAAAGCCGCAGCGCTGACCTCAATTGACCGCCTACAATATCTCGTCAAGGTCGCTGGAAATTCGCGACAGTCGCGGCGGTTGATACGTGACTTCAAGGACATGCGGTCGCGCGCGTCGCTGTCAACAAAGGCGAGTGCACAGGAAGCCGATGCGGCCGTCGCAAAAAAATAGTCTGTGTCCCGCCTATGTGCGCGCAGCCTGCTTGCGTAACAACTCGCGTTGAATGATGGCGAACCCCGGCAGCAATGGCAGCCAGAGAGAAAGCCCGCGATAGATCAGCGTCGCTGTCAACGCCGTTTCCACAGGAACGCCATAAACCGCAAGGCTTGCGATCATGCCAGCTTCAAAAGTACCCAACCCCATAGGCATCGGCCCGATCGTCGCCGCCACGGACGCAATCACAATTGCAATAAAGCAGACGCCGAAAGGCGTGGGCGCGGAAATGGCGAGAAAAATAAGATAAAGCGTCACCCCGTCGACAGACCTGATTGCGAACTGGAGAATGCTTGCCTGGGCGAAAAGCGCTGGCCGCAATGCGATTGCGTCAGCGGCCTTACCGATGAAATTGGCGGCTTTCTCGATACCGGGAATTTTCGAAAACCATGTCGGGTTGGATTTTGGTTTGTATATAAAGAACAAGGATGCAACGAGCGATATGAATATGATGATTGCGGAGAAAATCGAAACACTCGCTGACAGAGCCGGCGGAGCATTTGCGGCCGCGCTAAGTGCGATGAGACTGATCACAGTCGCCACGAGAAAAGCGACAAAAAAAGCAGACGTTGCAAACACGAATGCGCTGAAGGCGACTGTTTGTGAGACATTGCGTTGTGCAAGGGCGTAAAGGAAAAACGCGGCGCCCGAAACACCACCCGATGGCAGCGCCTGGTCAGCAAAAAGTTTTGCAACGGCGATAGGGAACAACCGCATGATTGAAAGCCGTTGGCCGAGCCGGTAAAGCACAATCCCGTAAACGGTCGCCAGCAGCAGATAGGTTGAAATCTGCGCCAGTAGAGCGAGCAGCAACCAGGATGGCTTAGCTTGCGCCGCCTGGCTTGCAAAAGCGGTGATATCGCCGAAGTTGACGACGAGCAAAATAATGGCGGCGACACTCGCAACGCCAGCGATCGCGAGTGCAGCGCGTGCTCTTCGATGATGTGCGCCGTCGGCCCGATCCAAACCTATGCCTTCAAACGCATCGGAAGGAGAAGTCTCGATAGCTTCCGGCTCTTCGCTGGGTGGCATTGTGTTCGCCATAAGGTTTCCGAGTGACGCGTTGTTTGTCCTGGTGACGCACGACCAACACCAAGTTGTCGCTGCGTTAGCTACTGCGGGTCTTTTTCAAGTGGAATACGCTCGCCGCGCTCCATATATTCAGACCACTCGTTCATTCGCCAATAGGGCGTGTTCAAAAACCAGTCGCGCATCTCCACAGGCACTGAATCGAGGGTAAGAAGAGTGCGTTCGTCCGGGCTCGCGGTAAAAGCGGCGATGTCTGCAATGTCTTGCCCCTGAAGATCGATGACATAACCGAGTTCAATGGACTGCAGCGCCGTCATCGCGCTTGCGCCGCTCCACATGCGCGCGGAGAAATCAAGCGGGTTGACAGTATAACCGGTGTCGGGCTGGCCAAGAGATGGCGCCGCCGTACCGCCGACGCCATTGATCTGGTGGCAAATCACGCATCCATTGGTGATGAAAAGAATGCGGCCCCGGCGGGGATTTGCCTCAGGCATGACGACCGTGACGGGTGTTGGCGGCTGGCTTAGCGCTTCCCGTCTGTCGCTGGCGTTCGTCGCCGCAGTTGTTTCCTCCTGCGGCGCCGCGTTGTCGTTTCCGCAAGCGAAGGCGAGGAGCATGGCGCCGAGCGCGCCGGCTTTGGCGGTATTCAGGAAACTACTCATGGCTGGTCCCTCCGTTGTTGCTTCATGCTAATCGGCGCAGGCTGACGTCTCATGACATGGATCAAGCGAAGCCGCCCTGAAAATACAAGCGTTTGCTGTAAAACGTCTCTGGTTTTGTGGGCTTTCGGAAAAATCTATGAAAAGCGCGCTCGGAACCGACCGTCATACAGGCATATCTACTCCAGCGATCGTTGTTTGACGCGGGCGCCGTCCGTAATGCGATTGCCGGGATAAAGCACAATCCGGTCATCTTCTTCGAGGCCGTTCGTAACTTGTGCGTCGACGCCGTTATTGCGGCCAAGCTCAAGCTCGGTCAGCCGTGCGCGCCCCTTGACCAGTTTAAACGCCGCCCATCCATCATCGAGGCGAAAGATCGCGCTGGACGGAATGGTAAGCGCATTTTCATCTTCCCAGATGACTATTTTCACTTCCACGCGAAAACCGTGCCCCAATCGTTGATGCGTATCCTGATCGCTTGTAAAATTGATTATGGTGTTGACGCGCTGTTCCTCAACACCAAGGGCGGAGAATTTCGTAAAACCCCAGGGTTCGATCTTTTCAACGGCGCCTTCAAGCGGCGGCTCGCCGCCCCATTTCTCGACAATGACACGGTCGCCCGGCGAGACTTTCACGGCGTCGGTCGATAACAATTCGGCGACGATTTCGAGATCGCCGAGAGGGTCGCCGATTTCCATAATCGGCGTGCCGGCGGCGAGCACCGTTTCGCTTTCCTGTATGACCCGCAGGATGCGGCCGGAGATTGGCGCGCGCAACGGAATCGATTCGCGCGGATGGGGGTTAGTCGACATGATTTTGCTTTCCGCCTCCGACGGCGTCATCAGCATGGCGCGCGCATTTTCAAGATCCGCTTCCCGTAAGGCTACCGCGGCGCGCGCAGTGTCGAGCGCCGCGTCGGCGCTGCGCCATGCGCGTTCAGCCCGGTCGAGCGCTGCTTGCGACACCGTTTCACTTGCGAAAAGTTGACGGGTACGATCCACGTCGGCCGCGGCGTAATCACGATCTGCTTCCGCTCTTCGCATTTCGGCTTGCGCCAAAGCCAGGGCGGCTTCGGCGGCGTCGACGGCGGCGCGCGCCTGTTCCTCCGTACGCACATCAAGTACGGCCGGATTGGACGGCGTTAACCGGGCGATGACTGTTTCACCAGCGACGACAGAATCCCCGGGCTCGACATCGACGCGCAACAGCCGTCCGGCGATGGGGGCGGAGACCACATAGGCGTCGCGCACCCTTGTTTTCGCTTCTTCATTGATGGTGACGGTCATCGGCGCCCGGATCACCGATCCCAGATCGACCTGCATCGCGCGGGGCCAGAACGCATAGAGCATAAACAATCCAACGACTGCGCCTGCAATGGCGATCACACTGGTTCTGGATTTAAGGCCGCCCATAGTCTAATCCCGCGTTTTCAGCGCCGTCGCCATATCAAGCTTGGAGACGTCGCGTTGTACAAAAGCCCCGGCGACAGCCGTTGCGATAAAAACGATAATCGCCGCATAGCCAAGGCCGTCTTCTTTATAGATGACCGGTATTTGATAAAGCTCCGTCGACAATGCGGTGGCGAGATATGACCACAGGAAAAAGCCTATCGCGGAGCCGATGGGGAGCGCCAGAATGGCGAGCGCGCCAAGCTCGCCGAGCAATACATAGCCGGTTTCTATTTTTGTAAATCCGAGGACACGCAGGCTTGCAAGATCGCGCTGGCGTTCAATAAAAGCGATGCGCGCGCCGTTATAGACAACACCGGCAGCGATGATGATCGAGAATATGGTCATGATGGTACGAAACGCGCCGGGCCCTTCGTCGATCATTTTCTTGAAATTTTCATAAGCCTCGCGGCGCAGGCTGACGCCGGCGATCATCGGAACTGATTTGAGGTTTTCATAAACAGCGTCGCGTTTAATCGGGTCGATCTTCAGATAGGCGCCAGTGACGCGGTTCGGTTCCTTGAGGCGCCGGTTCAGCGCCTCCATCTCCATATAGGCGGGTGTGCCGATGAGAGCTTCAACCGTACCGACAACCGGGATCTCCAGTGTCGGGCGTCGGCCGTCGCGAACTTCGACATGCAGTTTCTCGCCGATGGAGATGTTCAAGAGGTCCGCCAACTGTGTTGATAAAACGATGCCGTCGCCGCTGACATCAACAGGCTGAAGATCGGAATCGACGGCGCGGCTTAGGACAGGATCCTCGGGCATGCCGGATATCCCGCCGAGAAAATCTTTTCTTTTGTGTGTGAAAAGGACCGGACTGGAGCGCGTTGGCTCTACATACGTGATCCCGTCGATGCGGGCGAGCTCCAACGCTACTTTTTCCGACAGCGGTTCGGCAAACGTAACCAGGACATCACTGCGATCAACCACATTGAAGCTTACATCAAGCATATAGTCGGTCGCATTTGTGTTGAAGCGCATCATTACCGACAGGCCCATGGCGGCCCCGATGCCAAATGCGGTCAGCGTGGCGCGCACAGGCTGGCTGGCGAGACGGCGCACGATCATTC
>CBDDKD010000055.1:0-131713 GCA_965230025.1 Hyphococcus sp.
ATATGGAACCGCGTACTCGACCGAAACGGCGGCGGACGACTGCAGCGCCTTTGACCCATCGCCTTCCTTGTCCATCACCTCTTCATGACGGGTTTCCTGAAGATGTTCGTTGTGAAGCGCGCGCAAATTTTCACTTGTCATGCCCGCATCGCCGCCTTCCCACGTGATGTCGAGTTGGCGCACGGCGTTTGAGGCCGTCCAATAGCTGTCGGCGATCACGACAACGGCGTCTCCGAGATTGACGATCTGTTCTGCAGCGCCGTTCGAATTGTTGACGGAAATAGCCTGTGCGCCATAGACGGGCGCCTGTGCGATCGCTGCGTATTTCATGCCCGGCACAATGACGTCCATGCCAAACTGGGCTTCGCCGGTCACTTTCTCCGGCAGGTCGAGGCGCGCTTTCGGCGTGCCGACGATCTTGTATTCGCTTGGCGGTTTGAGCGCAGGTTTAAGATTGGGCGTGAACTTTGCGGCGGCGGCGGCGAAGGAGCCAAAACTCGCCGACCGGTTCGAGGCGTCATGATATAGCGTACTCGCTTCCGCACGCACCGAATTCATCGGTACGCCCCATTCCTTCGCTGCTGCGCGCATCAACATCTCGCGCGCCGCCGCACCGGCCCGGCGCATGCCGTGATAGCCGGTCAACCGGATGGCTGTGCTGCCGCCGGTCAACTGCCCGACCAAACCTTTAGCGATTTGCAGGAAGGTGAAATCCAGCATTGGATAGACGAAGGAAGGAATCTTTGCGCCTTCGCCGACGATATAGCCGCGGCCAAGATCGCTGTTGATATAATCGTTGTTCGCCGGGGCCTGCTCAATGGAAACCGTATCCCAGTCGGCTTCCATTTCCTCGGCCAGCATTTGCGCGAGGCCGGTGCCGACGCCCTGGCCCATTTCCGAGTGCGGAATAATAACAGTGAGCTTATTGTCAGGCGTCAGCTTCACCCAGGTATTTAAAATCACCTCGTCGCCGGATGCGACATCGTCTCCATATATTTTCAACCGGTTCGGCGAGAGCGCGAGACCGAGGGCGACGCCGCCGCCGACAACGCCGGCGGAGACAAGAAACGTGCGGCGCGCGATTGTTGCGACATTGGAGGAGGACTTCGTTTCATTGCTCATGATCTAAGCCTCCCGTCGCGCGCGCGCAGCTGCGTGAATTGCCGTTCTGACGCGTTCATAGGTGCCGCAACGGCAAATGTTGGTAATTGCGTTGTCTATGTCGTCATCGCTCGGGTCCGGGTTTTGATCGAGCAACGCTTCAGCGGCCATGATCATGCCCGACTGGCAATAGCCGCATTGCGGAACCTGATGTTCCAACCAGGCCGACTGGACTGCCGACATTTCTCCCGGCGCCGGCGAAACACCTTCAATCGTTTTAATGTCCGCGCCTTCAACCGCCGCAACGGGCATCACGCATGTGCGCGTCGCAACCCCGTTGATATGGACCGTGCAGGCGCCGCAAGCCGCGATGCCGCAACCGAACTTCGTTCCGGTCAATTCCAGCTTTTCGCGCAGCACCCAAAGCAGCGGCATGTCCGGCGGCGCCTCAACGGAGGTCGTCTCGCCATTCAACGTAAAGGAAATTGTCATGATCTCACCTGTTCTTCAGAACGAGCGGGCGTATGCCCAATCAAGGACTTACAGTCGGTCAAAATTATAGATCAATTCGCCGCTTTGCGTGAGAAAATTAGCAGCGACCTCTTACAGAAGTGAAGAACTCGCTTGATTTCGCTAATCATGCCCTCGTCTTTATAGTTAGACTCGCAGTAACCACTTGAAGGCTTACGCAACCGGATCGAGCCAGCCCCATTCGTCCTCGGTTTCGCCGGAAAAGAGCCCGAAGAACGCATTCTGGATCGCCGTCGTCACCGGGCGCTCGCCATTGCCGATTGGCAGGTCATCGACGGAGCGCACAGGCGTAACCTCCGCCGCCGTCCCTGTCAGGAAGATTTCATCGGCGGCATATAGAAGTTCGCGCGGCATCGCCTGCTCAACAATTTCATAGCCGAGCTTTTTCGCCAGCACGATCACCGTGTCACGCGTAATGCCGCTCAAGATTGATGACGCGGCCGGCGGCGTAATGATCCGGCCTTTGTGGATCAGGAACAGGTTCTCACCCGCCCCTTCGCTGACTGTGCCGTCATGGGAAAGACCAATGCCTTCGGCGTATCCTTTGGATTTTGCTTCCATGCTGACAAGACGGCTTGAAAGGTAATTGCCGCCAGCCTTAACGCCAGCCGGCACCGTACCCGGCGCCATGCGGCGCCAGCTCGAAATCGCGACATCGATGCCGTTCTTCATGCCGTCTTCGCCGAGATAAGCACCCCATGGAAAAGCGGCGATAGCGACATCGGATTTTACATCGCGCGAGGCCGGGCCCATCTCGCCATATCCGAGGAACGCCACCGGACGGATGTAGGCCGCCGTCAGATCATTATCGCGAACCACATCCTTACAGGCCTGCATCAACTCATCGACGGAATACGGCATGTCGATCCGATAAACGCGAGCAGAATAATGAAACCGGTCGAAATGTTCACGGTTACGGAATATGCAGACGCCTTTATGTTTGGTGTCATAGGCGCGCATGCCTTCGAACACTGATGTGCCATAGTGGAGACCATGGGTCAGCACATGGGTTGTCGCCTCGGCCCAGGGCACCATCTCGCCATTACGCCAGATTGTCTTTGTCTCATTGATCGGCATCGGTTCCTCCGGCGGTTGCGCAGTCTGCTTTTCCGTTATCTAGCCGGTTCCATGTTTTCTGCCTACACCTTGCGGGCAAACACTCTAGGAACGCACTGAAATCCCAGTCACAATGGCGCTGATGACAGAATTAACTCCATATCGCGACGCTGCAGAGAGCATCCTGTCGGCCCGGCGTATTGTAATCAAAGTCGGATCGGCGCTGTTGCTCCGTGAAGATGGCGCCGTGGCGGCCGAATGGCTTGCCGGTCTCGCCGCCGATGTCGCGGCGCTGCGCGCGAAAGGAGCCGATATCTGCGTGGTCAGTTCCGGCGCGGTTGGCCTGGGGCGCGCCCGTCTTGGCGTCAAAGGCGGCCTGCGCCTTGAAGACAAACAGGCGGCGGCGGCGGTCGGTCAAAGCCTGTTGATGCAGGCCTGGCAAACCGCCCTCGCCCCCCATGGTCTGACGCCCGCGCAAATCCTGCTGACGCTCTCGGACACGGAAAGCCGACGGCGTTATTTGAACGCGCGCAGCACCATACTGACGTTGCTGGACCTTGGTGCTGTCCCCATCATGAATGAGAACGATACGACAGCGACGGAGGAAATACGCTATGGCGACAATGACCGCCTGGCGGCGCATGTGGCGCAGATGTGCGGCGCCGACGCACTTGTCCTGCTGACGGATATCGACGGTCTTTACGAAAGCGACCCGCGAATTAATCCCGATGCAGCGCATGTCGGTATCGTTGACGCCATCACCAGCGATATCATCGCCATGGCCGGTGGGCCGAACGCCGCGCGCGGCGCCGGCTCCGGCGGGATGAGAACAAAAATCGACGCGGCGAAAATCGCCGTTTCCGCCGGATGCGCAGTGATCATTGCGAAGGGCGATCTTGAACACCCTCTCACCTCCTTGCAGGCTGGCGCGCGAGCGACATTGTTTACGCCCAAAGCGACGCCGGAAAAAGCACGCCGCGCCTGGATCGCCGGACGATTGCAACCGAAGGGCGATATCCATATCGACGCCGGCGCAGTAGCGGCGCTTGGCAAAGGCGCAAGTTTATTACCCGCCGGTGTGACGCGCGTTGAAAATGAATTTGAAAAAGGTGACGCTATCGCAATCCACGGGCCCGACGGAATGCTCGTTGGAACCGGCCTCAGCGCCTATGACAGCCGCGATCTTGCCGCCATTATCGGTTTGCAGTCTGCGCAAATAGAAAAAACGCTGGGCTATCGCCGCGCCGCCGCGATCCACCGTGACGATCTCGCCCTTTCAATCGATACAATGCCATGACCGCTTCCGTGACAAAAACAGATATTGAAAAACTGATGAAGGGGATGGGGCAATCCGCCCGTGACAGCGCGTCTGTGCTCCGAGCTGCGGCGCCCGATCAAAAGAACATGGCGCTTTTAGAAACGGCGAGCGCCATTACAGCAAACGCAAAACAAATTCTTGATGCGAATACTGACGACCTCACACGAGCGCGCGTGTCAGAACTCTCCCCGGCGATGATTGACCGTCTCATGATTAATGACACCCGGCTCGCGGCGATTGCGCAGTCATTGAAAGACATCGCCGCCCTGCCCGATCCGGTTGGCAAAAAAATCAGCACGACAACCCGGCCCAACGGTCTGAAGATTGAGCGCATTCGAACGCCTATCGGTGTAATCGCCGTAATTTTTGAAAGCCGTCCCAATGTGACGATTGACGCCGGCGCGCTCTGCCTGAAATCCGGCAATGCCGCGATCCTGCGCGGCGGGTCCGAGGCGATCGAGACATCGAAAGTATTGCATGCTTGCCTGAAACAAGGTCTGGCTAGGGCGGGATTGCCTGAAACGAGCGTGCAACTCGTTCCGACAACAGACCGCGCTGCGGTTGGCGCCATGCTGTCCGGCCTTGAAGGGACGATTGACCTCATCATTCCGCGCGGCGGCAAGTCCCTGGTGGCGCGGGTACAGAAAGAAGCGCGCGCGCCAGTCCTCAGTCATCTGGACGGGATCTGCCATGTCTATGTGGATGGCGATGCCGACCTGAACAAAGCCGTTGCAATTACGCTCAACGCAAAGATGCGCCGCACTGGCGTTTGCGGAGCGGCGGAAACATTATTGATCGATCAAAAAATCATGCGCGAATTTCTGCCGATAATTGCGAACGCATTGACCAACGCTGGCTGCATGTTGAAAGGCGACGCTGAGTCACGCGACATTGTTCCGTCCATCAACGAGGCGTCAACCAGCGATTTTCACACAGAGTATCTGGACGCTGTTATTTCCATCGCTTCCGTCGATGGTGTTGAAGGCGCAATCCGGCACATTGCCGACTATTCATCGGGGCATACAGAATCAATCATTACGGAAAACGAGGCGACGGCTGCGCGCTTCATCAACACCGTTGACAGCGCCATTGTCATGCATAACGCCTCAACGCAGTTTGCCGATGGCGGCGAGTTCGGCCTCGGTGCGGAAATCGGGATCGCCACCGGCCGGCTGCATGCGCGGGGACCCGTTGGCCTGGAAGAACTGACAACCTATAAAAATGTCGTTTATGGCGAAGATCATATCCGCCCATAAAACAGGAGCTTTTCGTGAGCACGACTGACAAACCCGCCGGGGCGGAAATCGCCCGGCTTTTGAACATTATGGAACAGCTTCGCAATCCGGATGGCGGCTGCCCATGGGACCTTGAGCAAAATTTTCGCACCATCGCGCCCTATACGGTCGAGGAAGCATACGAGGTCGCCGACGCGATTGAACGCAATGACATGGCGTCGCTGAAAGACGAGCTTGGCGATCTTCTGTTTCAAACTGTTTTTCACGCCCAGATGGCGCATGAGGAAGGCCTCTTTAATTTTGACGATGTGGCCGCCGCCATTTCAGACAAAATGGAACGGCGCCATCCGCATGTGTTTGGCGACGCGGCCTTTCGCACGGCCGATCAACAGACTGACGCCTGGGAAGAACAGAAAGCGTCAGAACGCAGCGCCAAAGGCGAAACCAGTCTCCTTGCTGATGTGCCTTTCGGACTGCCAGGATTGACCCGTGCGGTTAAGTTACAAAAACGCGCCGCGCGGGTTGGCTTTGACTGGACCGATGCGCGCGATGTGCTGGCGAAGATTACCGAGGAAACGAAAGAACTCGCGGAGGCAGTCGATGAAGGCGATCCGGACGACATCGAAGACGAATTCGGAGATCTTTTGTTCGTTCTCGCAAATCTGTCGCGTCACTTGAAAGTCGATCCGGAAGCCGCGCTCAGACGCGCCAATGAGAAATTCACGCGGCGCTTTCAGTACATTGAGAAATCGCTGAATAATGCCGGGCGCAATATCGCAAAATCCAACCTCCACGATATGGAAGCCTTGTGGAATGAGGCCAAGTCGCTTGAATCAAAAGGTTCTTGAAAGCGCGAGCTACAACCGGTTTGAGCACGGTGGCGCGCCTGATAGGTGGTGGATTTGAAATTTCCGACTGACTCATTAATATTCAAGACGAATTTCAGCGGGAGTAGCGTTGTGAGAAAGCTGTATTTATCAGGCGTGGCGATATTTTTCGCGACGACGAGTTACGCCGCCGCTGAGGCGGCATGGGAATATAGCGAAATCAAAGATGGGTTTACGGACAAAACCCATCACGTCGCTTTGATAAAAGATACCTCAACCTCATCATCAGATTATTTCAGAGCCGGTTTTGAGTGCCGCAACGGCAGAGATTTCGTTTTCACAATAGACGCGAATGAATATCTTGGCGGAAGAAATCAGCCCTTCAAAGTAAGATATCGAGTAGATAACAAGCGCGCCAAAACCATCAAAATGCGCACCTTCTCAAACTCCGAAACCGGCGGCATGAATTCGTTCAGCGCAATCGATATCGCAAACGATTTTCTAAACGCCAAAAGAATGCGTTTGCGGACGATCGCAATTAATGGAGACCGCTACGATGCTGAGCTTTCCATGGATAACTCAAGGGAGGCCATCCTCAAAGCCGTAGAGGCGTGTGGACTAAGCGTACAGTAGAAAGAACTTACGTTTAGCGCCGGGCCTAATTCAGATATTCGTCCAGGGCCGCGTATTCACGCTCGCTGGCGACAAGTTCGTAAATCAGTTCTTCTCCATCGATGACGAATTGCGAACCGACCCATTGAGGACCGTCATACCAGATATCGAGATCAACTGTGCCTTTGACGCGAAAGTGTTCCGCCTGCCTGTTGTGAGGCGCAGGCGTTTCTCCAACGCGCTCCACATCGACTTCGATAATTTCGCCGGTCTGTGTGTTGATCAGCGCATCCGCCTCAACCAGCGACTTGGCCCAATAGCTTGAGGGCACAGCGTTCTTCGGCGCCGGACCTTTATACTCGGTGCCGTCGATCAGCAGCGTATCGCCTTCGCGGCGCGCGAGGACCGACGACTTATCGCCATTATAATTCGTCTTGCTCTCGATGGAGACAACCTGGCCGTCCCGCCAGACTTCTCTCGCCTCATGATCATATTTAAAGAGCGGGATAAACCCGAGCTTCACGCGCATCTCAATCTCGGTGTCGACAACAACGCCTTCGTCGGTTTCGGTCACATCCACTTTGTGGAAACCGATCACCTTGTCTTCACGCTTGATTAGAAATTTTGCATCGAGATCGCCAGCCGACACTGGCATGGTGGCGACTGCACAGAAAAGTGAAACGAACGCCCAAAGTCTCATGATGAAACCACTCAAAACTTGCTTACCTTTCCCTACGATGGCGCATGAACAGCGGATCACAGCCCATCGCCCGCATTTTTGACGCCGCGTGCGATCCTTGCCGAAACAGCTTTCCAGAGTCCGGAGCGAACCCATGAAATTTAGTGAAAATGCCCTCGATCTGGTCGGGAATACGCCGCTGATCAGGCTGCGCCGGGCCTCAGAGGAGACCGGATGCGAAATCCTGGGCAAGGCCGAATTCCTCAATCCGGGGCAGTCCGTCAAGGATCGCGCCGCCCTCGCCATTGTCCGCGACGCCGAAGCCCGCGGAGAACTGCGGCCCGGCGGCGTTATCGTTGAGGGAACCGCCGGAAATACCGGGATCGGCCTCGCCATGGTCGGCGCCATCCTCGGATACCGGGTTAAAATCGTGGTGCCCCGAACCCAGAGCCAGGAGAAAAAAGACGCCATACGGCTGCTCGGCGCAGAGCTCATCGAGGTCGACGCCGTGCCTTACGCTAACCCCGACAATTACGTGCACTATTCCCGGCGTGTTGCGCAGGAACTGGCTGAAACCGAACCGAATGGCGCCATTTGGGCCAACCAGTTCGACAACACCGCCAACCGCGACACTCATTACCGCACCACCGGTCCTGAAATCTGGGAGCAGACGAACGGCAAGGTCGACGCCTTTACCTGCGCTGTCGGGACGGGCGGCACCCTCGCCGGCGTGACCCTCGCCTTGAAAGAGCGCAACCCGGATATCAAGGGCGTCCTCAGCGACCCCTATGGCTCAAAAATTTACGGCTGGATCAAAACCGGGGAGTTGGAAACCGAGGGCGGCTCCATCACCGAGGGAATTGGCCAGGGCCGCGTCACCGCCAATCTCGAAGGCGCGGATTTCGATGACGCCTATCGCGTCCATGACCGCGAAGCGCTGGAAACGCTTTACAGCCTGACCATGGATGAAGGACTTTGCCTTGGCGGCTCGGCGGGGATTAATGTGAGCGGCGCTATCAAGCTCGCCCGGGAAATGGGGCCAGGCCATACGATTGTCACCATCCTTTGCGATTATGGCAATCGTTATGCATCAAAACTCTATAATCCTGAGTTCCTGCGCTCAAAGGATTTGCCGACACCGCCCTGGATGAATTGAGAAAGTACAGCCCATGCCCTCCATCGGTCCGCTCGTTTCCACGCAATGGTTGGCCGAACGTCTAGGTGATCCGGGCATCAAAGTGATCGACGGCTCATGGCGGATGCCCGGCGATGAGCCGGCGCGCACAACTTATGAAAACCGCCATATTGAGGGCGCTGTCTTTTTCGACCTCGACGAAATTGCAGAACGCAACAGTGACTTGCCGCATATGGCGCCGCCACCGGCGCAATTCGAAATGCAAATCGGCGCGCTTGGCGTCTCCGAACGCGATACTGTCATTATTTACGATGACGTCGGCTGTTTTTCCGCTGCACGAGTCTGGTGGACCTTTCGCGCTATGGGGCATCGAAACGCCGCCGTCCTGGATGGGGGGCTGCCGAAATGGCTGAAAGAAGATCGTCCCGTTACAAGCGCCCGTTCCATGACCGCATCCGCCGTTTACAAGGCGTCTTTCAAACCTGACATGGTTTGCGACGCAGCAGCGTTGAGAACGAAACTTTCCAAGCCCGATGCGCTCGTTCTTGATGCAAGATCACAGGATCGCTTTCTCGCAAAAGCGCCGGAACCGCGCGAAGGATTGCGCGGCGGACATATGCCGGGCGCCGCCAACCTGCCTCATGCCGCCGTTCTGAATGATGACCAGACCTTTCTTGATCGCACACAACCTCATGAAAATTTTTGCAAATGCCGGCGTCACCGACCATGCCGATGTTGTCACCACATGCGGTTCCGGCGTGACTGCCGCTATCCTGTCGCTGGCGCTTGAACTGGCGGGACAATCCCAATCATAAACTCTATGATGGTTCATGGACGGAGTGGGGAGACCGCCGTCATGACGCAAAGGAGTTCCCGGTCGTTGCAGGAAAAGAAAACTAGCGATCGCGTTAAGGTGACAATCACCTATCTGGAACAGACCGAGCGTCCAGTTCTCAATCCTGCACCGCATCCAAAACGCAAAATGGCGATTCTGCGCGCAGAACATCCGCCGACGCACTTTTACCGATACATATACCGGCTTGTGGGCGACCCTTATAAATGGGTCAGCCGCCGGCGGCTTGATGACGATGCGTTAAAAGAAATCATTCAGGACCCGTCGGTCTATGTTTATGTATTATATGTGGACGGCGTTCCCGCCGGCTTTGCGGAAATTGACAGTCGCGATGCGGAGACACACGAAATAAAATTCTTCGGACTGTCGCCTGACTTCATTGGCGGTGGGCTTGGGCGCTACTTTCTGACCAATATTATCGACCTTGCCTGGTCGCGCGGCCCGGAACGCGTGCAATTGGAAACCTGCTCGCTTGATCACCCGGCGGCCCTGCCCCTTTATCAACAGCTCGGCTTTCGCGTGTTTGACCGGCAAAAAGGGGTCATTGAACTCATGGATTAGCGCCACGGGGCGCTTTGCCCCACACCGCGCCCTCTTAATTCCATCAACAAAACGCGATATGAAAACCCCAGTTTTTGCGTTGGAAAGGGCCGGGTGCAGAACCGCCATGAAAGACGACACCAAAATTATAGCCACAGGCCGGCCGCACCGCCGGCCCGCACACCCGGTCAATCCGCCGGTCGAGCGCGCCTCAACAATCCTGTTTCCAACCTATGATGATTATATAGAGGGCGCGAAGGCCATCACCTATGGGCGCCTTGGCACTTCCAGCCATCGCGCTCTTGAAGAAGCGGTGACAGCGCTCGAAGGCGGATACGAAACAAGGTTGGCGCCATCCGGTCTGCAGGCATGCAACGCTGCAATCCTGGCCTTTGTCGCTGCGGGCGATCATGTGCTGGTGACCGACGCCGCCTATGAACCCGACGCGAAAGTTTTGCGAAAAATTTCTGAAACGCTTCGGCGTTGAAACAACGTTTTATGACCCACTCGCCACACGCGAAGACATCGCAGGCATGATACAGCCGAACACAAAAGTCATCTTCGTTGAATCGCCAGGCTCCCAGACGTTCGAAGTCCAGGATATACCGGCGCTGGCCGAAGCCGCCCATGAAGCCGGCGCCGTTGTTGTTGCGGACAACACCTGGAGTGGCGGTTACTTCTGCAAACCTCTGGCGCTAGGCGCCGATGTCAGCGTGCAGGCTGCGACCAAATACATTGTCGGCCACGCCGATTGCCTCGTAGGCACAATCACGTCCGCCAACGAAAAAATCGCACAGAAGATTTACTACGCGCTGCTCCAACTTGGGCTCAAATGTTTCGGCCGATGACGCCTATCTGGCGTTACGGGGTATGCGAACATTGTCTCCGCGCCTTGCACGCCATCAGGAAAACGGTCTGGCGCTCGCCAAATGGCTGAGCAAAAGAAGCGAGGTTGAGCGCATCATTCACCCGGCCTATCGCAGCTGTCCGGGACACGCGGTCTGGAAGCGGGATTTCACCGGCGCATCGGGCCTTTTCAGCGTTGTTTTGAAGCCGGTTCCCCTGCCTGTGCTGAAGCAATTCTTCAACGCCTTTAAGCTTTTCGGCATCGGGTTTTTCCTGGGGCGGTTTTGAAAGCCTGTGCGTTCATGTCCACCCGGCGCAAAACCGCTCGGCAACCACATGGGACGAGCCCGGCCCCGTCCTGCGCTTTCACGCCGGCCTTGAAGACGTTGAAGATTTGACCAATGATCTTGAACGCGCCTTCGCCGCCATGGCGATGGCGCAGAAGTAAGCGACAGGGAGAGTTCCATGCGGAGTCTGTTTCGAGTCATAGGATGCGCCACTGTCGCTTTATCGCTGTCGGGCTGCATGACGCTCTTTGGCGACAACGTAATTTCAATTGATTCTGTTCCGCCCGGCGCCCTTGTGACGGTCGAAGGCGCCGGTGAATGTGAAACGCCCTGCACCATTCAATTGGAAAGCGCTCGGCGCGTCACTGTCGCGAAAGCCGGATACAAATCCGTGCGGATCATGATGGAGCCCGATGCGAACGATGTCATCGTTGCGCTCAGCCTGGCGGCGCCGACGGAAGATGTTGACGCGGTGGCGTTGCCGGATCTCGAATAAAAACGATTGGGCTGGCGACCCCGGTAGGACTCGAACCTACAACCTACGGCTTCGAAGGCCGGTGCTCTATCCAAATTGAGGCTACGGAGCCAGAAACAATGCTCCATACACGCGCTTGCAGAAAATGGCGACCCCGGCAGGATTCGAATCTGCGATCATCGGCTTATAAAGGCTCAATCTTTGATATTCTTTTCAGAACCATAGCTGTCAACGGCTTTGTAAAAATCCGCTCGAATTCACACCAAAAGTAAACCATTCGCCTTTCATGAATGGCAATTTTTCGCCAAAAACGCTTATTCTGCCTACTCTCACGACCAGCAAACTTAGACTGTAATACGCCGTTCATCACAATTATTTCCGTAGCGAGCACAGCGAGTGATTATGGCGCTGCAATCCACCACGTTTTCTTCAAAAAATAAAATCGTCCTGATGCAGATCGCCGACAGTGACGTTGTTTAGAAGAATAGAATTACCGCCGCCAAAATTGATCGTAGTATTGGTTCCATCGTCAAAAGAAGCAGCGATAACTTCCGCGAAACTGTCGAACGCCGCGCCAAAACCAAACAGTCTGATCACATCGTCGGTTCCTGCGCCAGCGGCAAAATCCTTGATCGTATCTTCGCCGTCGCCCCGGAAAAAGAGGAATGTATCATCACCGTCACCGCCGGTTAGCAAGTCCGCGCCGCGTTCGCCAATAAGGATGTCATCGCCATCGATTGCCTGAAGAATGTCGTCGCCGTCGCCCCCCTCAAGGCGGTTGGCGCTGTTGGTGCCCTGCAGCGTGTCCCTGAACGCCGAGCCCTCAAGGTTCTCGATATCGAACAAAGTGTCGCCGTCTGCGTCGCCGCCGGTCCCGTCGCCAGCCCACAGTCGGACGAATACGCCCGCGCTAGAATCATCGTAACTTACGAGATCATTGCCCCCGTCGCCCTTGATGACGTCCGGGCCTGAGCTGCCGTTAAGCGTATCGCGGCCGTTGCCGCCTTGCAGCGTATCGGCCGCCGTACCGCCAAACAGGCGATCGTTGCCATTCGAACCAAGCAGCAAATCCCTGCCTGCATTCCCGCGTAAAAGATCGCTCTTGTTCCCGCCGCCCACTGTGTCGTCGTCACCGCCGCCGAGGAGCGTGTCTCTGCCCGGTCCGCCAAGCACATTGTCCGCACCGCCGCCGCCTTCGGCCCTGTCATCCCCCGACCCGGCAAATAGGCGGTCATCGCCTGCGCGGCCCAATACGCGATCGTCGCCTGCGTTGCCGGTTAAGGCGTTGGCGCCGGCCGTGCCGGTTATGGTGTCGTCGCCGTCGCCGCCAATGGCGTTTTCGAAGTTCAAGATTTCAGTGATTGTTCCGCCGTCGTCGAAACTTGCCAGCGCGGTATCAAGGTTGATGTTAACGTTAATGTTAAAGTTGGGGCGGACGCCCATCGCCAAATAAGCGAAATCAACCGTATCGTCGCCAGTCCCGCCATTAAGCGTGTCATTCCGTAACAAAGAAGCACCGCTGATCAAATCGTCGCCGCCAGCGCCAAATAGGTAGTTAGCGCTAAGTGTGCCAGTAATTGTGTCGTCAGCCTGGGTGCCAATAATATTCTCAGTCCCGGTGATTGTCGTTGCGGGCCCAAGCCCGTCGATAACGCCGGCGCCAAGATCTATGGTGACTGCTCCGGCGGCTGACGTAATATCGGAGAGATCGAGCGTGTCATCGCCGCTGCCGCCCTGAATACTGTCCTGGAACTCGCCCTCCAGAACGATGAACAAATCAGGGCCGCTGCCGCCCCTCAGGTCATCAGTGCCGGCGCCGCCGAACAGGGTGTCATTTCTGTGGCCGCCGTCCAATGTGTCGTCGCCATCGCCGCCGTAAAGCGTGTCTTGATCGCCGTCGCCGAAAAGTTGATCGTTACCGTCGCCGCCTTCGATGAAATCTCTTCCCCATCCCCCGAAAAGCCGATCAACGCCCGAGCCGCCATCCAGCGTGTCATAGCCGCCACTACCATAGACCGTGTCATTGCCGCCATGACCAAAGAGCTGATCGTTGCCGCCGGCAGTCCCTCTCCCGAATCCCGAATCGCCAAAAATCTGATCAGCGCCATCGTAGCCATGGATCGTATCGTCGCCGCCAACTAGAACGCCACGAGAGAGTACAGAAAAAGCATCGCCATATAGAAATGTTGTCCCGGTAAAGCCGGTAAAATCGGTGGCCCGCAGATCGATGAAATCATCACCCGCGAAGAACGTGGTTAGGGAATAAACTCTTTGCGCATCGCCATAGATGATTAGATCAGGGGATGTCGCATCGGAAAATGCGGCGGGGGCGATCACATCGTCGCCGCCAAACACGTCGACGAACGCAGTGACGCCGGAATAGACATCAAGAAAATCACCGCTGATAACACGCGCGCCCACATGCATTGTATCGTTGCCGCCCTGGGCGGTTGAATTGTCGGTAATATTAAAGAAATCACCGGTAATGATCGTATTTGAATTTGAAAGCGAGGCGGCGCCGGCGTTGAAAATGTCATCGCCGCCCTGATGCGCGCCGCCATCATTAAGATCGGCCCCGTCACCGGCGAAAAGAAGCTCGATTGAGTAATCAATCATGTTGAAGTCAAATGTGTCGTCACCTCCAAGGACTGTTTCCCACAATCGGTTTTTTTGTTCAGTCGCTGTGCCGGCGCCGATATTCAGATCGGTGATATCGAAGGAGAGGCCCGTGATGTTGATTTCCGGCGCGCCGGCGGCGTCATTATCGAGGTCTAACTGGATAGATGTAACGGTTCCGCCAGTGGGAAACATTCCGTCATCGGAAACGACCAACCCCGCGAATTCCCAGTCATCGCCGCCCGTCGATAAATATGAATAGTCAAAGCCTGCTTCGACGCCGTCTATCGATGAAAATTCGACCAGAAGTTCATCTCTAATGATAAAATCATTGTCAAACGTAATGGCGAGGTCCTGATCAAGATTGGCGAATGATACGTCGGCCAAGTTTGTTCTCCCCTCTGATGGAATTGCAGGGGTAATCAGGCGGTGTTTTCCACTAGAACACCTATAATATTCATTATAGTGCAAGGACGTACTTAGGCAATCCGCTTAGAATGAGGGTGTCATTGCCGTAACCGCCGTCGATCGTGTCGGCGCCGTCGTCGCCTGAAAAGTAGTTAGTATTGATCTCAGTCGGCCATTCATCATTCGGTGGCGTCAGTCCAATTCTAATGTTTGAAAAGACTTTTAT
Organism: Hyphococcus sp.; assembly: GCA_965230025.1. Classification (GTDB taxonomy): domain Bacteria; phylum Pseudomonadota; class Alphaproteobacteria; order Caulobacterales; family Parvularculaceae; genus Hyphococcus. The sequence goes on from CBDDKD010000055.1 coordinate 14,746, forward strand.
GCACCGATCACAACCATATCTGACGCCTTGAAAGTAATGGCGACCCCGGCAGGATTCGAACCTGCGACCATCGGCTTAGAAGGCCGGTGCTCTATCCAGCTGAGCTACGGGGCCAACGCAGCTTAATGAGTCCATGGCTTGCGGCGGCGGAACGAGAAATTATCAGAGTAAGCCTTGGGATGATACGCCGCACGATGTTCTTCATCGATGCGGTAGGGAACGCCGATCTTTTCCGCATAAGCGGCGGCTTCGCTCTGGCTTTCGAAGGTCAGTCTGACCTGGCCGGGCGTTGTCTCGACGGCGCCCGCCCAACCCATGAGCGGGTCCAGACGACGCGCCGCATCGGCTTCGAATTCCAGCACCCAGTCCGCGGTTTTCGCCTTGCCGGACTGCATTGCCGTTTTGGCGGGTCTGTAGATGCGTGCGAACATGGTCTCGTCTGCCTTGCGTTCTTCATCACCAGTGGTCGGGGCGGCAAGATTCGAACTTGCGACCCTCTGGTCCCAAACCAGATGCGCTACCAGGCTGCGCTACGCCCCGATCCAGCGGTGTGACTGCTCCAATCGGGCATCTTGTCCCGGTTGTAAAGCCCCAAGAGCCCGGTTTGGATGAACTATTCCGATTTAAAGATGGGATGCGCGACCTTGTCGCCCTCTTCCACCCCCAGTCGCTCGAAGGTCCCGCCATTGACCTCCAACACCGCAGTCACCGCCGCCCCGGAATGCACGCTTTCAAGGGATCTGGGCGTCGTATTGGCGGCGATCCGCCTGATTTCACCGGTCTCGTCGATGAACGCCATGTCGAGCGGGATCAGCGTATTCTTCATCCACATGGAAACCGGCTGCGGCTCGCCGAAATCGAACAACATCCCCGCATTCCCCGCAAGCTCGGTCCGGTACATCAGCCCCATGCGACGTTCATCGTCGTCATCTGCGAGCTCTATATAAAACTTATACTCGTCATCATCCGTGTAAATGATCAGCGTCTCGTCATTTGCCGATGACGAACGGCCGCCAGCACCATCCGGGCCGGCGCACGCCGCGCCAAGAAAAATAATCAGTACAGAAAGTATTCTTACGAAATAAGGGAGTAAACGCATACATAACCCGCCGATATCAGTTTTCGGGATCGGGCCGCACTTCGATCGCTAACAGACCCTTGGGACCGGCGGCGAATGACACTTGCAAACGCTGGCCTTGCGTCAATTCGCCGAGACCGCATCGGCGCGCGGTTTCCATATGAACAAAGATGTCTTCCGTGCCGTCGCCGCGGGTCAAAAAACCATAACCCTTCGCACGGTTGAACCATTTGACAGTGGCCCGTGCAAAATCGCCGGCAGGCGTCTGACTTAAGATAGGCGCTGTTGGCGCCAACGGCGTCGCCGTTGTCTCGTCGATATCGAGAAGTTTCAAAGCCTGAAGACCTTTACTGCGGCGAACAACCTCACATTCGACGGTGGCGCCTTCGCGCGCCGTGCTGCGACCCGCCGCTTTCAGGCACGACGAATGAATCAGAATGTCGCCTTCACCGCCGTTGGAAATGATGAAGCCGTATCCCTTGGTCGGATCAAACCACTTAACAATGCCTGTAATGGTGAAACTGTCTTCTTCGTCTACTGACGCTTCGGGCTCAATCGTTTGTTCAAGTCGATCGTCCATGGTCTTAAGGAACCCCCCGGCGGCGCCCTGAATTATGGTTGTTTTGATTAATTATACTGGAGATACGCCAAAACGTCATTCCCTTTGGCGCAAAGAATGCACGATTTTAGTTCGTTTGTTGCCTATTTTCCCCCGGGAGTTGCAGTGATTAGATAACATTACGCCGTTATCTTGAGGCCGTTCCGTAAATTTAAACTCGCAGGCTTAGGCCACCGCTTGTGATTCGAGGTCGGAAAGAAACTTGTTAATCAGCAACAAAAACACATCGAAATCGGACTCGATGTTTTTCGCTGAAACCCCACCGGATGAATTACGGTCCATCTGGATAGCAACGTCCCCGTCCCGGTCGATATAGGCGCGGCCAAATTTCACTTCATTGTTGAATTTATTGAGAAACTGGTAGCCAACGTCACTCGCCTGAACGCCGGGAATCCATGTGATAAAGGAAATGTCCTTGTCAGCGCCGTCAATCGCCACCACAATTCGATATTCCGCGACATCCACCATGATCTTCGTCGCGTCATAGTCGCGAACGTTATATCCTTGGCTCGTCAGAATTTCCGAAATCGAATCCTTACTCACATCTGCAGCCGAAGCGGTTGCGAGCGGCGCAAATAATAGAGTCACAGCGGTGACGGCGGCGATAATTCTCATTGTCCTACCCCTCGCAGACAGTGTGGTTAACCAATCGTTAATTATGGCCAGAAATGGCGGGAAATCAACTGTTCCAGCAAAATGAGTCACCGGCCCGGTGTTTCATAAAATCCCGGATTTTATGAAGAAAATGGCAGGCCCTAGGGGAATCGAACCCCTCTTTCCAGGTTGAAAACCTGGCGTCCTAACCGATAGACGAAGGGCCCGCGATCGGTTCGCCGACTATATGGCGAGGGCGCTGTATATGCGACCACCCTTGGCCCTTGCAAGCCCCATTTGACCGCAAAGCGATGATTTTCATTCCGCGATGGCGACATCGGTGATTTGGAGCTGGCCGTGGTCCCCGCCGCGCCAGTCATCGGCGCGGACTTTTCCCGCTACATGAAGCCTGACGCCCATTTTCAGCATCTCTCCCAAAGGCTCACCCTCGGCGCGAAAGGCGATGGCGCGGATAGCCTCACCGCCCTCGCTCAGAAAGGTCACGGACAGATGGTTCTGGCCGACTATCTTCACATAATCAGCATGCAGATTCGCGATGGCGAAAACGGGCTCGGGATTGCCCTGGCCGTAAGGCCCGGCGAGATCGATCATTTCTGCAAAAGTTTTACTTACCGCGCCAGGAGCGATCACGCCGTCAATATGTCGCGTACGGTTTTGCCTGGCCTCGGCAACCGCCTCACCTAACGCTGCGTTCACGCGCTGGCGTACTGTATCGATGTTCCCTACCGGAACGGCCAGTCCCGCCGCCATGGCGTGCCCGCCGCCGGAAACAAGTACGTCATCATTCTTCAGCGCTGACACAGCGCCGCCGAGATCGACACCGGTGATTGACCGACCTGACCCTTTTCCAAGTTCACCGTCGATTGAGATCACAATCGTTGGCGTGTCGTAAATCTCCTTGATGCGGCCGGCGACGATGCCGATGACGCCGGGATGCCAGCCATCTCCTGCAACGACGATGACATCATCCTTATCAAGATTATCGCGCGTGATAATGCGGACAGCGTCTTCCTGCACCCTCGCTTCGATTTCCTGACGGTGAGCGTTCATCACATGAAGACGCTCTGCAAGTTCGCGGCATTTTGCGCTGTCAGCAGTGGTCAGCAATTCAAAAGCAAGGCGCGCGTGACCAATGCGTCCTGCAGCGTTGATGCGCGGCCCCAGTAAAAACCCGAGATGATAGGTCGAGGGCGGACCTTTAACGCCGGCGCGCTCGCCCAGCGCCGTCAGCCCCGGATTGGCGCCGCCGCCAAGCACTTTCAACCCTTGAGAAACCAGCACGCGCGTAAGCCCGGTAAGCGGCATCACATCGCACACAAGGCCAAGCGCCGTCAGATCAAGCAACTGACGAATATCCGGCTCTTTTCGATCCTTGAACCAGCCTGCTTCACGTAGCTTTCGGTTGAGCGCCACCACCGCCATGAAGGCGACGCCCGCCGCTGACAGATTGTTGAGACCTGAGATGTCGTCAGGACGATTCGGGTTGACCACCGCAACCGCACCGGCCGGCGGCGGGCCATTCATCATGTGATGATCGACAACGACGATGTCGATCCCCTCCGCCGCAGCAGCCTCAACTGGCGCATGGGCTGTGGCGCCGCAGTCGACGGTGATGATCAGCGAGGCGCCGTCGCTTTTAAGGGAACGAAAGGCTTCAATCGACGGGCCGTAACCTTCCGTTATCCGGTCTGGCAGGTAGACAGACAAAGGGGCGCCGATCATATCGAAGTAACGCTTCAGGATTGCCGCCGCCGTCGTCCCGTCAACATCATAGTCGCCAAAAACGCCGGCTTGCTCGCCGTTAAGAACAGCTTGCGCGATGCGCGTCGCAGCGCGTTCCATATCCTGCATGATGCAAGGGTCCGGCATTTCATTACGCAATGACGGATTGAGATACGCATCGACATTGTCATGACGCACGCCCCGCGCCGCCAGCACACGCGCCAATACCGGATCGAGCGCATTCTTTTGTGCGATGGTCAGGCTTTCGCGCATATCACCGTCGCGAAGCACCCATCGTCGCCCGGACGCGCTTCGTCCCATGGCTGGCAAATCAATGTCAGCAAATGTTTCGCCACGCGTGGTGACAGCTTGAGGGTTGGTCGTCATGAACTCATTTTCTGCAAGCCGACACCAAACGCTGTCAGGCTTACGATCGCTCAGCTTAATCTCGTTGCGACCGCGCACGAATGTAACGGACGGTCCCGGTCCGCGACCGCATCACCACCGTATGGGTCGAGATGAAGCCGGGTTCCCATTTGACGCCGTCAAGCATGGTGCCATTCGTAACGCCTGTAGCCGCGAACATCACATCGCCCGAAGCAAGGTCATAAAGGCCGTATTTCCGGTCAAGATCGCTAATACCAGCCCTTTCGGCGCGCCCTCGCTCGTCGTCATTTCTGAAATGCAGACGTCCCTGCATCTGTCCGCCAACGCAGCGAAGCGCCGCGGCGGCCAGGACGCCTTCCGGGGCGCCGCCCTTGCCCACATAAAGGTCAATCCCGGTTGATTGTTCCGTCGTGTGAAAAACGCCCGCGACGTCGCCATCGGGAATTAGGAATACCCGCGCCCCCATTTTGCGGGCGCCATCAATCAATGGCTGGTGCCGTTCTCGATCAAGAATACAAAGCGTGATCTCTGACGGATCGTCGCCCTTTTCTTTCGCAAGCGCTGCAATGTTTTCCTCGATGGGCGCATCGAGATCGATAACGCCGTCCGGATAGCCCGGCCCGCAAGCAATCTTGTCCATATAAACGTCTGGCGAGTGCAACAGGGTCCCGCCTTGCGCCATCGCGACCACCGCCAGCGCATTCGACATTGCTTTCGCTGTCAGGGTCGTTCCTTCAAGCGGATCAAGCGCGATATCGATCTTGGGACCTTTGCCGGTGCCGACCTTTTCACCGATGTAAAGCATCGGCGCTTCGTCACGCTCGCCCTCGCCGATAACAACGGTGCCATCCATTTCAAGTTTGTTGAACGCCTCACGCAATGCGGAGACTGCGGCCTGATCGGCGCCCTCCTTGTCGCCGCGGCCAATCATTGTCGAGGCGGCGATAGCGGCGGCTTCGGTACACCGGCCAAGCTCCATCGTCAGGACACGGTCAAGATAAGGTTCGTCAGATGGCGTCGTCATACTCTGCTCTTTCCAGGTTCTGGTTGGCTTGTTTTCAAGTCAGTTCAAAATAATTATTGATTGCCCGCCGATGGCGGAGGATCTTTACGCTCGGCAAGCGCCGAGGCTTCGTCGCGCTGCAGCAATTCGTCAAGCGCGTCCCGTTGATCGGGTAGCGGCATGATCTCGGCCATTTCGGCTTCAGCTTGCTCGCGAGACGCCGCGACTTCAGCATTCAAATTGTCACGAGCCCCCGCCAACTCGCCGATCTCCTCGTTAACCTCCGACAAGCGGCGTTTTTGGGGACGGTCCTTTTCAGACGGCGTTTCCGCCAGTTTAGGAAACTCCTTGTCCGGCGTGGCTTTTCGCTCATCGACCGCCGCCTGAATCGTTGGATTTGGCGGCTTTTCGCTGGCGATATCCTCATATTTCACAACACCTGGCGGCGCAAATCGAGCCAAATCGAGGCTGGAGCAGCCGGTCACCGCTATGGCTCCCGCTGCGGTCAAAAACGCCAGCGATTGTCTTACATAAGGCACGAGAGCGTCCTATAGGTTACGCTCCGTTCTTTAAACCCTTATCCGGTGCCATGACGCAAGAAGCAGACAAATCCAAACCGCCCAAAAAGCGCAAAAGCGCTCGCAAAAAGGCGCCCAAAAAGTCATCGCCCAAGGCGAAGGGAGCAAAATCAAAGAAAAGCGCAAAACCCAATGGCGCAGCGCCAGTGCAGAGGGCGGAAAAAGCCGAGGAAAACAAGCACCTCTATGAGGACTTTGACGCCTTATCGGAATATCTGACCAATATCTCCGGCACCAGTCAGGAAGTGATCAAGGATTTTTTCGCCAAACAGAGCGATGTCCGCCGCGTCACCGGAGAATTGCCTGCTGATCCGCTCAATGTCGGAGAAGCCTTTCAGGAGATGATGAAAGGCCTGTCGGCCGACCCGGGAACGGTCATGCAGCGCCAGTTCAATCTCTGGGGCGATTACGCCAAGCTGATGGGAACCATGTCGCGCCGCCTCGCCGGCGAAGAAGTGCAGCCGGCTGTAACTCCGCCCCCTGGCGACAAGCGCTTCGTTCACCCCGCCTGGGAAGAAAATCCGATGCTTGACTTCGTCAAGCAATCCTATCTCGTATTCGCGCGCTGGCTCGAAAACACCATCGAACAAATTGAAGGCATGGACGAACACGAAAAAGCCAAGGCTGAATTCTACACCAAACAATTTATCGACGCCTTCGCGCCATCCAATTTCGCCATGCTCAACCCTGAAGTTGTCGAGGCGACGCTCGCCAGCAAGGGCGAAAACCTGCTCAAGGGTTTGAAGAATCTGCTTGAGGATATCGACCGCGGTCATGGCGAGTTGTCGATCCGGCAGGCGGATCTCAGCTATTTCAAGCTAGGCGAGAATGTTGCGACAACGCCCGGCAAGGTCGTTTTCCAAAACGAGATCATGCAATTGATTCAGTATTCGCCGACGACGGAGGAAGTCGCAAAAACGCCAATGCTGATCTGTCCGCCCTGGATCAACAAGTTCTATATTCTCGACCTGCAACCGAAAAACTCATTCATTAAATGGCTGGTCGATCAGGGACGCACGGTGTTTGTTGTCTCCTGGGTCAATCCAAGCCCTGAGCTTAAGCACAAGACATTCGAAGATTATATCAAGCAAGGTTTGTTTGAAGCGCTGGACGCCGTCAAAGACGCCACCGGCGAAAAGAAAATCGACACCATCGGCTATTGCATTGGCGGCACCATGCTGTCGACAGCCCTCGCCCTGATGGCGAAGAAGGGCGACAATCGCATCAACTCCGCGACTTTCTTTACGGCGCAGGCGGACTTTACCGAGGCCGGCGACCTTCTGTTGTTTGTTGACGACGAACAACTCGACGCTATCGAAAAACAGATGGATGCGGCAGGCGGCGTACTTGAAGGGCGCGCCATGGCGAACACCTTCAACATGCTGCGCTCCAACGACCTCATCTGGTCATTTGTCATCGACAACTATATGAAGGGCAAAGACCCGGCGCGCTTCGACCTTTTGTTCTGGAATTCAGACGCAACCAGAATGCCGAAAAAAGTACACCTGTTCTATCTGCGAGAATTCTACCAGAAAAACGCCCTCGCCAAAGGCGATATGGAGATGGACGGCGAGAAACTCGATCTCAGCAAAGTCGATATTCCGATTTTCATGCAGGCCGGCGAGACCGATCACATCGCGCCCTATCGTTCGATCTATAAGACGGCGCGCCTGTTTGCATCCGGCGGCAATGACAAAGTTATCTATATGCTCGCAGGCTCAGGCCATATCGCCGGCGTCGTTAATCATCCGGACAAACACAAATATCATCACTCCATCAACACGGCGCTGCCCGAAACCGTCGAAGAGTGGAGCAAGAATGCAGAACGCTTTCCAGGTTCATGGTGGCCGCACTGGATTGAATGGCTGAATGGCGTCAGCGACGGCAAATGCCCCGCCCGCCAGCCTGGCGACGGCAAGCTTGGCGTGATTGAAGATGCGCCGGGCAGCTACGTTAAGGTGAAAGCTTAGATCGAAAGTCTTATTCCTCACCCCGAATGTCGCCTTTAGAAACGCGGGACGAACGCAGGCACTCTTTTCTTATACACTCGGTAGTCATCCCCAAGGTCTTCGATGAGATCAGCTTCCTCGAACGGCGTCGCCGCCATGATATAAACGAAGGTCGCGAGGGCGAAGACAATATGGCCAACCGTGAGATGCGGCGTGATCCAGGGCGTAACCATCCAACCGACGCTTATCGGATGACGGACGAGCGCATATAGATAGCGTGCGCTCATGCTTGAAGATTTCGGGGGCGTCTTTCGAAAGTTCGCCCAGGCTTGCGCCAGGCCAAAGAAGCCGAAGTGCCCGAAATGGAAGGTCGCTGAGAACATAAGAGACCAGACGCTGAGATACAGGCCATAGATAAAGACCTGCGGCCAAAGCCCGTCGAACTTCCATATGGTGATCGGGATCGGTTGCCAAAAGATCACAAGCAGCGCTGTCATAATTGCGGTCATGTATAGATACGTCGCGCGCTCGATCGGCGCCGGTATGATTTTCGTCCACCAGCGCTTGAACGCTGTCCGTGCAGTGATCGAGTGGTGCAGACCAAAGCCGAGAACCAAGGCCACATCGATACCAACCGCGGTCCAAAGCGGCGTGGCCGGCCCGTCACCGATCCCTTTCGGCACGCCAAAATCAGCGAGAAACCCAACAATATAGGTAATATTCGCAAGGCCTACGATGTAGGCTGCAATGGCGTAAACTAAATAGATTCCACCGCGCATGGCAGGCTCCCCCGTGTTTCGTTTCGGTGAGCCCGGCTATAACAGCGTCTATTGATGCTGCTTGAGAACGCTATGAGAAACGGATGAGAAAGGCGTGAGAATGATCCAGGTGATGCGATCAGCCGGACACTTGCCAACCGGTGAAGCGATAACCGTGTCCCTTTACGGTTTCGATAGCCGCACTGTGCAGCCCCATTTTCCGGCGTAGGCCGCGGATGAGAGAGTCGATGCGATTGGACCCTTCAAAAGGTTGTCGCCAGACAGCTTCCAACAGGTGGTCCCGTGTGACAACATTCCCGTTTGCTTCAGTCAGCTCAACCATCACGCCGAACTCAAGGGGGGTGAGTGTGACCGGCTCTCCTGAGATAATCAGTTGCCGGTTTTGTACGTCAAAACGTGACGCGTCTTCGGATTGGCCGACAGGGGCTTCAGTTGGCGCAGCAAGACCTCTGAAGAATGCGTTCGCCTGTCGCGCCAGCGCTTCGCCGCCAACCCATGGGACGTGGGCTCTGCCCTCTAATGCGACGAGCCTTGCGCCAGTGATGCCTTTGGCCAGCGTACGCGCTGACTCGATTGGAATGGCCCGGTCTTCTCGACGATGGAGGATCAACGTATCCGCGCGAATGTCAGACAGTCGGTCAGACACATCCATCTCATAGGTGAGGCGCAGCAGGTCAGCCGCTGTTTCGACATTTGTTGCATTCCTCTGATAGCGAGCAAATGCATCGACTGTCTTTCTATCCTCGTCAGGAAGAAAGATGTCCGCCATAGCCCGGGAGCCAAGGCCCCAATGCGCCTTGATAGTCGTCTCTACGGCAACCTGAACATCAGGAGGGCATATCGACTGGCCCTTGGCATATGATCCAAAGAAACAAACCCGCCGAACGTTTTCGGGGTGATCTGCTGCGTGAAGGATTGCGGGCGGTCCGCCACAGGAAATTGCAAAAAGCGAGTAATGCGGTTCTCCCAGTTCTTTAGCTAAATCTTCAAGCAACGCGGCTTCATCTTCAAGTGTGCGTGACTTGTCCGGGGGGTCGCTAAGGCCCACGCCAGGGCGATCATAACGGACCACGCGCAATCCCTGGCCAAAGGTTTCGAAGAAGGATCGAAACGCTTCTTCGACCCAGTCGCTCTCCACATGACTGACCCACCAGGCGGGGCAAATGACAAGCGGTCCTTCGCCCACGCAAACATAAGCGATGTTGTTGCCTTCACGGTCCTGGAAGAAACGTATGTCCGGTGAGTTCGCCACAATCCAAGTATAACGCAGGCATGCTCGAATTCTATAACGCTCCCCGGCTCGTCCTGTTCGCCAAAGTGGAGCCGTGAGCCAAGTCCGCCACGCTGCAGGACAGAAGTAAGAAGGTTGTTGATGGAGGTACAGAGAGCTGGTTATTCACAGCAGGATTGATAAGGACCCCGAACACTAAATCGCCCGGTATTTAACCCTTCATTAACCAATTCGAATCACCGTGATGCTTAACAATAGTTAAGCCGGGGCGGGCTGATGAGTAAGCTTGATGTGACGACGCAGGATCTTTTTCTGCGCCTGGGTGCAACGTCTTTAACACGCAGTGCAAAAGCGGACGCGTTGTTTCGACGTTTGCGTTTTGACGAGCAGGATCAGATCAAAGGCTCGCTAATGCGCGCGCCAAAACGGATGGGCGCAGCTGAACTTGATCCGGCCCCGAAGGTGAAAATCAAAGCACAGAAAATCGCGCCCTAAGCAGCGTGCGCGACACCCTTGGTTTCCAGGAACTGGCGAAGCTCGCCTTTTTCAAACATCTCGCGGACAATATCGCAGCCGCCGACAAATTCGCCTTTGACATAGAGCTGCGGAATGGTCGGCCAGTCCGAGAACTGTTTGACGCCATCGCGAAGGTCGTCGGATTCCAGAACATTCGCCGACTCATAGTCAACGCCGAGATGGTCCAGGATTTGAACGACGACGGATGAAAATCCGCATTGCGGAAACTGCGGCGTGCCCTTCATGAACAGCATGACGGGGTTATCGTCGACTTTCGATTTGATATCAGCCTGTACGGAATCGGTCATCATTGCGCTCCTACCTTTACGGTTAGCTAGGCGCCAGCAGCGCCCGCGTCAAGATCATGAGCAAGCGCGCCAAGCCCCTCGGCTAATGGCGTCTCGCCCAAAATCACCGGCGCGCCCCGGGGCGTTTTATCCCGGTTCGCGCGCGCCAGTTGTGCGGACGACAGCGGCGCTCTCAATCCAAGGCCCTCTCCAATTCGCAACATGGCCGACAAAGCCCTTGCGGGCGTCGGCGCGATCAACGGCCTGACCGCAGCCGCCTTTGAAACCGCTTCATAAAGCGCTTTTTGCGTAACAGCGCCCGGACCGGCCACAGCGCAGAGGTTGGATGGAAACGCCGCTCCCACAGCGCTAATGCAGGCAATCTTCGCCAGATCCCTGTAATAGACCGGTTGTTGCAACGCCTTGCCATCGCCGGGCATGGGCGCAACTGGATACCGGCGCATCGTTCGCATCAGGCGGGCGAGATTGCCATCGCCCGGATAGCCATAGATCATCGTTGGACGAAGAATAACCGCTTGAGGCGCGTACTTATGCACTTCTTCTTCCGCTGCGCGAAGCCGGGCGTAGATATCCGCCTCGAAGTCGATCGCAGCATTATTGCTTGAGAAGAAAACCGCCGGAAAACGATCAGCAATTAAGGCCGAAGCTATCCTGGAGACCGTCAGGATCGGCGTGAAGATCGCGGCGACGGCAGTTCCTAAAAGCGCTTCGAGCGCCGTTTCATCCGCCAGATCCAACTGCGACGTCTGTGCTCCGACTTCATGCAATCGCTTAATCGCGTCAGCTCGCGGCGTTCGATACGTCGCCATGACGGAGTGATTCAGCGTGCGCAGATTGCGGACGATTTCAAATCCGAAGGGGCCGCCCGCGCCGACAACCAATATATGCTTTTCAGCCATTCACGCGGTGTAGCGCCGGCGCCGCCAATCGCAAAGAGATTCGCACGAATTAGTAGCGGGCGCTTATCGGCCGTGCAGCCCCTGGATAAGGCCCATTGAAGGCGAGGTGGTCCTGATAGTCGCGCAAGTCTTCCTCAGCCCGCACATGATCGCGGTTGAGGGCGATAAGAGCTGTTTCGATATTGCCCTTTTCCTCAGAAAACGCCTTCAGGTCCGCCAGATACTGAATACGTTCCTCTGACGGGACTTTTGGCGCGATCAGCCCGGCCTGGGCGTCTGCAATGCGATGCTCAACATTATTAAGGTCGGCATGCGCCCGGCGAATCTCTTGGGCAATGCCCGCAACGGCCTGCTCCAGAACAAAGAGTTGTCGTCCGGACTGATAGGCGGTGACGAAATCCGCTTCGTCAGGGCCTGCGCAAACTCCATAATAGGTCCCGCCCCCCGATCCGACAGCAAACGCGCGTGAGGGCTGGCAATAGAGCTCAAGACCCTGGCTGCGTCCCGCCGTGTAGGACGCCATATCGACGGTAACGCCCGCTTTTCTGGCGCAAACGGCGCGGCGGTTGGAGACTGCGGAAACAGGACGCCCGGCGGCCCCGTCTTCATAACCGATGGCGCGCCAGTCAGCATACAGACACTCGTCTTTTGACATGCCTGCGCAACCGGATAGCAGCAGTATTACGCCAATGGCGGCGACATATTTCAACACAGCAATCCCCTCAATTAATCAAAGAGCATCGTCTGCGATCGCGGTTAAGGCGGGGTTAGAAGAGAGCGTTGCATTGGCCCGGATTGATCAAATCGGCGTTATTCCCCGAACATGATGGCGCCGGCCGGAGCCCATGTTCCGGGCCGGTTTGGCCCGCCCTCATAAAACCAGAGCTGAACGCCTTCCGCCGTAGCTGAAAAAGACGTGAACCCGGTATTCAGATGATCAAAGAGAGCCACCGCTTCATGAGGCGCCACTTTGTTTTGAACGGTGATATGAGGGCGAAACCCTTGCCGGTCTTGTCGGATGAGCCAAGGATCGAACTCATGCGCAAGTTCGGCGCGCAAATCCATAAGCGGTTGCGCTTCAACCCTATAGGCGACGCCTCGCCCCAGTTTCAGCAGCTCGGTAATTTCGAGCGCAAAATTTTTGCGCTTTGCACAACAGCGCCCAATGACCTTCAAGACTTCACTGAAGTGCGGCCCCGGCAGATTATGGAAAAGCGTTAAATGCGCGCCGATATAGTTGATCTGAGGCGGAAAATATTTTCGCCGCTGCGCCTGAAAAAACGCATCGCTCTTTGCGTCGAGCTGGAGCGTAACGATAATCGGCTGCGCTTCATCCATCTCAGGTCAGACAACGCGATCACAAGGCTCGCCCGTTTCAAAAAACGCGTCGATATTGGCGAGCACCCGCGCAGCCATGCCGGCGCGGCTTTCCCATGTCGCCGATGCGATATGAGGCAGGCAATAGACATTCGGCAGCGTGCGCAGTTCTTCCCTGATCGGACCGGGTTCGGTTTCAAACACATCGAGCCCGGCGGCGAAGATGCGTTTTGACTTCAGTGCTTCGATCAACGCCAGCTCATCGATCACAGGTCCCCGCGATATATTGATAATGACAACCGAGGGCTTCATTTTTTCAATAGCGGCGGCGTCTATCATATGCCGGGTTTTGTCGTTCAAAGGACAGTGCACGGAAATAATGTCCGCCGTCTTGAACAACTCATCTAGGTCAACGGACTTTGCCGAATATTCAGCGTCCATCTCCGCCGATGGTCGCGGCGTCGTATAAATGACATTCAGATCAAAGGCGCGGGCGCGCCGTGCAACCGCCTTGCCCACGTTGCCCATACCGATGATCCCGAGGGTGCGACCGGTGACGCGCTGCCCCCAGCTGTCAGGCGTCAACATGCCCCGTCCTTCGCCAGTCTTGGCGATGTCGAGACCTTCGCGAAAGCGCCGGCATGCCGCAATGATCAAACCAATAGTCGTATCGGCGAGACATGGCGTCGTGACTTCCGGCGTGTTCGAAACGGCAAGCCCTCTGGCTTTTGCGGCCTCAAGATCGATGTGATCGACGCCAACGCCAATCGACGCGATCATTTTAACGCTATTAGGCAAGGCGCTGATGAACGCCGCATCCATTTCATCGAACGCGGTCGCAAAAATCGCTTTCGAGCCTTTTGCCATTTGAACGAATTCAGCAAGGTCGGCGATTTCGCCGGCGGGCTCGCGGACATCGTATTTCGCTGCCAGCGCTCCGGCGAGCGCGGCGGGCAATTTGCGGGGGGTTGCAATACTGAAGCGGTCCATAAGCTTCGCGCATAGCACGAAAAATTCGTTTTGGTTCCAGTTTTCAGCAGACAACCGGCGGATTTGCTTGCTCTATGTCTCGCCTCTATTGCAGCGCAACATATGCGCGCTTGCGCATGGGTCATGTTTTTGAGACCCTTGGGAGAATTTGGGATGGAGGGTCGCCGCTATGCGGCTCCTTTACAGTTTTCTTATCGTGATCGGGCTTGCCGCGCTGGGGTGGTTCCTCGCGCATATTATTCCTGCGGCAGGGACATTCGCGTCCCTGGAGCCGGCGCTCGTCAATCGATGCACCTCGGTCGAAATTGCGCCCGGAACCGAAGATGTAACAATCGATCCGGACTTGAACGCCGCTTTTATCTCCGCCGCCGACCGGCGGGACTGGTACAATGAGACAGGGGCGGACGGGGTTAATCCCCAAAACGGCATCTATCTGATGAATCTCGACGGCGACAATGCGGTTCGCCGTGTCTCGCCTTCGATGGAAGACTTCCTTCCCCACGGCATCAATCTGTGGCGCGGACCGAATGGCGAGAAGCGCCTGTTTGTCGTCAATCACCCGCCCTCCGGCGAGGAAATCGTTGAGATATTTTCCGTCAGCGCCAATGGCGACCTCACTCATCTCGAAAGCGTTTCATACGATGCGATGCATTCGCCTAATGACGTGGTGGCCGTAGGTCCTCGCCAGTTTTACGCCACCAATGATCGCGGCTTTGAAAAAGGCCCGCTGGCATGGCTGGAAGCTTATATGGCGCTGCCTTTCTCCAGCGTTTCCTATTTCGACGGAGAAACCGGCCGGATCGCCGCGAAAGGGCTCGCCTACGCCAACGGCATTAACCAGTCTGTAGACGGATCAACGATCTATGTCGCGGAATTCCTGAAGCGTCGGATTTCTATTTTTAACCGCGACCCTGAAACGGGCGCGCTGACGAAGCAGAAGTCTATCAAGGTCAATACCGGGCCGGACAATATTGAAATCGCCGCCGATGGCGGGCTCTGGATTGCAGGGCATACAAAGGTTTTTGATTTCCTTGCTCATGCGAAAGATCCCGACAATGTCGCGCCGTCCCATGTTATCCGCCTCAACCCGCGCAACGGCTTGAAGTCTGATGTCTTTATCTCGACAGAAGGCGAACTCAACGCCTCTTCCGTCGGCGCGGTCTGGGATAAAACACTGATCGTCGGCGCGGTCTTTGACGATCGCGTCATGGTCTGCCCGATGCTGGAAATCTTCCTCACCGGGCCGGATCCGCAATAAGTTTGTCGGCGCTTAAGCTGCTTCGTCAAAAATATCGTCAATCCTGCGCTGTGCGATCGGATGATAGCCGGGCCGCGCCCGCTCATAAACCGCCGCCGCCCAGTCATTCCGGCCAGCATCAATCAAAGCCTGGTAAAGACGATAAATGAATTTGCCGCGCCCAACCCGCATCAGGAATGCATCGAGCGGCGACAGGGCTGGTTCATAATTTCCAGCAATCGTTTTCATGTACCATGCAAAAGCGGTTTCCGCATTCGTAGTATCTGACAGGCTGTATGCTGCATCGAGCGCCGTAAACTGCTCTATCGTTAAATCATCCGGCAGTGAATTAATGAAATGCAGCCACTCATGAGTTGTCCACTGGCCGGTTTCAATGTCATCGGCGGCCACTTCGCCAGCCAGCCACTGCGCCTGCTGTTCGGAGACTTTCTCAAACGCATCGGATATCGGGTTCTCAATTGTCTCAGGCAGCCCTTGCCCGAAAACCCATTCTTCAATTTCCGCCTTCGTGACGGCGTCCGGGTTGGTTGACCAGAGCCGATCCTCAAAATAAGCGAGGAAGTCTTCCGTAATGATACTCTGGAAGGCGAAGTGATCGAAATATTGCGCCAGAAAAGGGTCGAATGCATCGCGCCCGAAACGGCCTTCAAGGAATTTCAGAAAGAACATGCCTTTGACGTAAGCGACTTGAGAGAATGCATCGTCAGGGTGCGCCAGATCGTCGGGAAGCTTGAGCTGTGTAAGCGCCGGGCGATCCATCCCTTCAACCGTTTCACGCAAGCGCTCGAGATCAAGCACGCGTTCCATAACCGCGCGGTCTTCGCCATAGAGCGCCTCCATGACGCGGTTCTCCACATAGGAGGTAAATCCTTCATTCAGCCATGCATCGCTCCAGGTGGCGTTGGTGACAAGATTGCCGGACCAGGAATGGGCAAGCTCATGCGCAACCACATTGGTGAGGCTTTTGTCTCCGGCAACAAGCGTTGGCGTTAAAAAGGAGAGGCGCGGATTTTCCATGCCGCCAAAGGGAAAACTCGGCGGCAAGACCAATAGATCATAACGGCCCCAGCGATAAGGCCCGTAAAGCGCTGTCGTCGCATCTTCCATCGCCGGCGTGTCTTCGAACTCGGCGGCCGCTGCATCCAGAATGTAGTCTTCCGCATAAACGCCAATGTGATCGTTAATACCCTTAAAGCTGAGATCGCCGACGACAATCGCCAACAGGTAAGACGGAATAGGTTGCGGCATTGCAAACGCGTAATCGCCATCGCGGGGACCTTCATCCTGTTCGGCGCTCATCAACGCCGTCAGCGCGGAAGGCGTTTGAACCCTGGCGGTGTAGGTCATGCGCACGGCCGGCGTATCCTGTAACGGCGCCATGGTGCGCGCGAAAATGGGTTGATGCTGACTGAAAAGAAACGGATGCTCCTTGCCGGCGGTTTGCGCCGGTGAAAGCCACTGCAAGCCTTCCGCCTCCGGGCTTGTACGATAATTGATGCGAACCTGGGCAGGCTTATCCGTTAGGGTAATATCAAGTCGTGATCCGAGCACCGCATCATCCGGACCCAGCGCATAATCCAGCGTGATCCAGGTTCCGTTCTCTCTCCCCTCGACAATTTCGATTTCGAGGTCATTCGTATCAAGAACAAGGGTCTGCGCATCCGGATTGAGATATTCAAGATCGAGGACGGCGACGCCGTCGATGACCTTATTCTCGAAGTTAACGTCAAGCGTCAGGTCGGCGTTCGTCACGAGAACATCATTGTAATTGGCGTAAGTAAAGCGATCTAAAGGCGCACTCGCGGGCGCATCAAAAACAGCCTCCGTTTCCGCCATCGCTTCCTCTGGCGGCGCCATCACGTCTTCCGGATTTCGAGCATCCCTGCGATCGGCGCAGGCCGTTACAGTGAAGCCAACGGCGAATAAACCGGCGGCAAGGATAGAGTTTGTCATAAATAGCGCCTCTACGTTTCGCGGCGCACCATAAAGTCGGGTAAAGAGAACTGCAAATAGCGCTGAGGGCGACTCCGGTTAGCTTGCTATTCCTGACAAAAGTCAGAGGATATCGCGTTTGGTTGCCGTTATAGACAGCGACCGATTGCGCGACGGAGAGACGAAACATGGCGACCCCAATGGCAAATACATCCACCGGCCCCCGATGGTCGTCGCGATTCGGATTTTTGATGGCGGCTGTCGGCGCAGCTGTCGGTCTTGGCAATCTCTGGCGGTTCCCTTTTCAGACCGGCCAGAACGGCGGGTCCGCTTTCGTCATCATTTATCTTCTCTGCGTTGTTTTGGTAGCGTACCCGATCCTGATGGGCGAGATTGCCATCGGACGGCGAAAGCGCTTGTCCGCCGTCGGCTCAATGAGAGCGCTCGCAAAAGAAGCAGGCCACTCACAGCTTTGGGGCGTTGGCGGCCTGATCGCCATTGTCGCAAGTTATACAGTTCTCTCCACTTATAGCGTCATCTCAGGGCAGATCATCGCTTATTCGGTCATGTCTTTTACGGGCGAGTTCTCAACCGCAGAACCATCCGCAGCACGCTCGCTTTATGCTGGACCGCTACAGGCTGTTTTTTGGCACACGTTATTTATCGGCCTGACCATGTTCATTGTTGCGAAAGGACTACGCGAGGGAATAGAACGGCTGGTCACTGTTTTGATGCCGGCCTTTTTCCTGTTGCTCGCCGGTTTGTCGGTTTACGCATTGACGACCGGCGCAGCGGGAGAAGCAATCGCTTACTTATTTACGCCGCGTTTTGGTCAGCTTACGCCTGACGTCGTCCTCGCCGCCATGGGACAGGCGTTTTATTCTATCGCAGTCGGCACAGCGGGCATGGTCACCTATGGAGCGTATCTCGACAAAAAAGAAAACATTGCATCGAGCAGCGCACTGATCGCCGGCGCCGACACGCTCGTCGCTATCGTTGCGGGGCTGATGATTTTCCCCGTGGTCTTCGCCTTCAGTCTGGATCCGAGCGCCGGCATGGGGTTGATTTTCGACGCCCTGCCCGCCGTATTCTCAACCATGCCTGCAGGCGCAATCATTGGCGGATGCTTCTTTCTGCTCGCCTTTATCGCCGCGCTCACCTCATCGATTATTATGCTGCTTGTCACCGTTGTCTTTCTCGAAGAATTGTTCGGATTGAAACGCTTGCCAACGGTCTTGATTTTTGGCGGCCTCGCATGGGGCGTAGGCGCGGCAAGCGTTACCATTGAGGGCATGGCGGAGATGATCGACTTCGCCGCCGGCAGCATCTTTCTACCCGTTGCCGGACTGTTCAGCGCTATTCTTGCCGGATGGATAGCGCCGCGCGAGGTTATGCGTGACGAACTGCACCGTTCCAGCGAAGGCGTCTTTCGCTTCTGGCGCTTCATGATCCGATATGTGGCGCCAATTGCCGTCGGATTGGTTCTCGTCTTTGGGCTGACGTCGCACTGACCCGGTATTAACGGGAACTGACACACATGGCGTCTCAGAACGAAATCGATTTGCTGGAAAAAAACCTCTGGTCTCAATGGGCGCAGTTCGGCGCGCCCGAGACCTGTTCGTTTACGCGCAGTGACAGCGCCTACTATCTCGACACGCCAATAGCCTCGCTCCCTTACAACGGAGTCTTCAGGTTTCATGAGACGCGCCAGCCGGATGTGGTAATCGATCGCCTGCTGCGCCACTACGCTGACCGCAAGGTCGAACATTTATGGCTGGTTCATCCAAGCGCGGAGCCGCATGACCTTGCTGACCGGCTGGCGGCGCACAGTCTGGAAGAGGCCGATGGCTTTACCGGCATGGTGATTGAGCCTGACCGCCTTAATGCACCGATAGATGTTCCAGATGGCGTTCATATCCGCGAACTTTGCGCCGGTGACCAAGAAGTGGTCATCGAATATATCGCCGCACGCTGGTCTGTCCCTACGGACGCCATCCCGCACCTCCAGAGATTTTTTATAGATAACAATATCGGCAGCAAAGGCGCGACGACGCGCGGCTGGATAGCAACCATCGACGGCAAGCTCGTCGGTAAGGCGTTCACACACCGTTTCGAAAACACGGTCGGCATATATGGTGTTGCGACTCAGCCGGAAGCGCGCGGACGCGGTGTCGCGCGAGCACTATGCGCTAAAGCTTTTACCGAAGCCTCCGTTCCCGGTGTCGATATGCTGGTGTTGCACTCAACGGAAATGGCAGCCGGCATTTATAAAAAATTCGGCTTCCGGTCTGTGGCGCCATTCAGGCTATTCATTTCCGGAAGCGCTTTTTCGGCGTAGCTGCTAATTTTGATGATCCAAAAAGCAATGCCGTTCTAGCGCCATTAACCTCAGCGCAGCTTAACGGTCACCAGGCGTTGACCCGTGGCCAGACAGTGTGCTGTTCATTGTCCGCTTCAAGCACGACATATTTGTCGAATTGGGCGGCAGTCGCACAGGCATGGTTCGGAAGGATGCGCAGCTGCGTCCCATAGGCGAAGGCGTCTTTATCAATGGCGCCGCCATCCCTGCGCGCAATGACGCCATGTTCCTGATTAACTGAGTGCAGTACATAGTCAGGCATAATGGCGCCATCCGCACTACAAACAGCGCCGTAACGCTGGTCCACATCACCCGCGCCACCAAGATCGCGCGACATCGCCATCCAGCCAGCGTCAACAAGCACCCAGCCTTTATTAAGCTGATGGCCAATCACCGAACACAGAACCGACACCGCGATATCGTCGATGGAGCAGACGCCCAGTCCGGCCATGACAAGATCGAACGTCGCATAGACGCCGGCGCGCAATTCCGTCACGCCGGATAAGTCCCGCGCCATCAAAGCCGTTGGAGTCGAGCCGACCGAAACCTCCGGCGCGTCAAAGCCTGCTTCACGTAATCGCCCGCTGGCGCGCACCGTTAAGTCACGCTCCTGTTCAGCGATATCTGCAATCGCCTCCAGCGATTTGCAATTATAGGAGCCGCCCGCATGGGTGGCGACCCCGCGCAATCGCCCGTTTGCCGTAAGCGCTTGCGCAATCGGGATCAGCGCATCGTTGTTCCATGGGATGCCCGCGCGATGATTGTCGACATCGATTTCAATCATCGCACAGAGTGGAAAAGAAAATTTTGCCGATGCGTCGCTGACCGCCTGCGCTGCTTCAACAGTGTCCAGCAAGAGAGTCAAATCAACGCCGCTCTTTGCGATAGTCGCCGCACGTTCAAGCTTGTTTGGCGTAATGCCGACGGCGTAAAAAATATCCGTATAGCCTGCTTCCGCGAAGACTTCCGCTTCTCTTAAGGTCGAAACAGTGATGCGACCGCCCGGCGGCGCGTAAACTTTCGCCGCTTCAACACTCTTCAATGTCTTTACATGCGGACGCAAAATAACGCCAAGCTCATCAGCGCGGGCTTTCAAGCGCGCCGCGTTGGCCTCAAGCTTTGATTTATCAAGCAATAAGACAGGCGTTTCTATTTGGTCAGGCATGGCGGAAGAGCTCTCCAAGTTTACTCCCGCGCTTCCGTCTCCAATGCGAGCGCATGAAGCGCGCCGCCCATACGACCGCCAAGCGCTTTGTAGACCAACTGGTGCTGCTGGACGCGAGATTTGCCGTTGAACGCGGCGGATACGATACGCGCGCGATAATGGTCGCCATCGCCCGCCAGATCTTCAATCTCGATCTCTGCGTCAGGCAAAGCTTCAAGGACCAGTTTTTTGATATCGTCAGCAGCCATGGGCATGGGCGGCGTCTCCAGGTTACGGGTTGCGTTCATGTAGTCCGGCAATGCAGACTCAAATATATCAGATAAATCAAGGAGCGAGAGAGCATCCTTGTCGTCCAGCAGAATATCCGGCCCGCCAAACCGGCCAATCTTAGACGCCTGAACGCCCGCCATCGCCGCTTTCAGAAGCAGCGTGTCGGCGCCCGCCGGCGCAGCGGCCACCAGATAGCGCCCTTGGTCTTCGCCGAACCAGAAGGCCGCCTTGCGCGTTTTTACCGGCGTCTGCAGGTTGACGCCGCGCCCGGCGGCGAGCGCCATCTCGGCGGCGGCGACCAACAGGCCGCCATCGGATACGTCATGACAGGCGGTGACCAGCCCCTCGTCAATCAGCTTACGGATGAGCTCGCCGGTCTTGCGTTCAACTTCCAGGTCCACTGGAGGCGGCGCACCATCTTCAATAGCGAAAAGGTCACGTAGATAAATCGATTGCCCCAGCCAGCCGCGCGTCACGCCAATGGCTATCAGTTCCTCGCCCATTTCGGCGCCGCCGACACGCGCGGCTTTTGTTGCGTCTTCGATAACACCCACCCCGCCAATCGCCGGCGTTGGCGGAATCGCCTGACCATTTGTTTCGTTATAAAGGGAAACATTGCCGGAAATGACAGGATAGTTCAGCACCTCACATGCTTCCGCAATTCCTTCAACGGCGCCGACAAACTGCGCCATGATTTCTGGCCGCTCCGGATTGCCGAAATTGAGACAATTGGTGATCGCCAGCGGCGCGGCGCCGGTTGCGCAGATATTGCGATAGGTTTCCGCCACCGCTTGCTTGCCGCCTTCGTGAGGGTCCGATTTGACATAGCGCGGCGTCACATCGGTGGTGACCGCGAGAGCGCGCTTTGAATTGTGTACCCGCACAAGCGCCGCATCGCCGCCAGGCGCAATCACGGTGTCGCCCATCACAGTGTAATCATATTGCTCCCAGATCCAGCGCCGCGAACACAGGTCAGGTGAGGACATCAATCGTGCAAGCGCCGTCAGGGTCGTGTCCCCACCCGGTGTTTCCGCCAATGACAGTTCTTCCTTACGCGTTTCCACTTCCGCGCTCTCAACGATGCCGCCGGACGCCAGATTGCGGGACGCCTCCTCAAAGCCGTCGAAACTGACCCCATCGGGTTTCGAGCGCGCATAGATTCGCGCCTCGCCCGCCGCCGCTGTCAGGCCGACCGCGTCAACCAGATCGCCATCGCCAAGCCGGTCAGAAATCAGTGTCTGCGCAATCGTGCGCATCTCTTCGTCCGATTTGCCCGGTCCGCGCAGGATCGCTTCCGTCTCATTGATCGAGACTTGCGGATCGTCAAGCGCCGCCGGTTTTGTAAGTTCGGTATGCGGGCGGTCATAATTCGGCGCCGCATCGGCAAGCGGCGGCACCGGCATATCCGCGACGGTGTCGCCTTTGTGTTTGATCACAAGACGTCCCGTATCGGTTGTCACACCGATGACGGCGAAATCAATTTCCCATTTGTCAAAGATTGCGCGTGCGGCGTCTTCACTGCCGGGCTTCAAGACCATGAGCATTCGCTCCTGGCTTTCTGACAACATCATCTCATAAGCGGTCATGCCCTCTTCGCGTTGAGGCACATGATCAAGATCAAGCTCGAAACCGCCGCCGCCTTTCGCGGCCATCTCAACCGACGAAGAGGTCAGGCCCGCCGCCCCCATATCCTGAATAGCAACGATGGCGTCCGACGCCATCAGTTCGAGGCAAGCCTCAAGCAATAGTTTTTCCGTAAACGGATCGCCAACCTGCACCGTCGGGCGTTTTTCATCCGACGCATCATCGAACTCCGCCGACGCCATCGTGGCGCCGTGAATGCCGTCGCGGCCGGTCTTAGAACCAACATAAACGACCGGGTTGCCGGCGCCGCGGGCGGCAGAATAAAAAATCCTGTCCTTCTCAGCGATACCAACCGTCATCGCATTGACGAGGATATTGCCGTTATAGCCCGGATCAAAATTGGTCTCACCGCCGACCGTCGGCACGCCCATGCAATTGCCGTAACCACCGATACCGGCGACAACGCCGCTAACGAGATGCCGCGTTTTCGGATGCCTCCAGTCGCCAAATCGCAAGGCGTTCATATTCGCTACAGGCCGCGCGCCCATTGTAAAGACGTCGCGCATGATGCCGCCAACACCCGTCGCCGCTCCCTGATAGGGTTCAATGAAAGACGGATGGTTGTGGCTTTCCATCTTGAAGATCGCAGCAAGCCCTTCACCGATATCAATGACGCCCGCATTCTCCCCTGGTCCGCAGATCACCCACGGCGCCGAGGTTGGCAGCTTCGCCAGATGCCGGCGCGACGACTTATAAGAACAATGCTCCGACCACATGACGGAGAAAACGCCCAGTTCCACAAGGTTGGGCTCACGGCCCATATGCTCTTTGATGCGGTCATATTCGTCTGGCGCGAGGCCGTGTTCGGCGACGATTTCAGGGGTAATTTCAGTCATGAGAATCCAGGCAATGAATTTGGAGTGTTTCCTTAAGCCGCTTGGACGCCGGGCGCAATTACGCGGCTATCGCGCGCGCGGATAAAGATAGTCGTCCGCGAGCCCTACGCGCCGGCAGGCCTGCACCGCCGGGCCGGAACGAAGCATCAGGCGATCCGCGCGCCAAGCCATGCGGGCGACGATCTGACGTTCAAACGGGCGCAGGCCGTAGCTGCTATCCAGCCCGAGCACAGAGCGGATCTCGGGCGGCGCCAGATCAACGGCGGCGCGCACAAGGGAATGCTGGGCCAGTTGCGCCGGTTGCGGGAACGCCGCTGCTTTTTTCATGATCGACAGGAATTCAAAGATGATGTCAGAACCTTCCAGACGCGGCGACATGGCGGCGAACAGCGCCTTTTGTTCCGCGACAGACTTGGGTGGGTTTACACAACCATAGAGCCCGGCCGCCGTCTGGCTTTCCGAATAATAACGGCTTTTCTCAGCATCGCTGAGGGGGGCGACATATGCCGAATAGGCTTCCAGAAATCCGAAGGCGGCGGTCGACTGCACCCAGTTCAAGAGTTCAGGATCGCTCGCAGCATAAGGATCGCCAGACGGGGTTACACCCGCGACTCGGCCATGCATGCGATTTACGCCGGCAATCATCCGCTTTGAGATGCTGCGCGCGCCATAAACGGTGATCATGGCGGCGTGGCCGGTTCGCTTGAGACGGCGAACCGGGTCAGTGCGAAAGGTCGAATTCTCCCATACGCCACTCCGCACCCGGGGTTCCGCGAATTCCAGAATGACCGCCGTCACGCCGCCGATGAACAGCGAGACCGGGTTTTTGAATATGCGCCAGGAAACAGAGTCCGGCCCCACCAGCGCGGGCTCGCCGGCAGGTTCGGAAAAATCGACTTTAAGCAGTGCAGGGTCATCCAGAAAGACTTGCGCCGCCTTATCAAGACGCCGTTCAACACGGCTTTTGACCCGTGATCTGATCGAACTGACTGACGACACAAAGACCCTTTTATTGTTTCCTGGCGACCATATCACATGGAAAAGAAGCGATATTTTGACGGCTAGTCATCAGCAATTCATATCACACTTGCGCGCGCAAGGCGGGCTGTGGATTGATGTTGCACCGAAATCCCGCCACCAATGACCGGCTAGACACAGTTGACGGGTACGGATTGGGTGCGAAATGAATATTCAGCAGAATGTAAAAGACTATTACGGCAAGGAACTGTCCTCTTCACAGGATCTCAAGACCGATGCGTGTTGCACCATCGACGATCTGCCTGACTATCTGAAGCCCTTATTGGCGAATGTTCATCCGGATGTTCGCGCGCGCTATTATGGCTGTGGCCTGATTGCGCCGCTGGCGCTTGAGGGGTGCAGGATTCTGGATCTCGGTTCCGGCGCCGGGCAGGATGCTTATGTGCTGGCGCAGCTTGCCGGCGCCAGGGGCTCCGTTGTCGGCGTTGACATGACCCCGGAACAACTCGCCGTTGCGCGTACGCATCAGGACTGGCACGCAGAGAAATTCGGATACGCCAATGTTGAATTTCTGGAAGGCGACATAGAACGCCTCGAAACGCTTGATCTCGAGCCCGCCAGTTTCGATGTCATCATCTCAAACTGCGTGATCAATCTTGTCGAAGACAAGGAAGCGGTATTTCGCGCGGCGCGGACGCTCTTGAAACCAGGCGGCGAATTTTACTTTGCTGATATCTATGCAGATCGCCGGCTGCCGGAAGCATTGCGTCACGACCCGGTGGCGCAAGGCGAATGCCTTGGCGGCGCGCTGTACTGGAATGATTTCCTGAATAGCGCAAAACAAGCAGGCTTTGCCGATCCAAGGCTCGTGACCGACAGACCGATCGCCATCAACAATACGATCCTGCGCGACCGGATTGCGCCGGCGCAGTTTCATTCCGCCACCTATCGGCTGTTCAATATCAATGGGCTGGAGCCAGCCTGTGAAGATTACGGCCAGGCCGTTGTCTATAAAGGCGGTGTTGATGAAAGCGAAAAAGCGTTCGTTCTGGATAATCATCACCTCATCGAAAAAGGCCGGGTTTTTCCGGTATGCGGAAATACTTATCGTATGCTGAATGAATCAAGGTTTTCAGAATATTTTGATTTCATTGGCGACTGGTCAATTCATTATGGGATCTTTCCGGGGTGCGGAACATCATCGCCCTTTGACGAAGGCGCGCCGGAAGCAAAAACAAGCGGCGCCTGCTGTTAACAGCGCCGCAACCGATCCGCTACCAGCCAAACCGTGCTGGCCCACGCTGCGCCGACGCACCACCCGGCGACGACATCACTTGGATAATGAACGCCGAGATAAACGCGGCTGACGCCAATCAGGAAGATGATCAATAAAGCGGCGCCGAGCGAATAATATCTAAGGACTTTGCGTGTCATCAGACTAGCGATCGCGAATCCAAACGTAAGATAAACCGCCGATGCGCTTGCTGCATGACCGCTCGGAAAGCTTGCGCTTGATGAATATATAAGGTGAGGAATGAAGTCAGGGCGCTCGCGATCAAACAAGCTCTTCAAAAGGCCAGTGATGATGCTCTCGCCCAAAACCACAGCAAGCAGTATAACTAGCATCGGCCAACGGCGCGTCAGGGCAAAAGCGCCAGATAGCGTGACAGCCAATACTGTAAGTATCGGCCAGCCGCCGAGCGCTGTAATGTTTTGCATAAAGTAGGAAAGCCAGTTCGGCCCCCTCAATAATACGGGGTTTTCGGCGTCACGCAGCGAAAGCATGAAGGCCCGTTCGGCCTCTTCAAACCCGCCGCCGGGCGCTGTCAAAGCGAAAATTGCAAACGTCAGTACTGACACGCCGAGCACTGACCATTGAAGCCTCGGCGTCATCGCCGATCCTGCATGAAGCATTGATCAGATATATCGCTCGCTAATTTCTGGCGACCCAGGGTTCGGCGTAAACCGCATGACTGACCACCATGGATGCGGCGCCGCCACAGGTCTCACCAACGCCAGCCGTGCCCCATACGGTCACTTTCTTGCCAAGGAGGTCACCGGAAGGCGGCGCGGCCGCAAGACGCCAGAGCCGGTTATCGCTGGTCTTAAGTAGAAGACATCCATTTTCGGCGTCGGTAACTTCGCCGCTCAATGAAAACTCTTCGTTGATTTTCACCGCGCGCGGCGTCACGCCGATCCGGCTGTAATCCGGCAGATGATAATCGATTTTTGCAGGGGCGCCTGACGTAAACCGCGCAGGCGGCACGCCTTCGGGGCTTTCAACTTTCACAGATGCGTCGATCAACCGGCAATCAAAGCTGTCGCCATCATCCGTCGCTTTCACTTCGACGAATGTTCTTTCGGGTGTTGAAATAATCTGACTGACCTGATGAATTTTACCGCCGGTTGTTGACTGCAGTGTCTGGCACTCAATCAGTTTCGTTTGACGATTCACTGGAAGCGCTCGTCCGATGGGCGGAACACCCGCGTTGTGAATACGCTGCGCAGACATCTTTTGATAACTCATCCTGTTGTTAATGGAATAAAGCGTCGCGCCTTCAGTTTCAGGCTGCAGCCAGAGTGGCGCCCGCGCCGAAACACGCGTGTCACGCACGCGAACCCTATGGGCGCGTCTCATATCATCGCCGCGATAGGCCTCAGCGTCGACGATCGATGTGCTGTAATTATCCGTAACCGGCGGCAACATAGTCCTGCGAGACTATGTAAGGATGGGTTGAGACCGGTCGGTCTCTGTCCACCGCTACAGGCGCAGGCGTCGAAGAAGATGACCGGCTCGTGTAACGGTCTTTTTCCTCCGGAATGGCGAGGCGCGCACCGGGCCGAACGTCACTCGGGTCAATGCTCGGATTGGCCTCGTATAATTCCGAAAGATTGACGTTGCAGCGCATGGCCACTTCCGCAAGGGTCGTGGGTGAATGCACGGGAAGCGATCCGCCGCACCGGCCGATCGCGAATGCAGGTGACGCCGCACTTAATCCCGCGGCGCCGACAATTCCAGCGATCACATATTTCGATAATGAGCTGCTGCGCATAGCCACCCCTCCACTCAAATTCTTCATATGGTTAATAACACATCCGGGACGGAAAGTTCACCTCCCGCTCCCTAAAATCGGGGTTAGCCCTCATAATCGTGGATATTCACGCAAGAAGCCGCCGCAACTTGCTGGATTTACTACGCTTTTACAGGCTTCGAAATTTCAACAGAGGCGGCGTTCAAGGCGCTTTGAACGCAACGCCATCCTTCATGATGAAGTCGACCGATTCGAGAACCGAGATATCTTCCAGAGGATCGCCACCAACCGCGACAATGTCCGCCGCGCAACCGACACCAAGGCATCCGAGCATGCCGTCCTTGTCAAGCGCCTCGGCCGCAAGGCTGGTCGCGGCGACAATCGCCTGCATCGGCGTCATGCCGAACTCAACCATGCGCGAAAATTGTTTTGGGTTGTCGCCATGAGGATAGACAGCGGCGTCCGAGCCGAAGACGACTTTGGCGCCGGCGCGCACGGCGCGTGTGAAGCTGTCACGTTGTTCGACGCTGAGCGAGCGCTCCTTGTCGATTGCTTCCTGCCGTACGCCGAGACGTTCGCCCTCGGCCAACGTGAATTCCGTGTTGTAGATATCCATCGACAGGTAAACGTCCTCACGCTTCGCCATGCGGATCGCCTCGTCATCGAGAAAGCTGGCGTGCTCAATCGTATCGACGCCAGCGGTGATCGCGTTTTTGATACCGATCGTTCCATGTGCGTGGGAGGCGACTTTGAGCCCGCGCATATGCGCCTCGTCGACGATGGCGCGCAGTTCCTCAACCGTGCTTTGCGCAGCGCCGACCGCAGTGCCTTTGGAAAAGACGCCCGCCAGTCGAACAGGTCTTAATGAAGTCAACGCCGTATTTGATGTTCTGGCGCACTTTCTCGCGCATCTCCCACGGGCCTGTCGCAACCCCCTCGCCTGACGCTTCATACTCCGGGGGCAGAAGATTATTATCGGAACAATGCCCGCCAACGATGCCAACCGGCGGGCCAGCGACAAACATGCGCGGCCCGGCGATTTCGCCCTCATTGATCGCGTCGCGAAGCGCAACGGTCTCATAGCCTTCTGCGCCAGTGTTCCGCACCGTTGTAAAGCCCGCCATCAGCGTCTTTTCGGCGTTGGCGACGCCCCAGATGATCTGACGCTCTTTTTGCAAGCCTAAACCCGCCCAGCCACGGCCCTTGGTCGCCGATCCGGTGAGATGCGTGTGCATGTCGATAAAGCCCGGCAGGATCGTCCGGTCGCCAAGGTCAATCGTTGGCGTGCCCGCCGGGACCGTCAGCACCGCAGTCGTTGCTGACGCGACGACCTTGCCGTCCTCGATCAGCAGGGCCGGATTTTCAACCACCGACCGGGAAACCGGATCGATCATTCGCGCAGCGGTAAGATAGGTTGTTTCGGCCTGCGCCGCGCTGACCGTTCCGGCCATCGCCAAGATTACTGCGTATTTCATGCTCACCCCCTTTATTGCAGGACATCCCCCCATTCAGGATGTCGTCCAAATTGCATTTTTGCAAACGGACAAAGCGGAATAATTTTCTTCCCTTCGGCCCGCGCATCCTCAACGGCGCGCGAAACAAGCATGACGCCGATGCCGCGGCCTTTCAATGCTTCGGGAACCTGCGTGTGATCAATAATGATTCTCGTCTCGCCTGCCCGCGAGTAGGTCAATTCCGCTTCGGCGCCGTCTATGCGAACAACGTAGCGGCCTTTGGTTTCCGATTCCGTTCGTTCAATGTCGCTATCATTGCTCATTAAGGCGCAACCTTTTCATAAGCTCATGTTTAATCTCTTAGGGAACATCCGCGTCGGCGCCAAGGCGGTGCTTTAGCTTGGATATAATAGCCTTCGAAATTGCCCTCGAAGGCGAGGATTTGCGTTACAATAGGTTGGAGAACTAAAATACTAATGGTTCACCCCAGAACCAGGTCGCGTTTTTTAAGCATCGCTTCAATGATGTGATCCATGACAATACGAATACGCGGTATGCGCTTGAGATCAGGATGGGTGAGGACCCAAAACTCCTGCTGTGGAATTGGCTCATCATCCGTAAGCCGCACAATGTTGGGTTCAGGGTCGGCCATAAAACAGGCGCCGCGGCCAAGGCCCAATCCTTTCACCAATGCTCGATGTCGCGCTGTTATGTCATCA
Organism: Hyphococcus sp.; assembly: GCA_965230025.1. Lineage (GTDB taxonomy): Bacteria > Pseudomonadota > Alphaproteobacteria > Caulobacterales > Parvularculaceae > Hyphococcus. Next base: position 44,384 of record CBDDKD010000055.1, read on the forward strand.
ATAAAAACTGCGACGGGTGCAGATGGAAACGGTGAGTTTTGCAGCCAGCTCGGCCAGTGGCCATCTGAAGTCGGCGCGATCCATTGCAATTGATCGGCTGGCGTCTCTTCAAGATAAGTTCGGTCGGCGAAATAGGTGACGCGGTTCGGAAAAAGACGTCTGCCTACCAAATGGTCCGGCGGTTGATCCGCCCCCCTCACAACGATGTCCGCTTCGTTTTTGTCGAGATTTATTAGGCGATAACTCGTTTCAATTTTTAGATCGATGCCGGGATATAGATTAGCGATCTCGAACAACTCATCCAGCAACAAATACTGCGCCACAACTTCAGGCAAGGAGACTCTGACAAGGCCGGAGATGCTTTCCTCGCTAGCGGCCTGGTGACGCTGACCTTTCAAAGTCAGGCTTTCAATAGCTTCTGCCACGTCGATGAGCGCATCACCCAACGATGTTGCGCAGTACCCCCCAACTTTGCGCTCGAAGACGCATCCGCGCTTTTTTTGAAGACTTTCAAGGCGACGGGAGACGGTTGTGTGAGTCAAACCAAGCGTTGCGGCGGCCCCCGCGCAGCGTCCCGGCGCGATGCAGCGCGAGAATAAGCCTGTATTCATCCCAATCTTCCATTGGAATGTTTTTGCACCAAAGGTTTAAAATTTCTAGCCGGGACAGGGCGGTCTTGGAGCGATATCTATCCAATACCCCTTCAGAAACAAAAAGGCCGCCCAGATGCATACCCCTTTCAGCGTAATCGTCACACGCGCTTTTCTCGCAGGCACCGCCCTTGTTTTGACCGCCTGCAACACCGATGACAGCGATATCGCCGAGAACTCCTCCCCGCTCACCATTGAGGTCAAAAAGGGGGAAGTGTTGCAACTGATCGCGCCTCAGGCTCGTGCTGATGGAAACAGCGCTCGCCAAGCCTACTACGACAAGGTGTTCCCGATTGCAGAGTCGTTTGGCTACAAAAGGTTGGGGCAAATGAATGTTAAGCAAAAAGTCATCAGCGACTACGATCCCGGCGCTTTCATATTCTATTCGTGGCCTGATGAAGAAGCAGAAGACAGCCTATACAGCCGCCCTGACTGGCCAACCCTGAAGGCCGTACGCCCTGAAGCCTGGACTGAGCTTAAAATCTATAGCGATACGCTGGATGAGGATCTGACGCTCAATTTTGATCCGGCGAAGCATTACACTGTCGTCGTCGCCTGGTTCGACCCGGCCCATCCGGGAGACTATGAGCGTTACCTCTCAGGAATTGAAAATGCCGTAACAAGAGCGGGCGGCCGCTTTATGTACAAGATGCGGCGCCCACGCTTCGAGGCGCATGCATCCTCATTGGACGCTCCTGGGCAAATTACATTCGTCGAATGGGACAGCAGCGATGGGTTTGCACGCGTCCAAAAATCGGATGAATACAAAGCAAACGCCAAGTTCTTCAACTCCGGTCTTGAACGGTTCGAATTCTACTGGCTGGAGCCGTCTATGGAATAGATATGCACACCCCCCGTCTGTCCAGACTGGAAACCTCTACCTTGTCAGCGGCTTGTACTTAATCCTCTTTGGAACATCAGCATCGGCGCCAAGGCGACGCTTCTTATCTTCCATATAGTCTTCGAAGTTGCCCTCGAACCATTCCACATGGCTGTCGCCTTCAAAGGCGAGGATGTGTGTCGCGATGCGATCAAGGAACCAGCGGTCGTGGGAGATGATTACAGCACAACCGGCAAAGTCATCCAGCGCTGCTTCCAGCTCGCGCAGCGTATCCACGTCAAGGTCGTTGGTCGGTTCGTCGAGGAGGAGAAGGTTGGCGCCTTCCGTCAACATCTTGGCGAGCTGCACGCGGTTACGCTCCCCGCCGGAAAGGTTGCCGACTTTCTTCTGCTGGTCGCCGCCCTTGAAATTGAACCAGCCCACATAGGCGCGCGACGGCACCTCACGTTTGCCGAGTTGAATGACATCGAGCCCGCCGGAAACTTCTTCCCAGACATTTTTGTTCGGATCGAGATCCTCGCGTGACTGATCCACATAGCCCATCTTGACGGTCTCGCCGATGCGCAAAGCTCCCTCATCCGGGGTTTCCTGGCCGGTCAGCATGCGGAACAGTGTCGTTTTACCGGCTCCGTTCGGCCCGATTACGCCAACGATACCGCCCGGCGGGAGCTTGAATGACAAATCTTCATAAAGGAGCTTGTCGCCAAATGCTTTTTTGAGGCCATCGGCCTCAATCACAACGCCGCCAAGGCGCGGTCCCGGCGGGATCTGGATTTGCGCCGTATTGATCTCTTCTTTGGAAGCCTTGTTGAGAAGCTCGTCATACGCATTGATACGCGCCTTGGATTTCGCCTGGCGCGCTTTCGGACTCGCCTTGATCCATTCCGATTCCCGGTCGAGGGATTTGCGGCGATTGCCCTCCTCACGTTTTTCCTGCTCCAGACGTTTGCGTTTTTGCTCGAGCCAGGATGAGTAATTGCCTTCAAACGGAATGCCGCGCCCGCGATCAAGCTCCAGAATCCATCCCGTCACATTGTCCAGGAAGTAACGATCGTGAGTAACGAGAACGACCGCGCCCGGAAACTCACGCAAGTGATGTTCAAGCCACGCGACAGATTCCGCATCCAGATGGTTCGTCGGTTCGTCGAGCAACAATAGATCAGGTTTCGACAACAGCAATTGCGCAAGCGCCACACGACGCTTTTCACCACCGGACAATTTATCAACCGCCCAGTCGCCCGGCGGACAGCGCAACGCCTCCATCGCCATCTCGATTTTGGAATCAATATCCCAGCCGTCGGCCGCGTCGATCTCCTCCTGGAGTTTCGACATCTTCTCCATCAACTCATCTGTATAGTTCTCCCCCAGTTCCATGGAGACGGCGTTGAATTCATCGATCTTGGCTTTGATCTCGCCAACCCCTTCCATGACGTTCTCAAAGACCGTCTTGGAATTATCGAGTTCCGGCTCCTGCGCCAGATAGCCGACCTTTGCGCCATCGGCGGCATAGGCCTCGCCATTAAATTCCTGATCGACGCCGGCCATGATCTTCAACAGGGTAGATTTACCCGCGCCATTGACTCCGACAACCCCGATCTTGGCGTCCGGATAGAACTGTAAGTGTATGTCTTCTAATATCTTTTTGCTGCCTGTGAATTGTTTCGACAGACCGGACATGAAATAGATATACTGATATTTCGCCATAGCGGGGGTTTTGCTCCTGAAATCGGGAATCGTTGCCTGCGGGGGACAGCGGCGCGTCTTATCGCGCAAAACGCCTCTTTTCAACGCATTGCGGCATTTTCGTTCAAAGCAAGACGTCTTATATAGATGTTTCAAGCGGGTAAGGTTACGGGGAACGGCAATATGTCGGGTTATGTAGAAAAAACACTGGCTGGCGGCGAAGAGGTTATTCACCGCGCAAACTTCAACTGGACATATAGTTTCTTTCCACTGATGTGGTTTTCCCTCGGCGCGGGTTCCGTTGTGATGTTCGTGTATCTCCAATTCGCAGCGGAGATTCCGTTTGAGGATTTACGCGTTGGCTGGTGGTCGGCGCTGGTCGCTGGTGTCGCCGGATCGCTTATCCTGCTTAATCACATCATTATTCTAGTTACGACCGAAATCGTCGTCACGACCTATCGGTTCGTCTACAAAACCGGACTTATCTCCCGCAATACGCAGGAAGTCAGCCTCAACAAGATTGAAGAGATCACTCTACATCAAACAATCTGGGGGCGAATTTTAGGATATGGCAAACTCGTTCTGCGCGGTACAGGCGTCGGCGTTATCACCCTGCCCGATCTTGATGATCCAATTCATTTGCGCCGAATTATCGAGAACACGAAATCCGCGCTACGCGCTGATCAACGCGAACGCCGGCGCATCCATGACGAGGATGACGATTAGGCGCTTGCTCTAAAGCTTGCAGCAATAATCGCTTCAAGCCCTTGTTTGTCAACTTTATCAAACTGCGCCTTTTGATCGCTGTCGACATCGAAGACCGCGATCAAATCGCCTTCCTTATCGAATACCGGGACAACGATTTCAGACTCTGATCGCGCGTCACATGCGATATGGTCCGGGAAGGCGTGAACGTCATCAACAATCTGGGTCTCACGGGTCGCCGCCGCTGTCCCGCAAACGCCCTTGCCAAATGGAATGCGCATGCACCCCATGGTTCCCTGATAAGGGCCGACAACCAGTTCATCCGGTTTTTCCGGATCGACTACATAAAAGCCGGTCCAGAAATAATGGTCGAAAGAATGGTGCAGGATATTGGACACTGTCGCCATGCGCGCCGTCAGATTAGCCTCGCCGTCGATAACGGCGGCGATCTCTTGCGCGACTTCTTCGTAGCGGGTCGATTTTTCATTCGATGTCATAGGATCAAACATCGGGCGCGCGCACTAAAATGACAAGTCCCAAAACCGTGATCAGCGCGCCGGCGATCACTCTCCCGGGCGCCCAGCCCGCGCCGACGAGCCCCTCCAGCAAAATGATGTAGCAGGGGGTCAACAACACATAGGCAGTAGCCTTCGCCGCCGGGATGCGAATAACGGCATATTGCAAAAGGAAGAACGTCCCGGCCGTTGTCACGGTCGCGAGATAACCAATCGTGAGCCAGACAAAGACAGGAAGCTCAAGCCACCGGGTCGCAAGCATCTCTCCAAGCGCATAAGGCGCAACCGCGAGCGTTCCGCCAACGAGCGTCCAGAAGGTAAACATCATCACCGGCTCGCCGCGATTTAGCTTACGAACAAGGGCGGCGTAGATCGCGTGAGAGAGCGTTCCAAAAAGAAATATGAACTCCCCTTTGCCCAACTCAAATCCAAGGATCGCGGAGACATCGCCGCGAAAGATCACCCAGACTGCGCCGGCCGCCGCGACAGAGAGGCTGATCAACACGACAGGCTTGGCGGATTGTCGCAGTAAAAAGAAAGCGATCGCTGCGGTGAACAGGGGCAACAATGTAAAGATCGCGCCTGTGGAGACTGGATTAGTGGTCTTCAACGCCTCAAACATGGCGATGAAATAAACACCCATCAGTCCGCCAAGAATGATAAAACGCCAGAATGCTTTAGGCTGCGCCAAACCCGGCCAATCCGCTTTCGGCATGGCGACCATCGCTGCTCCCGCCATAACGAAAGACGCCAGGAACAAGCGCGTCGCCGTTAAGGCGCCTGGCTCGATAAACTGCGCCGCCCGGCTACCCAAAGAAAAGGACGCTGCAATAACCAGGGCGAACAAGGCCATCGCAAAATGACCACGCCACTTCTCCCGACCTGTCGCATGCTGATTATTGATGACAAAAGCTACTTTTTATTTCGGATTGATGCCCGCAGACTTAATCTAACGGTTCTTGATTGTGAATGTGAGCGGCGGCAGCGATCCGACTTCAATTGAAACCTTATCATCCGGTGATAGCGGTCCAACGCCTTTTGGCGTCCCGGTGTAAATAAGATCACCAGCTTTCAACTCAAACTGCGCCGACAGCGCCGCAATAATCTCACCGATGGACCAGATCATGGAAGATAGCGGCGCATCCTGGCGCACATCGCCATTAACCCGGGTCACAAGGCTCCCTTCGCTCAGCGACCCTGCATCCTGCGCAGGAATAATCTCGCCGACCGGCGCCGAGTCATCAAAGCCCTTGGCCGTATCCCACGGCGTCCCCTTTTTCTTCGCCGCCGCCTGGTGATCGCGCCGCGTCAGGTCGCAACCGGCGGCATAGCCGAAGATATGCTTTTGCGCATCTTCCCTGGCGATATGAACGCCGCCGCTTTTCAAAGCGACAACCAATTCACCTTCATAATGAAAATTGTCGGTCATCAGTGGAAAAGGAATAGACGAACCACTCTCAACAATAGCGTCCGCTGGTTTTGTGAAGAAGACAGGCGGATCGGATTTCGTATCGCCGCCCATTTCTTTCACGTGATCGGCGTAGTTCTTCCCGACACAAAAAATGCGTCGGACAGGAAACAGTCCACCGCCTTTTACGGCGACAGCAGGTAGCTGTGACGGCTCAATAACAAAATCCATAAACAATCCTGATAGTTTTAATACATCATCGCCGCGCCAACAGCGATCAATGTCACGCCAAGTCCGGCGCCAACAAATGGAATCACGAACCAGAACGCACGCGCCATCAATACATAAGAAGCGCCGACCGCCACAATTCCAATCCGTACGATGACATCGCTTAAAATATCAGGGCGAACAAGCGCGCAATAGCACACAACCGCGCCGTAAAATATCAGGCCGACACTGTGGCTCAGATGAAAACCCAGATACGATGTCCAGAAATCTTTAACGTCCTTGCGCAGATTGATACGAGTCGCTTTTAAGTCGTCCAGCAACTCTTTCCGTGCAGGTACAAAATGCTGCGGCTGTTTAAGGTCGCGTACCGTCAAACGCAAATGCAACGCACCCAACAGGAAAAAGATAAACCCGCCAGTTGCAATCAGCCATTGCCCCTCCATCAGTCAGCCGCCCTCAAAACACGTTTGGTTGACGCTGGAAACTTCTCCAACAGTTGTACAGGTCTGATCGGGCGTTTTTCAAAACCGCCGCCGCAATTCGGGCAAACGCCCGCCAAAGGCCCGTCAACGCAAGCTGGACAAAACGTACATTCAAATGTGCAGATCCGCGCATCCGCATCCGGCGGCAGGTCTGTATCGCATCGCTCACAATTCGGTCTGAGTTCCAGCATCATTTCCTCCAGGCGAATCGAACCGAATACCGTCCGGCACGGATTTTACATGCAGATCACGCTGCGGGAATGGAATTTCGACGCCCGCCTCCTTCAATGCGGCAAAAATGGAGAAACGCAGGTCCGTGCGCACGCCAAGACCATTGGAGATATCGGCCAGGTAAGCCCGAATCTCAAAGTCCAGAGATGAATCCCCGAAATTCTGCCATACGACAAACGGCGCGGGATACCGTACGATACCTGGGTGGTCGTTCGCGCATTTTAAGAGAATCTCCTTCACCTTTTCAGGATCGGCCCCATAGGAAACGCCAACCGGCACAGTAATACGGCCAACTTTGTTTTTATGGGTCCAGTTCGTAACGGCCGACGAAATCATTTCGGAATTCGGGACAATAATCGAAGAACGATCCCATGTTTCGATTTCTGTCGAGCGTACACTGATCTTTTTAACAATCCCCTCACCCGCCGTTGTGATAATCCAGTCACCGACCTTGATTGGGCGCTCAAAAAGCAAAATAAGACCTGAGACAAAATTATTGACGATGGATTGCAAGCCAAAACCAATACCAACGGATAATGCACCGGCGATCAGCGCCAGATTGCCAAGGTCAAACCCGACAGTGGAAACGCCCGCAAAGAGCGCAATCAATAAACCAGCATATCCCAATAGCGTGATGAGTGAATTTTGTACGCCAATATCAATTCGCGAATGCTTGAAAGGGCCGCTTTGGATTGAGCGCTGGATAACTTTCGTCAGGCCGAGAACCGCGACAAAGACGATAAGCGCATAAAAAATCTTCGCGAAGGACGGTATTGATACGCCGCCAATGCGAAAGCCGAATAGCGCCTGCCACGCCATGTCGGCGACATTCGACGCCGGAACGCCTGTCAGCACCAGCACGACCGGAATAAGCGCCAACAGAAGCGCCAGGTTGATTAGCCAATTCGTCCAGAAACGAAAATTATCTGTCGCTTCCTCTGTTTTCTTATGTTCTTCCGGTTCATCTTCTGAAGACGAGAGGCGACCGAATAACCATATAGCCGTCTCACGCAGCAGCGCGCGCAAGAACCACGCAACAGCAAGTATAAGCGCAAGATAATAAATCCGGGACGCGATAAAATCCGCAAGGCCGACATAGCCTGCAAGAGCGCCAAGGACAGTAACGATAGCCAGCGCCCGCCCCAAACGCCGCAACAACCGCCAGCGCGCCCGGTGGGGCTTCGTTTGATCTCTCACGCCGTCGGATGGAGAGCCGGCGGCCTCAAGGGGGATTGCCTCGATTGCATCAGACGTTTTTGCAACGCCTGGACTGCGCCATAGTCGGCGGCGGCACAACATGAACACCATCACACCGATGGCGACGGCGCCAATGGCGTCAACCATCCGCATGAGTTCCGCCGCCGCGCCCGCCGCCGTCAGGATCTCGCTCAACAAAACCTTCAGCCCAAAAATGATGACAATGGAAATCACTAGAGCGCTGGCGGTGCGCGCCCGGCTCGCATCAACAGGCGCAATGCGCCACTTTGGATTGGCTGGTGCGAAAAGCCCGCTCAAAAAGCCGCTTACCAGCAAGTAATCAACGATCACCAGCCACAACACCCGGGCGGCGCTTTCGCCCTGGGCGCTGATAACACCCTGAACGCGCAACGTCTCAATAATGATAAAACCGGCGATGACACCGGGAACGGCGCGCGCGATCATCTTCAGCCCCGCCACCACGACACGCCGACCCGTTGTCGGTTCCCGCTTGGCGATCGCCTCTGAAAATGTTGACATTACCCAGCGGTTTACTGGCCAAAAAAGAAACAATGAAAACCCAAGGGCGCCGCTGACAAAAATGATCGCCTGGCCCAGAGATGCATTTTGCTTCTTCCCAACTGACCACTCGCGAAAATAGGCGCCAATTTTTGCCGACGTCACCTTGGCTGAGGTCCATGCCGGTTCCCAAACGGAAGGCGCCAGCGGAGAGTCACCGCGATCCAGCAAGCGTGTATACAATGTCTGAACACGCGATGATGCAATAACGCCGAGCAGGTCATTAGCCTCAGCGATATTCGCGTTGATGCGCACTTTTTGACTGACAAGCCGCGCCAGCGTTTCATTCAGCTTTGCGCGTTGTTCAGCCAGTTCTTCTGTTTCCGGCGGATCGTTCTCCCCCGGGGCCGGACCTAACAGATCGATCTGATTTTGAACGGTCGCCAGTTCGCGATCTACAGTTCCCAATCGTGTGCGCGAACGCTCGCGCAATGTGCGAAGCTCTGCTTCGAGCCGCTGCGGGTCTTCTACTTCGCCGTTTTCAATGTCCGCACGTATCGACGCATATGTCGTTCGGGCGTTCTCCAATGCAGCGCTTATATCTTCCTGCGCCGATATGGGCGCCATCAGGCCAAAAAGCGCCAGAAGAAAAATAACAAGAATGGAGCGGAGCAATAGCATTACAACCATTTCAAGTATTTGAAGAGGAGCCCCAGACCAATGCCTGTCACGAGGCAGGCGACAGCGACAACCCAGAAAGCGATCGGACTTTCAACACCCGGCATTCCGCCAACATTGATCCCGAACAAACCCGTCAGAAACCCAAGCGGCAGAAAAATCGCCGCCGCAATCGACAGGATCATCATGTTGCGGTTCATTTCTTCGGCGCGACGGTCGGTCAGTTGATCCTGCAGCACCATGGCGCGTTCGCGCGCAGCATCGATATCTTCCGTCAGTCGCGTCACCCGGTCGGCGACTTCGCGAAATTCAATTTTTTCTGCAGCGCCGAACAGAGAAACCTCGTCGCTGGCGAGCCGCGATACGGCTTCTCGCTGAGGCGCGATAAAGCGGCGCACGACAACCGCAACCTGACGCGCGCTCGCCAGTTTTGATCGCAATTCATGTTCCCCGCCTTGCAGGATCGCCTCTTCAAGGCCATCGATTTTGTCCTCAACGCTCTGAACAAAAGGCTCCATACGATCGGTCAGGCGCGCAGCGATCTGCGCCGTTAAGGCCGCCGTAGAGGCGATCTTTCTGCCAGCCGTCAATTCAGCACAGAGATCCTGAGCCGTCTTTACGCGCCTCAGCCGCGTTGTGATCAGACGCCGCGATTCCAGCCATATCCGAATTGAGACCATGTCTTCCGGGTCATCGCCTTCATTGTGATTGACGCCGCGCAGATTAACCACCAGCCCATGACCGAAAGTCGTTACATGGGGCCGTGTTTCCGGCGCAAGGAGCGCCCGTATCGCCGCCGGCGGTATTGAGGCTTGCCCAGTGAGCCATTGCTCCGTCGCATCATGTTTGGCGTCGAGATGCAGCCATATCCAGTCATGCTCAATTTCGCTCTGCTGTGCGGCGCTCCACACAAGCGGCGCGGCGACGCTGTCCCGTACGCCAAAGCCAAACACCATAGGCTCCGGATGGTTGTTGCTTGTTTCATCATCAGGTGTTTGCGGCACCGGTCACCTATAAGATTTTCTGACCCGTTTTCGCCCAGTCATCGAGAAACGCTTTCAAGCCTTTATCCGTCAGCGGATGATTAACAAGGCTTTTCAGAACCCCCGGCGGCACGGTGGAAACATCCGCGCCCGCAATAGCGCAGTCTTTAACGTGATTTGCAGATCTTATGGACGCGGCAAGGATTTCCGTCCGGAAGTCGTAATTGTCAAAAATCATTCGAATATCGCGGATCAACTCCATCCCGTCGATATTGATGTCGTCAAGCCGGCCAATGAAAGGCGAAATGAAACTGGCGCCCGCTTTCGCAGCCAGCAGCGCCTGATTGGCGGAGAAACACAGCGTTACATTAGTTTTAATCCCGTCGCCGGTCAGCGCCTTACACGCAATAAGCCCGTCCCATGTCAGCGGCAGCTTGACGACAACATTGTCCGCAATGGTCGCCAGCGATTTTCCCTCGGCAATCATCTGGGCCGATTCAACGCCGGTGACTTCCGCACTCACGGGCCCGTCAACAAGCGCGCAAATCTCGGCGACCACTTCGCGAAAATCGCGGCCGGACTTCATCACCAGGCTGGGATTGGTCGTGACGCCGTCAACCAGCCCCGTGGGCAATAGCTCGTTGATCTCGTCGACATTTGCGGTATCCACAAAGAATTTCATCTGAAGTCTTTCTTTTTCAGCACAAACCCGGAGCGTTTAATGGTTCTAGCTTAGACCGGAGTCGGGCGGCCAGCGATAGCCTGCGACGCCTATTTTCGTAAAGGTTGTTTTCGCCAATAGGTCAGTGAACGCCACCCCCATTCCAAAGGGCCAAACCGGAAGCGCGCCAGCCACCACATGCTGAAAATCAACTGAGCGAGCCAGATCGCCGCCATGATGGCGTAAATGCAGATACGATCGAGAGCCCCGTAGAGGCCGAGCCCGACGCCAGTGAAGATCAGGTTCGCGATCACGGTTTGACCGATATAATTCGTCAGCGCCATGCGCCCCGCCGCTGTCAATGCCCGCATCGGCAATGTTGAGGCGGCGAATTTCCAGAGCACAAAGAAAAAGCCGATATGGCCGAAGGTCATGGCGACCCGCCCGACCTGGTCAAACGCTCCCCATGCCCACAGCATCGGAGAAAAATCAGCTTCCCATCGGCCAGCAACCGCCCATATGCGAAACCCAAGACCAATCCCGTAACCGACAAGCGCCATCGCAGCATAAAAACTGAGACTGCGCTCCGACGTAATCACACGCCATTTGTAAAGCGCCATGCCAAACAGCATCATCATGAACGCGTCACTCACCCACCACAGCAAATCGCCAATCGAATTATACATCGCAACGATACTTGCGTTTGATAAGAACACCGCTTCGGGACTGCCGGTACGCGATGCGATCTGCGCATCAAGTTCTTCCTGCGCCGGCCAGTTAGCGTCGTAGGCTTTTTCCCATTCAGCCAGTGTTTGTTCTTCAGTGGCGCTCAGTTCCGCGCCTGCATCCGCGCGCTCTTCAATGGCCGCTGCTTGAAGCCCGAGTTCGGTTTCCTCCCACTCTTCAGCCAGCGACAAAAGCGTGAGCCCGGCGAGGAAAACGAAAGCAAGCGCAGCAAGCTTTCTCGGCGACAAAATCCTGAACGGAAACAAAAACAATCCCGCGATGCCATAGATCAGCAAAATGTCGCCGGGCATAAGCAAGAAAAAGGCGTGGATAAGCCCGAAAATAATCAGCCAGGTGGTCCGCCGATAAAAAAGGTCGGCGATGCGGATTGGCCCATCCGGATATGCGGCGCGCGCCGTGAACAACACCATCCCGGCGCCAAACATCAATGAAAACAGGCCGCGCATCGACCCTTCGATAAAGACGGTCGTGAACGTCCATAGCCCGAAGTTCAACACCCCCTCGCCACCGGCGGCCTTTGGGTTATTGAACGCAATTTCAGGCAGGCCAAAACCGATGATATTGATGACGAAGATGCCCAGCACGGCAAGACCGCGCAGCGCATCCAGGGCGTCTATGCGCGATGACACACCACGCGGCGCATCCAGCGCGCCAGCGGTTTTTGTGTGGTCCATTCGTTCTCGCCCCTTCTCTCCCGTCGAAACGCAACAAATGCGGGCCGGACCTTAAGCGCGCCCGCCTAATTTAGCTATCAATTCCGATAGGTCCTCTGGACGTAAAAGAGGACGCATCACCATGGCGAGAGGCCGCATGGAAAAAGGCTTGTATTTCGCTTGCGAGGTTGAGATATGCAACCTCTGGCTGGTTGCGCGCCAACAGGTTTCGCGTATCAGGCTCTTGTTTTTATTGGTGGTTTTGCAATGCTAGCAAGCCAAGCGACGGGTGGGGACATCCCATGGATAAGATAAGTCCGGAAAACAAATCAATCGTTGTGCGCTTTGCTGGCGATTCCGGGGACGGGGTGCAGCTTCTCGGCTCGCAATTCGCCGAATCGACCGCGCTCGCAGGATCGGATTTTTCGACCTTCCCTGATTTCCCGGCGGAAATTCGGGCGCCTGTCGGCACGACCTTCGGGGTCTCCGCGTTTCAGATCAATCTCGGCGCGCGGCGCATCTCTACCGCCGGCGACCAACCGGACGTCCTTGTCGCCTTCAACCCGGCGGCGTTGAAGGTCAATCTGCCGATGATGCAGAAAGGCGCGTTGATCATTCTGAATACGGACGCCTTTAACGACCGTAACTTCACGAAAGCGCATATCGCGTCAGACCCTCGCAAGACTGGCGAGCTCGACGACTACCAGGTTATCGAGATCGACATGTCGACGCAGACGCTGGAAGCCGTAAAACCACTCGGCCTTTCCAAAAGCGATGCGGAGCAATCAAAGAATTTCTGGGCGCTTGGCGCGGTGCTGTGGATGTTCGGACGGTCGCGCGAACCGATTGAAAACTGGGCGAAGGCGAAGTTCGCCAGGAAACCGGAAATCCTGAACGGCAACCTTGCCGCGCTCAACGCCGGTCATGCATTTGCAGAAACCGCCGAGCTGTCTGCGGAAATCCCGCAATTCGTGATTGGCGAAGCGCCGATGGAAGACGGCGAATACCGCTCGATCACCGGCGCGGAAGCACTATCTCTGGGCCTCGCCGCTGCAGGCGAATTAGCGGGCCGTGAAGTGTTTTTCGCCGGCTATCCGATCACGCCAGCCTCTTCCATTTTGCACCACCTCTCGCGAATGGGTGAACTCGGCGTTGCAACCTTTCAGGCCGAAGATGAAATCGCCGCCTGTTGCGCCGCAATTGGCGCAAGCTTTGGCGGCAAAATTGGCGTTACTTCGTCCTCCGGCCCTGGCATCGCGCTCAAAACCGAAGCGATTGGCCTTGGCATGGCGGTGGAGCTGCCGCTGGTAATCGTAAACTCGCAACGCGGCGGACCATCGACAGGTCTGCCCACCAAGACGGAACAATCGGATCTTTATCAGGCCGTCTACGGACGAAATGCTGACGCCCCCCTGCCCGTGATCGCGACCGCCGGGCCTGGCGACTGTTTTGACGCAGCGATTGAGGCGACGCGCATCGCCATCCGCCACATGACGCCGGTGTTCCTTTTAACCGACGGCTATATCGCCAACGCCGCCGGTCCTTGGGCGCTTCCGGACATGACGGACTTCGAGCCAATCCTTTCCAATACGCCGCCAAAACCGCAGGAAGACCCGACGGCGCTGAAAAAAGAAATCTGGAACCGCGACCCCTCCAGCCTTGGCCGGCCATGGGTGGCGCCGGGCATGGAAGGATTGGCGCATCGCATCGGCGGGCTCGAAAAAGATATCGAGACGGGCGATATTTCCTATGACGCCGCTAACCATCAGGCGATGTCCGAACTGCGCGCCCGGAAAGTCCAGGCGGTCGCCGACTTCATTCCGGACCAGGAAGTTGAACAGGGTGAAACAAAAGGGCCGATTGCGATTGTCGGCTGGGGCTCGACTCACGGCGCTATCTATCGCGCAGTGCAGCTTGCCCGTGAAGAGGGCTATGACATTGCGCAAATTCATCTGCGTTATCTCAACCCGCTGCCGAAGAACCTCGGTCGGCTGCTCGGCAGCTATGACAAGATCATCCTGCCGGAAATGAATATGGGCCAGTGCGCGACCCTGCTCCGCGACAAGCTTGGGATCGACGTCATCCAGCTTAACAAAGTGTCCGGCCAGCCGTTCAAAATCACCGAAATTCAGGACGTGATCAAAAAGCATTATCCCGTAGCGATGAAGAAAGCGGCGGAATAGGAAATAGAACCATGAACGCTCCCCTTACCGCAAAAGATTTCGCAACCGATCAGGAAGTACGCTGGTGCCCCGGCTGTGGCGATTACGCCATCCTGAAATGCGTGCAAAAGACACTCGCCGATATTGGCGCCAATCCGGACAAGACGTCTTTCGTCTCCGGCATCGGGTGCTCATCGCGATTTCCCTATTACATGAACGCTTATGGGTTCCACACGATCCACGGGCGCGCGCCGGCGTTTGCGACGGGCCTGAAGCTCGCCAATCCGGAGATCGATGTCTGGCTCGTCACTGGCGACGGCGACGGGCTCTCGATTGGCGGCAATCACCTGCTGCATGTGCTTCGACGCAATGTCGATATGCAGATCATGCTGTTCAACAACGAGATTTACGGCCTCACCAAGGGTCAATATTCGCCGACCTCAAGACCTGGCACGCGGTCGCCGTCGACACCGGCCGGGTCTGTCGATACACCATTGTCGCCGTGCAGCTTTGCACTCGGCGCGGGCGCAAAATTCATCGCCCGAGGCATCGACACAGACGCGAAGAATTTATCGCCGGTTTTGAAAGCCGCGCATGAATTCAAGGGCGCGGCCCTCGTTGAAATCTTCCAGAACTGCATCGTCTACAACAAGGATGTGTTTGAAGACTTCGCCGCCAAGAAAACAGCGAAAGAAACCCAGCTTCATGTGGAGCATGGAAAACCCCTGCTGTTCGCCAATGGAACAAAGGGGTTACGGCTTAACCCTCAATCACTAAGTCTGGAAGTTGTGAGCGTAGGCGGCGACGGCGTTCAGGAAACGGATATTCTCGTTCACGACGAAACCAGCCGTGCAATTGCACAGTTGCTTGTTTCCCTACCAACGGACGGCTTCCCAATGCCGCTCGGCGTTATCTATCGCGAGCCGGCGCCCCAGTCATTTGACGCCGCCTTCTGGGACGCACATCCCACGCAAGGCAAGCGCACCGGCAAGGTCGCGGACGCCTTACGCAAGGGAAGTGTCTGGAAGAAAGCCTAGTTCGATAGCTACGCTGGCACACGGTGAGATGCCTGCACATAGTGCGAGTTTACAAAAACTCGGCTAATTGTCGCCCGCAGTTTTCCGAGTCTCATGGTGGTTTTTCGTTTCCCTCGACGAGAAATCCGTTACGAATACGTGGTGCAAAACAGGGGGCGCCACGTGTCCGTCATACATCCATCCCGACGAACATTCCTCACCTTGGCGTCAGGCGCCGGGCTGGCGGGCGCTGCATACGCCAGTCATGCGCCACATTTACCGCAACGCCGTGACGTCTCGCCACAAGACCTCGCCAAGGATGAAGATTACTGGGCGAAAGTCGCCGCGCAATATTCTGTTACGCCCGCCATCACCAATATCGAGAATGGCTATTGGGGCATTATGGCGGCCCCCGTCATGCGCGCCTATCAGGCGCATACGGAACGCGTGAACGCCGAGAACACCTACTACGCGCGCGGCGCCTATGCTGAGGATATTGCGAAAATCTACCAGCGTCTCGCGGCGTTTCTGGGCGTTAGGCCTGATGAACTGCTGTTGACGCGCGGCGCCAGCGAAGCGCTGCAAATTCTAATCGGCGGTTACAACAAGCTGACGCCTGGCGATGCTGTACTCTACGCTGATCTCGACTACAGCGCGATGAAATCTGCGATGACCTGGCTCGCTGACCGACGCGGCGTTGACGTAATCAAGATCAACCTGCCCGAGCCAGCGACGCGGAAGAATATCGCCCAGGCCTATGCCGACGCATTCGACTCTCACCCGACTATACGCATGATGCTCCTCACCCATGTGAACAATCTGACTGGCCTTATTCATCCGGTGAAGGAAATTACAGCGGCTGCGAAAGCGCGCGGTATTGATGTGATTCTCGATAGCGCTCATGCGCTCGGTCAGATCGATTTCACCCTTTCCGATTTCGATGCGGATTTCGCCGGATTCAATCTGCACAAATGGATTGGCGCGCCAATCGGGTGCGGTCTTCTCTACATCCGCAAGCCTCGTATCCGCGATATTGACCGTTTCATGAACGAGCCCGGCGATGAAGATGACATCCGCGCTCGGGCCCATACCGGCACGCTTAACTTCGCCGCACACCTGACCATCCCCGATGCGCTCGATTTCCATGAGGCAATCGGCATTAACGCAAAGGAAGCGCGGCTCAGACATTTGCGCAATCTATGGGCTGATGCGGCGCGAACCATTGATGGCGTTGATATTCTGACGCCGGATGATCCTGACATGGTCGCAGCGATGACCGCATTTCGTTTTAAAAACCGGGCTTCGACAGAAGAAAACAACGTGATCGTGCGTACGCTTGCAGAAGAGCATGGAATTTTCACCGTCCGCCGCACCGGTCCCGCAGCCGGCGACTGCGTGCGTGTCACGCCTGCGCTTTATAATTCACCTGCGGATATGGCGAAACTTGCGCCCGCGTTGAAGGCGCTACAATAAGCTATCAATCAGCCAATGAGTCGCGCCCAAACAATTGCGCCTAGAAACGCTATGGTGAGAACCGCGAAAAAGCCGCCGCTGATCCATAGCGGACCGCGGGAAACAAAACGCGTCACACCCTGCGTATTAGAACTGCGCCCCACTATGAATAGGAGGAAAGCCGCTGCAAGAGCGTAAGCTTCCCAACGTAAAAAAGCGCCAACGCGATTAAAACCGCGGGTAAAACCACTATCTGTTGGTTCAAGCGTAATATATGCAAGAAAGCCTTTCGCAACGAACGCAATCCAGACCAACAGGCAAACCCAGACCAGCGCTGCGCCAAGACGATTCATCAATGACCCTTTAGCACCGCTTCGGTCGCATCCGCGAAAATATCGAGCCCCTCATTCAACATCTCATCAGAGATGACAAGCGGCACGAGGCTGCGCAGGCATTGCGCGTAAGCGCCAGCGGTCGTCATGATCAGGCCCCGGGCGCGCGCCTCAGCGAGGATTTTACCGGCGACATCACCATTGGGCTGCATCGGATCGCCATCCTTGACGAACTCCAGCGCCATCATGCCGCCAACTCGGCGCACATCGCCGATAACGCCCTTGCCGACGCTTGCCTGAAGGTCCTTCCAGCGCTTTTCGGTCTGCGCGCCTATGGCTTCGGCGCGAGCCAGCAGCCCCTCTTCTTCAATGATGTCGAAGACCGCAAGCGCGGCAGCACAGGCAACCGGATTGCCGCCATAGGTTGAACCCATGGAGCCGGCAAGCACGGTGTCCATAAGATCGGCTTTCCCCGTTAGCGCTGAGAGCGGCAGGCCCGCTGCGATGGATTTGGCGACACAGATAAAATCCGGCTCAACGCCGGCTTTTCAAAAGCGAAATATTTTCCGGTCCGGCCCATGCCTGACTGGATTTCATCGGCAATCAGCAAAATGCCATTTTCATCGCATTTTTGCGTAACCCTTCGAGGAAAGCCTTCGGCGCAGGATTGAAGCCGCCCTCACCCTGCACAGGTTCAACAATCATCGCCGCAACTTCGTTGGCGTTAATCGCAGTTTTGAAAATGTGATCTAGACAGGCGAGCGAGCCTTCGACGGAAATTCCATGATATTCATCCGGGTACGGCGCATGAAAAACCGCCGGAACGTAAGGCCCGAAGCCAACCTTGTAGGGCTTGGACTTCCCCGTCAGCGTGGTCGCCAGCAGCGTGCGCCCGTGAAATGCCCCCTCAAAAGCAATGACGCCTGGGCGACCGGTGATCTGGCGCGCAAATTTAACAGAGTTCTCAACCGCCTCAGCGCCGGAATTAAACAGCGCCGTTTTCTTCGGCGTGTCGCCGGGCGTCAGCCGGTTCAGCTTTTCACAAACCTCAACGTAGCTTTCATATTGCGCGATACCGAACGCGGTGTGGAGGAAATCGTCGGCCTGCTTCTTGATCGCCTCAACAACTTTCGGATGTGCATGGCCGACATTCAAAACGCCAATGCCACCGATGAAATCGATATAGCGCTTGCCCTCTACGTCCCAAAGCTCAGCGCCTTTCGCGCGGGCCGCATAAATGCCGGACTTCGACGGCAGACCCGCCGGGCAGGCCTCGTCGCGGCGCGCCTTCAGGCTCTCATTTGTGGCGAATTCGTTTTTTCCATGATCCATGGCGTCGGGCTCCGGCTAGATGAAACTCTCTCGCCAGCGGCTCTAGCACGTTAAAAATTATTGTGAAGAGGCGGTCTCCGGGTTTCTCTCAGTCGGGTCCAGAACGCTCTTTTCCGACAAAAGCCAGATCGCGGCGACGCCGACAACGGCGTCGTAGATCAGGCACAGAAATTCGTACCAATCGGGACTGTGCGCCGCGTCAAGCAAAAGATGAAGCAGATCCACCCCGCCATGGGCGAGGACCAGCACGCCAAGTAACCAGGGACGGTCCGAGTTCAAAACCGCAAGACCGGCAAACAGGAAAACCAGCGCCGCCAGCGATTCGACCATCAATACGGAAAGCACCGCACGCGTCACGAATTCCGCCGAGTCGAATGCGATCACGGCGAAGCCGACATAAATCCCGACCATCAGCGCCAGCAACCCATAGATGAAAACCGGGCGGGTTTTCACTGAAAGAAAGCTCGCCGAGCCAATCGTCGCTATGATCAGCAACGCAGTTACACCCAGCAGAATTGGATTAAGCCCCATCATGAAAGGCATGATAGCGCACATTCGTTAATTTCACGAATGCGGCGATTAACCATCAGACGTCGAATTTGACGCCCTGGGCCAGCGGCAAGTCGGTGGAATAGTTCACCGTCTGGGTTTGACGGCGCATATAGGCCTTCCACGCATCGGAGCCGCTTTCGCGTCCGCCGCCGGTTTCTTTCTCCCCGCCAAAAGCGCCGCCAATTTCAGCGCCGGACGGGCCTATATTCACATTAGCGATGCCGCAATCCGAGCCGGTTGCGGAGAGAAAACGCTCCGCCTCCAGAACATCGCGAGTAAAAATGCAGGATGAAAGCCCTTGCGGCACATCGTTTTGCATGGCGATCGCATCGCCCAGATCAGTATAGCTGAACACATAAAGGATTGGCGCGAATGTTTCTTCAAGCGCGATGCCGTCATGCGCGCCAAGTTCCACAAGCGCGGGCCGCACATACCAGGCTTTATCACTAACATGGTCGCCGCCAGTCACCGTCCCACCCTGCGCCCGGGCGCGGTCCAGCGCATAATGCATCTGATCAAAAGCCGCCCGGTCGATTAAAGGCCCCACCAGCGTTTCGGCGGCCAGCGGGTCGCCAACGGGAAGCGTATCGTAGGCCTTTTTGAGGCGAGGTATCAGATCTTCGTAAATGCTCTCATGCACGAAAAGGCGCCGCAAACTGGTGCATCGCTGACCGGCGGTTCCGGCGGCGGAAAAACAGATCGCGCGCACGGCGAGATCAAGATCGGCGGACGGGGTGACAAGTCCCGCATTATTCCCGCCAAGCTCCAAGAGTGTGCGCCCAAAGCGTTGAGCGACGCGCGGACCAACGGCGCGGCCCATCCGTGTCGACCCGGTCGCAGAAACAAGCGCAATGCGTGGATCGTCAACGATCTGTTCGCCGATTTCACGGCCGCCAATAATGACTTGCGACAACCCTTCAGGCGCATCGCCAAACTTCTCCGCCGCGCGTTCAAACAACGCCTGCACAGCAAGAGCGGTCAGCGGCGTTTTCTCTGACGGCTTCCAGACACACGCATTGCCACAGACTAACGCCAGGGCTGCGTTCCATGACCAGACAGCCACAGGAAAGTTGAAAGCGGAAATAATCCCAACAACGCCCAGGGGCTGCCATGTCTCACGCATGTGATGACCGGGACGTTCCGACGCGATGGTGAGACCATAAAGCTGGCGGGACAAGCCGACAGCAAAATCGCAGATGTCGATCATCTCCTGCACTTCGCCAAGGCCTTCGGAAAGAATCTTGCCGCACTCTATAGTGACCAATCGTCCAAGATCGTCCTTATGCGCACGAAGCTCTTCACCGAGCAGACGTACAAGCTCGCCCCGTCGCGGCGCCGGAATAGAGCGCCATTTCAAAAACGCTTCTTGCGCTTTCGCGATCTTAGCCTCAACCGCTTCCGCATCGTCGACGGCGATGCGTCCGATTTCCGATCCGTCTATGGGCGTTTCAACCGAAAGGCCGCCATTTTTGAGCGAAGCGTCATCAACGCCGAGGCGGGACATGAGGTCAATTATATTCATTTTATTTGCGCCATGCTGATCGGAAAAAACAGGCCTTTACCTATCACGCTGGATTGCTGGAACAAGTCCGCCGCCAACAATCATTGATCACGAAATCGGGCTAAACGCCGACCAGATCCTTCAGCAATGCGCCAACGCCATAAGCGACGCCAGCGGCGATCATACCAACCGAGAAAGTTTCAAGGCCTGAAAGCCACCATCGGGTCGTTGACCATTTCGATTTCAAGGCGCCAATGGCGAAGAAAACCGCGCCAGTCATAATCGTTGCAATCAGCAAGGCGTTGACCGCACCGCTGACGATGAACGGGATCAACGGCACCGCTCCGCATAAGAAAAACGCGATGAAGGTCACCATGCCGGCTTTCAGCGGCGAGCGTGCAACCTTCGGCGCGCCATGTTCCTCCTCCAGCATAATGCCAACCCAGCGTTCATGACTGGCGGTGATAATTTCTACGGCGCGGTCCAAGTCCTCTCCCTCAAATCCCTTGGCGGCGAAGATCTGGCGCACCTCTTCGCGCTCGCCTTCCGGCGTCACGGCGATATGGCGTATTTCCATCTCACGCAGGCGTTCATAGTCATCACGCTCCGCCTTGACGCCTGAAAAATTGCCCGCCGCCATGGAAAAACCATCCGCCAGCAAATTCGCAAGCCCGAGGATCAAAATCACATTGGTGGATAGCGCCGCCCCGGCGACACCCGCGACAATCGCAAATGTCGTCACGGCGCCATCGATGCCGCCAAAAACCCAATCCTGAAGATAATTCGCTTGCGGTCCTTTTTCCAACCGTTCGGCAATCGCATGCGGCGCATGACCGTGTTCAATCTCTATATCGCTGGCGTCGGGTTTCATTACACACGTCTTATGACGCGCGCCGGTTCGACCGGTCAACGAAACTCTCTGCGCCCAATTCTCAGTTGCAGAATTACGCAGCAAGGTCGCACCGAAACGCGCCATTGCATCACTTCAACCGACAGCGTAAACCAGCGATTATTACCAAAATCAGGCGTTGCCCCACATGACAAGAAAGTATACTCGCGTCCCGGAACTCAGCCTTCAGGAATATACCAATGGCGGTCCTGACGAGCGTAAACGCTTTCAGGAGGCGCTCTATGAAGGGTTTCAGTATTTCGGCTTCATCATCCTGAAGGACCATGGCGTCAGCAGCGATTTACTCAAACGCGCCTATGACATGAGCGCTGCGTTTTTTGCTCTGCCTGAAGATGAAAAAATGCCCTTCTTCCGTGAGGATGGCCAACGTGGCTACACGCCTTTCGGACGCGAACACGCCAAGGACTCGAAATTCCCCGATCTGAAAGAATTCTGGCATGTGGGCCGTGAATTTGAGGAAGCCTCGCCACTCGCTGAAACCTATCCGCCGAATATGTGGCCGGATCAGCCTCAAGGATTTCGCGAAACATTTCTTGAGATTTACGACGCGCTGGAAAAGGCGGGCCTTGTCATGCTCGAAGCGCTAGCGCCATCGCTCGACGTCCCTGACGATTACTTCAAACGCATGGCGACAAACGGCAACTCTATCCTGCGCCTCCTCCACTACCCACCGATTCCGGATGGGGCGGACCCAAACTGTATTCGCGCCGCCGCGCACGAGGACATCAATCTCATCACCATTCTCGTCGCCGCCAATGGCGCGGGCCTTGAACTCCTTGACCGCGATGGCAAGTGGCTGCCCGTCGAAACCGACCCGGACAATCTGATTGTCGACGCCGGGGACATGCTGGCGCGTGTTTGTAACGACGTCATCCCCGCGACCACCCATCGCGTCGTTAATCCGGACGGACCCAATGTGTCGCGTTATTCGATGCCGTTCTTCATGCATCCACATTCCGACGCCATGCTCTCCTGCCTCGACAGTTGCAAAGGCGACGGCGCTAAGTATCCTGACATCAAAGCCGATGCGTTTTTGAAGCAGCGGCTTCAGGAAATCGGCCTGGCGGGATAGCGGCGCATTGGCTGAACCTGACGTACTCATCATCGGCGCGGGGCATAATGGCCTCGTCTGCGCTTGTTATCTTGCCGAAGCGGGATTGAAAGTGCGCGTTGTCGAACGCCGTAACATCATCGGCGGCGCGGCGGTGACGGAGGAGTTTCATCCAGGCTTTCATAACTCCGTCGCGAGCTACACGGTAAGCCTTTTAAACCCGAAGGTGATCGCCGATCTTGATCTTTACAACTACGGATTGAAGGTCATTGAACGAGATATCTCGAATTTTTATCCGCTTGGGGCAGCGCCAGGCGACTATCTGAAGCTCTTTTTCGAGATGGATCGCACGCAGGACGCCTTCGGGAAGTTTTCAAAAGCAGATGCGACGGCCCTGCCAGCCTATTACGATGCAATTGAAAAAGCCGCCGATGTGATCCGCGAGCTTGTTCTGGAAACACCGCCAAACGCCGGTGGCGGCTTTGACGACATTTTGCGCGCCTTCAAAACCGGCAACCGCTTTCGCAAATTATCCGTTGGCGACCAGCAGCTTATTTTCGATCTCTTCACAAAATCCGCCGCGGAGTTTTTACAACGCTGGTTTGAACACCCGTCAATCATCGCCGCTTACGCCTTTGACGGCATTGTCGGCGCCTATGCTTCACCACACACGCCAGGCACAGCTTATGTCCTGCTCCACCACGCCTTTGGCGAAGTAAACGGCAAAAAAGGCCGCTGGGGGCACGCCATCGGCGGCATGGGCGCCATCACCCAGGCCATGCGCCGAGTCGCCGAGAACCGAGGCGTCGAGATTACGACCGACGCGCCGGTGCGCCGCGTCGCCACTGAAAATAATCGCGCCGTTGGCGTTGAACTTGAAAACGGCGACATCGTAAAAGCCCGCACGGTCGCATCAAATATCGGGCCGAAACTTCTCTTTACAAAACTTGTCGAAGCAGACGTTCAACCGCCGGAATTTCATCAGCGCATGGAGAATTACGCCTGCGGTTCGGGCACCTTTCGCATGAACGTGGCGCTTTCCGAACTGCCCGACTTTTCCTGTCTGCCAGGCGGCGAAGCCGCCGAGCATCATCGCTCCGGAATCATCATCGGACCGACGCTCGACTATCTCGACAGCGCTTATCTCGATGCACGCATATATGGCTGGTCGCGCAAACCGGTCATTGAGATGCTGATCCCCTCAACGATGGACGATAGTCTCGCGCCTGAAGGTCAACATGTCGCCAGTCTTTTTTGCCAACAATTTGCGCCTGAGCTCCCCGATGGCCGTTCATGGGATAACGTACGAGAAGACGTCGCGGATTTGATCATCGATACAGTCAATCAGTACGCGCCTAATTTCAGAGCAAGCGTGCTGGGCCGTCAGGTTCTCTCGCCACTGGACCTGGAGCGCGTTTTCGGCCTGACCGGCGGCGATATCTTTCACGGACGCCTGTCTCTTGACCAGATGTTTTCAAGCCGACCCGCATTAGGGTCCGCTGATTATCGAACGCCAGTCAAAGGGCTTTATCTCTGCGGTTCCGGCGCCCATCCCGGCGGCGGCGTCACCGGCGCGCCTGGCCATAATGCGGCCCGCGAAATCCTGCGCGATTTCAAAAGGAATAGAGTTCCAGCGTGACCGAAACGAACAGCATACATTCCCAATCCGGGTTTCCAGCTTCACGCGCCGCCTTGATTGCCTGCGCGATTACCCTGTTTTTAATAAGTTTTCGCCCATTCGGGCTATCCATCGACAATACAGCGGAAGCCGTCATTGTCTTTGGTTTTGCCCCGCTGAATTTCATCGCGATTATGGGCGCGCATGCCTTTCTTCAACACATGCCGCGTTGGCGCGCCGCGCTGGGCGCAACAGTCATTATTGCCGCCAATCTCGGCTATCTGGTGTTCTGGTCGTCAAGCGCAGAAATCTTTTCTCTAGCCGTGCAAGTATTGCTGGTTGCCGCCCTGACGATAGGGGTCATCGCCATGTGGAACCGGCTGCGCACCCTTAATCGGGAAGTCATTGAACTCAAAGATCGCCAAACGCATGGGACCCTAGGTGACGATTTAATCGTTCTGAAAGGTGACGGCGAAAATGAAATAATCCGACTGAAATCTGACGCGCTTCGCTACGTCAAAGCGCAAGGTAATTATGTTGAGGTCTCTTTCGACCAGGCAGGCGAGCAGAAGACTGTCACGTTGCGGGCGACGCTAACGGGTATTCAGGATCAGGCTGGCGAATTCATCCTGCACCGCAGTCACCGTTCATTTTTGGTGAATTTAAACGCTGTTCATCGTCTGATCTCCGACCGGCGGGGCATGCGGCTTGACTACGGCGACGGTCACGTCGTTCCGGTTTCACGCTCCTATCGCGAAGCAATCCGCAGCGCCGTTCAGCAATGATGTTATTCGTCACGCAGTGGCGTTATTCAGCCCTAAACCCTGGTGCCGCCAGCCGCGTCGCTAAAAAATATCCGTGCAGCAACGTTGAATGCACGCATGCCTCTAACGCACAAATTCTCCGGCGCCGCCATGGTGGCTGGCGCACTTCTGTTTTTCGGCAGAATGGCGCCGATCTTTGCGATTCTGCCCGACGACATGGCGTTTCCGCCCGAGACCGCAACGGATCTTGTTCGTCTCGCGCAGTTGGCGGGTCCACGGTGGCCGATCTCCCACGCAATGGGACTGGCTGCTGTCTCGTTATTCACTTTTGGCTATTGGGGACACGCCCAAGCGCTAGCGCGTTCTGGCCATCGCGTCGTCGGAGCCGCGGCGGCGGTAATTGCGACCATCGCCTTCTCAGTGTTCGCCGCCGCGCTCGTCATTGACGGATTTCTACTCTCTGAAGCCGCGTTTGAGTACGTACGCGGCGGCCCCGATGCGCCCAACCTTGCTAAAGTCGAAGCCGTACACCAACGCGCGCTTTTGTTTTTCACGCCCGCCATATTCGTTATGTTCATTGCCATCGGCGTTTTGTCGTCGCGCATGTTGCACGGTTTTATTCATTCGCGATGGCTGGGCGCGCTCGGCATGATGATCGCGATCGCCGGTCCGACGACATACTTGTTCGGCGCCGCCGGGCCCAATTGGGATAACCTTCAAATTGGAGGGTCGCTAATGATGCTCGGCTTTTTATGGCATTTTCTGGTTGGCGCAGCTGCGCTTTTCGGCAAGAGCCGCAGGCTCTAACGCATCCCTCTACTCAAGCACCGTATCGCAATGCCAGCAGTCTTCCATCATGCCTGCGCCGATTGGACTGCCTGGCGGCGTTTCTGGCGCAGCGGCGGGAGCCACCGGTTCTGCTGGACGGTTCAGGTGCGCTTCAATGCGCCGTGACAGCCACGCATTATGGTTGCGCGCTGCATCGTCGCCACCGAACAGCGACGGAGACAGCGCATTGCGCAAGGAGCGCAATCGTCCATCCGCAATTGCACGCACTTCCGGCGATGCGTTTGAATTTGCTGACAGGTCGATCAGGTGTGAAACCAGGCGCGTCTGGATACGTCGTGAAATAGCGCGCCGGCGCGACGAACCGGCGTCAGAGAATGCTTTTTGTTCGATAGCCTCGATCACATCCTCAAGGCCGAGGCTGTCAGAGTTGCGCGCCTTGTAATTGACAAGCCGCGCTGCGCGCGACGGGTGCAGCAAGGCGCCAAGCGTCAAATCCGCCGCCGTATCAGACGCTGATAGTAAATCGAAAACAGGACCTGCATCACCGTCAAACTGCTCGCCGCCGCCCGCCAGGGCGCCGAAGCCGCCGAGTGTTGGCGTCAGTCGGTTAAGCAGCGTGTTTGATAAATCCATCACCGCAGGATCAAGAGTCTCTACAAGCGCCGCCAGCGCCCGCCGTTGATCCGCATCCGCCACGGGACGGCCTGTCGCCATGCCGTCGCCCTTGACGCCATAATTGAATTCAAAACCGCCAATGAGTTTTGACGCCGCTGCAACCTGATATCGGTGGTAGAGATAAATCGGTACGATCACTTTATTGAGGTCCGCCATCGGTTGGCCCTCTGCAATCGAACGAGCGCCAAACCCGTCTAACGCAATGCGGCGTACACGAAGCGTTTCTTCAAGTGTTGCAGCCGCATCCTCGCCATTATCCCAAACGCTGGCGTAAGGATGCGCCGTGCCAACCGAACGCGCCTCGCGATCGCCGACAAAGCGGAGACCGCTTGCGTAACCGTCGCGCAGAATACGGTTTAGCTCAGCTGCTTCATCGGCGTCGTCAGGAAACTCCGCATATAGCCAGGTCGCCGCGAGCTTGTCCCATTCGCCAATGCCGACATCATAAGCCGCAGAAAAATCGAGCGCACCGTCATCGCCAACCGTTACATAAGGCGCCGGATAATCCATCACTGACGCGCGATCGTTCGACGAGGCGGCGAAATTATGAGCAAAGCCAAGCGTGTGCCCGACCTCATGGGCCGACAGCTGGCGAATACGCGAAAGCGCAACCTCAACCGGATCGTCGGCCTCGCCGGTTCCTGTCTTGTCGGCGCCCGCCAGCCCCTCAAAAATCATCCTGTCCTGGCGCACGCGCTGACTGCCGAGGATGACATTCGCTTTCAGCATTTCACCGGTGCGCGGATCGGCAACGCCGCCGCCATAGGACCAGCCGCGCGTCTGGCGATGCGTCCACAGGATGGTGTTGTAACGAATGTCGCGAGGATGCGCGTCGGCGGGCAGCACCTCAACCCGATACGAATCAGGAAACCCCGCCGCCTCAAAAGCATCCGCCCACCAGCTGGCGCCTTCGATCAACGCATTGCGGATCTGTTCCGGCGCGCCGGAGTCCACATAAAATACAATTGGCTCTTTGGCCGGACTGCTCTCCGCCGCCGGGTCCTGCTTTTCCAAGCGAAACCGCCGCGCGAACGCCTGGCGCACCTGTCCGTCAAGCGGCGCAGAAAAGTCATAAAACGGTACATCGATCGCCGCCGAACGCAGATCAAACATGCGTGATTTAAACCCGTCTTCCGGCAAACGTACTAACGAGTGATGCTGAACCAGCGTAAAGGATCGCCCGTCCGCCGCCGTCGCAATAACTTCGCCC
Organism: Hyphococcus sp.; assembly: GCA_965230025.1. Classification (GTDB taxonomy): domain Bacteria; phylum Pseudomonadota; class Alphaproteobacteria; order Caulobacterales; family Parvularculaceae; genus Hyphococcus. The sequence goes on from CBDDKD010000055.1 coordinate 71,929, forward strand.
TTTGGTTCATCGCTTGTCAGCGTCAAAAACGCATCGAACTCGACATTGTCCGGAAAAACCAGCACCTGATCGAAATCCGGCATGGATCGATCAGCCGCGATTTTAAAAGTTCCACCCTTTGGATGGCTCTTCAGGGACCCGCGCACATCCAGCGCATCGCGGATCAAGAAGCTTGAAATATCGACGAGCAATTCGCCATTCGGACCTTCGGCGGCGATATCGCCGGACCAGAGAAACGATCTGGCGAACGATTCCCGTACGGCTCTTTTCTCAAGCGGATTGTCGGCGCTTGCGCGGTAGCTCCAGTTTTCCTGCTCTGCAATGAGCTTGCCGCCATTACGGCGGAAGGCGATAAGCGACCCGCCATCGAACAATCCGCGGTCAAGACCGATAGGGTTTGACCCCAGCCCCGCTGTCAGGCCGGACGCATAGATGGCCCGCAATGAAACGTTTCCATCATCAGGAGCAGGGAAAGCGGCGAAGAGTTTACCGTCAGATTCATTGACGAAAATGTCGATAAAGCCTTCCCGACGCTCAAGACCTCGTGTGGCGTCAGACCAGCTACCTGAAGACGCCTCCGTCGCATTCGAATCTCGCGAGCTGTCAGTCTGTTGTTCCGAACAGGCCAGAACCGTACTCGCCAACACAATCATCGAAAGAATTCGTATCATCCCGTCACCCGCATATTTCGCTGCGGGCGCAAACTGCCGGATATTGCCGCCAAGATCAAAGGCTTTCCCCCCGAAGCTGCGACGCAGCCTTGTGAGCCGCCAAGGTCCCCGATAGAAATTTCCGAATGGCAACGGAGATTCAAAACCAGTGAAGTTCGCAGGCACCAAAGACTATATCGCAACCGAAGACCTTAAAGTCGCAGTGAACGCCGCCGTTACGCTGGAGCGCCCGCTCCTCGTCAAGGGCGAGCCCGGCACCGGCAAGACCGTCCTGGCGATTGAGATCGCCAAGGCGCTCGGCGCGCCGTTGCTCGAATGGCACATCAAATCAACGACCAAAGCTCATCAGGGACTATACGAGTATGACGCGGTCGCCCGCCTGCGCGACGGTCAACTTGGTGAGGAGCGCGCCCGCGACGTCCGCAACTACATCAAGCGCGGCAAACTGTGGGAGGCGTTCGTCGCTGACCAAAGGCCGGTCCTGTTGATTGACGAAATCGACAAGGCGGATATCGAATTTCCGAACGATCTCCTGCAGGAGCTCGATCGCATGGAATTTTTTGTTTACGAGACCAACGAAACCGTGAAAGCGCAGCAGCGCCCGATCGTGATCATCACATCCAATAATGAAAAAGAACTGCCGGACGCATTTTTGCGCCGATGTTTCTTCCACTATATCAAATTCCCGGACTCCGAGACGATGGAAGACATCGTCGAAGTACATTTCCCCGGCATCAAGAAGCGCCTTGTCAGTGACGCCTTGAAGATTTTCTACGAAGTTCGCGAGGTCCCTGGCCTGAAGAAAAAGCCATCGACATCGGAACTGCTGGACTGGTTGAAGCTTTTACTTTCCGAAGATGTGTCAGACGATATTTTGCGCGAGCGCGATCCGCGAAAAGCAATCCCGCCGCTCCACGGCGCGCTGTTGAAAAACGAGCAGGACGTGCATCTGTTCGAAAGGCTGGCGTTTCTGGCGCGGCGCGAGGGCGTATAACGATCGTGCGCACTAAGGCGCATCGGATAAGCGCTAACGGCCTGACTCATTTCGTTCGCGACACTGGCGACGAAGGCGCGCCGGTTGCGTTACTGCTGCACGGCTTTCCGGACACCGGCGACCTCTGGGCGGCGGTGACGCCGCTGCTGGTTGGCGCCGGTTATCGCATCATCGCCCCGGATCTGCGCGGATTTGGCGAGACTGACATCGCCCCGGCGCATTCCGCATACGATATATATGCGGATGTTATGCCTGATGTTCTTGGCGTATTGAGAGCGCTCAACGTTCAGCGCGCGCATGTCGTCGGACATGATTTTGGCGCGCCGGTCGCGTGGGGGCTGGCGGCAAACCACCCTGACATATTTGCTAGCCTGACCGCAATCTCCGTAGGCCATTCCCGAGCGTATCTGAAAGCCGGCCTGCAACAATATGTGATGAGCTGGTATATTCTCATGCACCAGATGAAAGGCCTGTGCGAAGCGCTATACCGTGCGAACGACTGGGCATTATTTCACAAGCATTGGTCGAACCATGGCGACGCCGACAAGGCGCTTGAAAAGCTTTCACGTCCTGGCCGGCTCACCGCGGGGCTGGACTGGTATCGCACCAATATTTCCCTCGGCCGCATGTTGCGTCCGCCGCCGCCCGGCGCCTTTGGCGAAGAGATCGTCCGCATTCCAACTCTCGGAATCTGGAGCAACGGCGAGAAATATCTATCTGAAAAACAGATGGTTCTTTCTGAAAACTATGTAAGCGCCCCGTGGCGTTATCACCGGATTAATGGCGCCTCTCACTGGGTTCCCTATGACGCCCCCGATGAACTGGCGAAAGAACTGGTCGCCCATTGGCGCGCGCATGGGGAGTAAGTCGCTTCCGGCAGCGATGCGATTTACACGAGCGAGGTCGATATGCCTCCATCCGCCATCATCGCGCTGCCTGTCACGAATGCAGCCTGGTCAGACAACAGGAACAACGCCGCCTGCGCTATTTCTTCAGGCGTCGCCATCCGCTTGAGCGCATGGAGCCCGGCGACAAATTTGTGAGTGTCCGGATCATCACCCGCCATGGCGGTTTTTACGCCGCCCGGCAGCAATGCGTTAACGCGAATGCCATCGACCCCATGTTCAGAAGAAAGGGATTGCATTAAACCAATCAGCCCCGCTTTTGAGGCGGCATAGGCGCCCATTCCCGGCATGCCGCCATTCGCATATCCGACAAAAGAAGATGTGAAAAGTATCGAACCACCGCCGCCTTTTTTCATAACTGGAATTTGATGTTTCGCAGCAAAGAAAGCGCTCGTCAGGTTTGTTGCGATGACGTTACGCCAATTCTCGTTTTGCATATCCGGTATCGGACTTATATCGCCAACGATACCGGCGTTATTAAAGGCGACATCAAGACCGCCAAATTCATTTTGCGCGCGGCTCACCAGTTCAATTGAGTATTCTTCGTCTTGAATATCGCCGGCAACCGAAATTGCATGCCCGTTGGTCCGATGGATCTCAGCAGCAAGATTATCGATAAGCGCTTTTCGCCTGGCGCCCAAAACAACATTTGCGCCCTCACGAGCGAACAACAACGCTGCGGCAGCCCCAATCCCGCTGCTGGCGCCAGTGATGATTACCGTCTTGTTGGAAAGCTGCATGCTGATGACTCCGACGTTTTTGTGGAACGTCGCTGATAAGAACGAAGTTCTCGCTCAACCACCCGTTTCTTGCGTCGCCGCGTTGCAGAATTGCGGCCAGGGCTGAGCCGCCCTTTTCACTCCGCCAAAAAGCCCGTAAGCTTTAATTCTGTCGTGCGTAGAGGGGTTTAGGGGCTATGGAAGGTCTGTGGGGCGCACTGCCCATCATATTGATTATATTGTTTATTTTGTTCCGCAACGTGGCCAACCGGCAGCGTCACGTGGAACTTGTCACCGCCTTCTCGAAAATCCAGAAAAAACGCAAAAGCCGGATCATCGCAATTGTGCATCGCCAGGAACCCATGGGCCTCCTCGGCATCCCGATGCTTCGCTATATCGATTTGAACGATGCGGAAGATGTTCTTGAAGCTATTCGCAAGACGCCTCCGAATAAACCGCTTGAATTTATTCTGCACACGCCGGGCGGTCTTGTCTTGCCGGCGATGCAGATCGCCCGCGCGATCAAAGCGCATCCGGGAAAGAAAACCGTCTTTGTACCCCATTATGCAATGTCAGGCGGCACGCTGATTGCGCTGGCGGCGGACGAGATCGTGCTTAGCCAGCATGCCGTTCTTGGACCGATCGATCCGCAGATCGGCGGACTACCGGCGGCGTCCGTTGTCCGGGTGGCGCAGGAAAAGCCCATTCAGAATACGGAAGATTACACGCTCGTGCTCGCAGATGTCGGCGCGATGGCGATTACGCAATTACAAAAAGCGGCGCGCGAACTGCTCACCGGCACGGTTTCGGAAAACGCCGCCATCGCCGTTGCAGAACAACTGTCTTCCGGCCGGTGGACGCACGACTACCCGATCGCCTTTGACGAGGCGCGCGAACTTGGGCTGAATGTGTCAAATAACATGCCCAAAGAGATCATGCAGATGATGGCGCTATTTCCCGATACGGTGCGGCGCAATCCAAGCGTTCGTTATGTCGAAGAGGAAGCCCATCACGTCGGCGGCGAAAACCCCAATAAGGTCTCAATGACCGGTTTTCAACCGCAACAGGGACGCAGCTTCAGCTATGGCCCCTGGAACCCGAAAGAACTGAAGCGGCAGACTGCCGAGCCCGAAAGCAAGCGCAAACCGTTCTGGCGGCGCGGGGAATAGATCGGCAGGATCAGTACAAAAATTCCGCCTCTTCCGGCACCCGCGAGAAGGCGATTTTCGCACCGAGATAATTCAGATCTACAACGGACTGGCTGGCGAGCGTCACATATTTGCGGGCCGGCGCCGCATCGCCCGACGCGCCCAGCCGGCGCATCTTCGCCTTCGGATCCGCATTCAAAAGGTCAATCGCCCGCCACAACCGGGCGCGCTTTCCATCAGCCTTACGCAAGCCTTCATCCGCAAACAAATCCTGCTGGCGCAGCGACGCATCGTCTGATTTCTCCAATCCATGGAGATAGACGGTAACGCCGCCAATGCGCGCCTCGTCCGCCTCTCGCCCACGATGACCAAGATACGCCGCCCACATATCGTCCAGCGCCTGAAGAAACCCGAAACTGTCCTGAGACGGCGCAAACCGCTGGCTCGCCTCCCAGCGGCCATCCGGGCGCAGACGGATCGACAAACTCAGTGACCGCGCATGCATTCCATAATGGCGCAGCCGGCTCGCCGCTTTCAGCAAAAGCGCGCGCGCTACAAGCCGCGCCCGCTCCGGCGCCTCATAGTCGCGCGAGAGAACACGGCTGTGACCGATCATGGATTTTTTTGTCTCCGGTTCATGAGTGTCAAAGCCGTGAAGCGCATACCAGAACCGCTCACCCGCCACAGACCCCCAGATCGCGCGGGCCCGCTTCGGTTGCAGGTTCCAAAGGGAAACGAAATCGGTGACGCCTGATTGTGCGAGGCGCGCAGCAACACCTTTGCCAACACCCGGAATATCCGTCAGCGGCATATCCGCGAGCTTACCCGGAAGGTCACACAATTCGAGCACGGTCAGCCCATCCGGCTTCACCCGTTCCGCTGCAAGCTTCGCCAGTAACCGGCTCGGCGCCAGTCCAATCGATGCACGCAGCGCCGGGCCCACATTGTCAGCGATGCCTTGTTTGACGCGCCGCGCAGTTTCCACCGCCGCCGCGCCGCCGCGCTCCGACCGCGACAAACGAAACGCCGCTTCATCAATGGAATAAATTTTGACCAGAGGGAGATGGCGCTCAATTTCCGCCATCAGCAATTTATGGACTTCCACGTAACGGTCATGACGCGCCGGCATCACCGCAATGTCCGGGCAGATCTCCCGTGCATCGCGCACCTTGGTCCCCCTCGCAATCCCGAGCGCCTTGGCCTCATAGCTCGCCGCAATGGCGCCCGTATGCTCGGAACGCAGCGGCGTCACGATGACGGGACGCCCAATCAGCGCCGGCTGGTCATGCTGCTCAACGCTCGCAAAATAGGCGTTGAAATCAAGGAACAGGTAGTTCAGCCCGTCCGCCGGGCGGTATGCGCCGCAATGATCGTCGATATTTCTCATGAGAACAAATATAGAACATCTGTTCCGGGACGTCTACAGCTTTGAAAAAGGCCCGGCGCTAGAGCCCAAGCGCCGCGATCTCGATGCGCGCCGCTGCGCCATAGAGGACCGACGCGGCCCCTTCCGTCGTCGCTACCGCCAGTCCGTCAAACTCGCTCAACGCAATGTCGAGCTGTTCCTGCGCCATGGCGACAGCCTCGCTTTCAGCCATATCGCTGCTCTCACCGGACGCCAGGACCATGCGGGCCGCGTTTAAAAATCCGTATGCGTCCTGATATTCATGGACGTTCGAAATGGCGCCGTCATCTTCGACACCGATATCGAACTCATCAGCTGCTGTCGAAACGATTTTCGAAACAGCAAGCAAGCGCGTTTTCACAGTCATGTCGGGGAAATGTGCAGCGATGGCATCGGCGACCATATTATAGGCGTCATCAATATCCCCGCCGGCTTCGGCAGCACTCGCCAGCGCCGACAGCTCATCGGCAAAGCCCGGCTTGGAGCGCGCCTCAAAGGCCGGCGCCAGCTCTGCATAAAGCTCGCTCTGCGGGTGCTTGGAATGGCCCAGCGCCATTTCCCGTTCGCCACTGTCATAAAGCTCACGGAATGCAATCAAATGACCACGCACCAGCGCAAGACGGTAGAGATATTCGATATCGTCAGTTGCGGGATCGCCAGATGAAGCGGCGCCCTCGCTTTCGCCACCAAGGCCTTCGCCCTCACTTTCGCCGCCTAATCCTTCACCCTCGCTCTCGCCGCCAAGACCTTCGCTTTCGCCCTCGCCGGATATTGATGTCGCCGCGCCCTCTCCTTCACCGCCATGACCTTCTCCCTCGCCTTCGCCGCTGCAGGCGGTGACCGCAAGCGCGCCCGTCAGGGCAAGCGAGGACAGGCTGGTGATCAGTTTCAATTTTTGTTTCATCTGGCGTCTCCGAATTGGCGCGGCCATAATAGTGAGGCTATCTGTTTTTGCAAACGATTCTCAACCACAGGCCGCCATGCTTTTGCAAATTGCCGAAATCCTGAGTCAGGCGGAGTGCGCCGCGATCAGGGACGTCTTGTCAGCTGATGACCTCTGGCGCGAAGGCAAATCCACCGCAAAAGGCGCCGCTCGTAGAGCCAAGAACAATCTGCAGGCTGACCCGGCGATCCCGGCGGTTAAGGGCGTTCTGGCGAAGATCGAAAAATCCCTTCGCAAAAACGCCGTGTTTACGGCTGCGGCGCAACCGGCGAGTTTCGCCCGACTGATGATCAATCGCTATGCGGAGAGGATGAGCTACGGAGATCACGTTGACGCTCCCTATATCGAGAATACGCGCAGCGATCTTTCTTTCACGGTTTTCCTGAGCGCGCCTGAAGACTATGACGGCGGCGAACTGGTCATTGACACCGCCGGACGTGAAGACGTCATTCGAGGACCGCTGGGAAGCATCGTGCTTTACCCATCGACAGCGGTGCACCGGGTCGAGGAAGTCACCAGGGGCGCAAGATTGGCCTGTATCGGCTGGGTGAAGAGCCGGGTCCGGTCATCCGACCACCGCGCCATCTTGTACGATCTCGAAACTGCGATCGCAGATCTTAACGCACTGGAAGCGCCGCAGGAGCTGCGCAATCGGCTGACCAACGTCAGAAACAATCTGTTGCGCAATTTTGGCGACTAGAGCCGCCCAATTGTCGATTTGCGCTCCCCGCGCCCGTCATCACGATAACAGCGCGCATGACAGCGCCTGCAAAAGAGGAGAACCAGATGAAAATCATGCTTCTGGCCTACGAAGCGCCGGAGGACTTTGCCCTTCGCGACAACAAGGCCGAATTCGAAAGTTATATGGGCGAATGGTATGCGTTCAGCGAAGCGGTGAACAAGGAATGCAGTCCGGATGACAGCGCCGCGCTGGAGCCGCCATCGACTGCAACCGTTGTTTCCGTGCGCAATGGCGTGCGCGAAGTTCAGGATGGACCTTATCCGGACACCAAGGAACAGCTTGGCGGCTACTTCATCATGAACGTCGCCGATATGGACGAAGCTGCGGCATGGGCGGCGAAATGCCCCTCGTCAAAGAATGGCTTCACGGATGTGCGCCCTGTGCCTTATCTCGAACAGGGAGGCGAATAATGAAGTATCTCCTGTTACTGCACGATAACGAAGACGCCTGGCTGACGATGGAAGAGGGAAAGAAGAACGAAATCTTCGGCTCTTATATGGCGTACACGGAAGCTTTGAAGAAGGCGAACGCCTATCATGGCGGCGCGCCGCTGGAACACTCCAAAAACGGCAAACGCGTTCGCGCCACAGGCGTACAGGACGGCCCCTTTGTTGACGGAAAAGAACAGCTCGGCGGCTTTTACATGATCGAAGCTGACAATCTTGATGAAGCGCTGGACTGGGCTGCGCGCTGTCCTTGCGCCAGCATTGGTCATGTGGAAGTGCGGCCTGTCTGGCATATAGGTGACTAACCAATGAAGGATGCGCGCGCGATTGCCGAAGAGACCGCCCGCGCATCCTACGGTCGGTTGCTTGCCTGGCTGTCGTCGCGTTCCGGTGATGTCGCCGCTGCTGAAGACGCCCTCGCCGAAGCGTTTCGAGCTGCACTGGAAACCTGGCCGAAAAACGGCGCCCCGGACTCGCCAGAGGCTTGGTTATTGACTGCGGCGCGCCGCAAACTCATCGACGCCGCCCGCCGTAAGCAAACGCAAACTGCACACACGCCAGCACTCGCTCTTGCAGCTGAAGAAGCCGAAGCAGCGTTGCGCGTTGAAAAACCGTTTCCGGATGAACGCCTGAAGCTGCTTTTTATATGCGCCCACCCGGCAATTGACGCAAACATCCGCACGCCCCTCATGCTGCAGACGGTTCTTGGCTTGGATGCGGAGCGCATCGCGTCCGCGTTTCTGGTCTCCCCCGCCGCGATGAGCGGACGGCTCGTGCGCGCCAAACGCAAGATCAAGGCGGCCGGCATTCCATTCGAAGTTCCTGAGACCGCAATCATCACTGATCGCATGGCGGCAGTGCTGGAAGCTATCTATGCGGCGTTTACTTGCGGCTGGGATAATCCCGACCGCAGTGACCCGGGCGGCGCGGATCTTACCGGCGAGGCGGTTTATCTCGCCCAGCTGCTCACAAAGCTCATGCCGGATGAAAGCGAAAGCTGGGGTCTTTTGTCACTGATGCTGCATGCAGAGGCGCGGCGCGCGGCCCGGCGTATTGACGGCGCCTATGTGCCTCTGGGCGAGCAGGATATCGCCCTGTGGGACCGGGCCATGATTGTCGCCGCTGAAAGCGCGCTCGCAAAGGCATGGGGCATCGGACAGCCGGGACCTTATCAGATCGAGGCCGCCATCCAATCGGCTCATGCGGCGTCGCGACTGAACGAACGTGATACATCAGCGGACATCATCCTGCTCTATGAAAAGCTGATCGAATTGGCGCCGACCATCGGCGCCCATGTGGGCTACGCCGCCGCGCTTTGTGCGGCAGGTTCAGGCAAACGCGGTTTGGCGGTTTTGGACGAAATCCCGTCAGCGCGAATTGATACCTATCAAGCCTATTGGGCGGTGCGTGCACATATTTTGGCTGAATTGGGAAGGTCAAATGACGCGGCGCAAGCCTATCAACGCGCCATTGGCCTCACACAAGATGAAGCTGCGCGCGCCTTTTTACAATCAAAAGAACGCGCGCTCGGATAGGGCTAGAACCAATAGCTCTTGCTGAGCCGCTGGATTGGCAGCGGAACGTTCGAACTCTGCATCTCGACTGTCCATTCCAGAGGGCGGCCCAGAGTGGCGACGGCGGACTGTTCTTCGATGGTGTAACCAGCCGCTTCAACTCGAACCCATAGTCTTGCGCTATCGCTGCGCGCCGGTACGCCTGCATGGATGACAAGCGAGTTGCCCTCTCGGCGCAAAGTGCCGCCAGCGGAGCGGAAAAGATTCCACGTAGACCCAAGCTCTTCATTGTGAAGACGACCGCGAATGGTTCCCCGTCGGATCATATTCGCAACATCGTTCGGAATGCCTTCCGGAAAAACAATTTTTAGGTGCAAATCATATTTCGCCGCTTCTGATCGGTTTTGCACCTGATAGAGCCTGGCGTTATCGGCGCTGAAACTGGCGTTTATCAAGCGCGCGCCAAGAGCGGCTTCACGCGAGATCTCCGCAGGCTCAAGCGTGTCCAGCGGCGCCAGGGTGTCCGTAAAGGAGCTCAAACCGCCAGCGAGATTTGGCGGCGTCGCTGTCATCAGCACCGCAAGCAATCCAAAACCTTGTGCAAAGGCGCCTTGCCGGGTGATGGGTTGAAAATAAAAAATCGACCCGGCGCCAACGGCCGTCATGCCGAGAACAACCATCCATAGCGGGATGTCGGTAAATCCAAGGACACCGCCAATTTCGACAACCCACTTATTGATTGTATAGAGCGCGGAAGCTTCGCCTTGCGCTTGAAAGTCGGTAACCAGGGCGGCGACAATACCGGCTGCGCCAGCAAGCCCCAATCCCAGTATATCCCCCATCCCGAATTGGCCGGGTGTTTTGATCCCGTGTTTTACGCCGTAAGGCATGCGTTGCTCCTCACCAGATACCCCGATGTAGTAAACCATATTTTTGTCGCAGGTTTAAGACCATCGAACCGCTCAAAGCCTGAAATTGAGGCGATCCGCGCTTATTTGGCCCTTGGCGGACGGGCCATGCCAAAGTCAATGTCGAACAGATGCTCAAGACTGGTGCGCGAAAGCCCTTTTTTGACAAAGTCATAAGGCGTCACATTCATCGCCTTCACCACTATCCGCTCAATCTGCAATCCGGCGCCATCTGGCCGCGGCGTGATGTCAAAATCGATCAGATTGACGCAACAAAGATCCTGCTCGAAGGCTGCGATTGTCCGCAAGCCGCCGCCACACGCCCAGCCGAGGGCGATGCGATTGACGCCCTCATGCGCGACGATCAAGGCTGATCGCCACTCGCCGCCGGTAAGCAGCGTTTCCAGCCCGGCCACGATGCGGCTTTGGGCGCCGGCAAAGGTTTCGCCCTCCGGTAAAAAGGAAGCACCCTCTTCGTCGGCGCTGTCGAAGGAATAAGCGAGGCGCGCAGCAAGCTCTTCGCGCGATTTGGCGACGATCCAGCCGCTTTTCAGCTCCTCGATCTGCTCAAGATCAGTAAGCTCCGGCGGATTTTCATTGCCTGACAAAATGATTTCAGCGGTTTCCCGCGTTCTCGGCAATCCTGAGCAAACGGCGATATCGAAATGCGTGTGGCGAAGCGCGTCACGGGCCGCCTCCGCCTGCAGCCGCCCCTCATCCGTCAACGGCACCAGGCGGGGGTCCGTGATATCGGGCGCGAAATAGTCAACATGCCCATGCCGCATTAAAAAGACCCGACGTCGTCCCGCACCCTTCATGGTGAATCCCTAGATTGCCGCACTGCAAAGAACCGGCATTAGACAATTTTCGACGGCCTGGCCAGCAAGCCGCTAATTTGGCCCCGAAGGCTCGCCTATCCCCAATCCTGATGTTAGGGTTGGCGCTGTCTCATGGGGTCAGGGCTGGAAGAGGGGTAGTTCCCGGGATGGGGTTGCGTTCACCGATTTTTTTCACAGGGGCGTTTCTGCTTCTGGCTGTCATTTATGCGGCGTATTTCAATATCGCCGTTCGGGTTGATTCGAGCGCCGCACTGAGCCGCTTTAACACCCTGATGGAAACCGATGCGCCCAAGCGCGCCGCCAAACATGGGGAGAGCGCCCTCGCCATGCAAATCGCCGACGGCGCAAACGCCGAAGACGTCGCCTTTTTGAAAACACAACTCGCGATGGCGCAGCAGTCGCGAAAAAGATATGCCCGCACCGCTGTCTTGCTGAAAGACGCACTGTCGACAGACTGGGCGCGCGATTTGGATAGACGTGAGCGCATTCGACTCGAAGACGAATTGGGCCGTGCATATATACTCTCCGATTCAATTGAAGAAGCGGTATCAATTTACGCATCGTTCCTGGAACTGGCTGGCGACGCTGCGGCGCAAGTCGAAGCCGAAAATGAAAACAGCATCGCCGCTTATTACGCCGAACGCGTGGAAGCTGTCGGCGATCTCTTCATTGAAGCGCTCAATCATGCATCCAGCCGCTTTCAACAGGCTGGCGGCCGCGAAGCAAAACTCGCGACGGCGAACCACATGGCGAATCTTGGCGGATTTTACGCCATGCGCGACGAAGGTGTTTACGCCGCCGCCGGACTGCTCGCCACCGCCTATGAAACGCGGCGCAACCTTCTTGGCGGCGATCATCAGGATACGGTCCAACTGACGCTTATTCTAGGGCCTCTTTACGCACGCATCGGACGTATTGAAGATGCGGAAAAACTATACCTCGACGCCTTCCATGCTCAAGAACGCGTCAAAGGTCCCAACAGTCCTGACCTCAGCCTTTATATCAAGCTTCTCGCCGGCGTTTACGAACAGCAAGAACGGTATACCGAAGCCCAGGCGCTGTTCGAACACATGCGCAATCTTTTCCAGGACGCCTTCGGCGCACAAAGATACTCCGTTAACCGCGAACGTGATCGCCGCGCCGATATCAATCGCCCTGTGTCTCAGCACTTCACCCTGGATTCGAACTATGCGCCATCAGATTTGATTTCAGCGGTTGAGTTCTCGATCCCCACGAGCAAAGCGCCGACGCTGGATGAAATGAAACTGCGTCTCGCGGCAGATGTCGATGCAGACCCTCGCGAAGCAAATTTGCCGGCGCGCCTCGCCCAGCTCATTTCCCTGTGCCGGTCAGAATCGGGTGAGCGCATATCGCTGCGATCCGGCTATCGTTCCTATCAGACACAAAATGCTGTCCACCAACGCAATGGCGACCGCGGGACAGTGACCCCGCCAGGCATGTCCGAACATCAGACAGGGCTTGCGGCGGACATTAATATTAATGGCCGTTTCATGCGCCAGAGCGACCGGGCGTTTCAGTGTTTTGAAGAGAACGCATTTCGGTTTGGGTTCATCCTCTCCTATCCGCCCGGCAACGATTATCTTCCCGGTGAAGACAGTTATGAGCCATGGCACTGGCGATATGTCGGCGTTCAAACCGCTCACCTTTACCGTGAAGCCGGCCCTTATCATCAACCTCAGGAATTTCTTGCAGCCCTTCCCTGTTATCAGGAACGCGCCGCCAACGGCATCTTCCCAACGGCGGGCGAGAGCGACATTTGCCTGGAAACGCCCGCGATCGTCTCTGCATCGATAGAGGAAGCTGAAACGCCTGAAAATGCGACGGCGAATGCGGCCCGTATCTTGAATGACAGCCTCCTGTCAGCGCGGTCCCCCGAGTAACGCCACCGCCGCGCGTCGTCATGGGACTGGTTAATGGACAGCGAAACCGCCACTGCGCCCCGCGCGCGCATCGCTTGTATTTCCAGAGATGAAAAGTCCCTTGAAGCGTTAACCGTAACCTTCAAAACAGCCGGCTATGACATCGCTCCTTCTGGGTCGGGCGCCGCGGACTTATGCCTGGTGGATTTGCGCGGCCAATCCGTCTCCGCAAAGAAGGCGCGAAGTCTTGCCGCAGTATTGCGGCACCGGTCTGCCGAGGCGTCAATATTTTTTCTAATTGATCAGGCGCTGGCCCAGCGTGGGCGAGCCGCGCTACGACGCTTTGGCGAAGTGATCCCGGCGGCTGGCGGATGCGAGCATCTGATCGAACGCTGCAGGCAGATGATCCGCTTACGTAACATTGCCGAAGAAGCAGGGGAGCGTATGAAATCGCTGGCCTCACTCAACAGGCTAGTCGAATTCCCTCCAATCGCAACTTCCGATAAACCGCTCAGAGTATTGATCGCCGGGACGCCGGGCCCCGCGGCCAGCACATGCATCAACGCAGTGCGGCGTATCTCAGAAGATTATATTTGCGTCCTCACCGCCGGTCAGGCCCTTCGGGCTATGGAGCTTCAAGGCTTCGACGCAGCTGTCTTTCTCCCCTCTGGCGAAAACGATCCGCTTTTCAGCGTGACAAGAGCGATGCATCGCAACAAGACCATCTCTGGCGTTCCCATTATCCATATCGCGGATAAAAAGGCAGAATTACCGATTTTGGCGAAGCGCGGCGCCAATGAGTTCATGCTGCGCCAGCATGTCAGCGATGACCTTGGCGCCAGAATTCAACTTGCGGCGCGCCGGTACCGGCTACTGCGATCCATGCGTATTTTCCTGAAAGCCTGCAATGGCGAAGGCGTACGCGACAACGCATCCGGAGCCTTCACGTCTGCGTTTCTGGCGGAACACGGCGCCAGAATGTGCGCGCGCGCCGATCAGACAGACCGCCCATTATGCGCAACGCTTGTCCACCTGAGCCCGGACCACGAATATGAGTCAGCGCCTGGCCGTAAAGTGCTGCATCAGGCGGCTCGGCTCATGAAGCGGGTGACGAGAGCAGAAGATGTGACCGCTCGCATTGGTCCTGACACGTTTTTGATTCTGAGCCCGGCGACAATACAATCAGACGCGCGTGCAATGGCTTTGCGCATTGACGGCGTGTTGAGCAACACCGTTTTTCGCGGCGGCAATGATCAAACGCTGTATTCCGTAAAGGTCGGCACCGCCATCTGCATGCGTCGGCAGGGCGAAGCGATTGAGGAAGTCGTCGCTAACGCGATCAAAGCCAAACGAAACGCTCAATCCGCTACGCCGCCTCGCCGGCAATCTCCGCAATAATGTTGGCGATCTTGCGCGCGCCTTTCAGGCGCGCGTTTTCACCCGCCCAGGATTGCCGGAAAACAATTTTCTGATCGGGACGTAATTTCAAATCATAAGGCGACTGCGAGATAAATTCGACGAGCCCTGCCGGGTTGACGAATTCATCATTGCGGAATGTGATCACCGCCCCCTTGGGTCCGGCGTCAATCTTCGCGATACCCGCCTGACGGCAAATGCTCTTGATCGCAACGATTTCCAGAAGGTGTTCGACTTCCGGCGGCATCGACCCAAAGCGGTCCACAAGTTCAGCGGCGAATGAATCGATCTCTTCGTTCGATTGCACATCGCCCAACCGACGATAGAGCACCATGCGCACGTCGAGGTCGGCGACATAAGTGTCGGGGATCAGCACCGATGTGCCGATATTGATTTGCGGCGACCATGTTTCCTCCGCCGCCGCCCCGCCTTCGCGTAATTCAGCCACCGCTTCCTCCAGCATGTGCTGGTAAAGTTCTACGCCGACCTCCTTAACCTGGCCGGACTGTTCTTCGCCAAGAAGGTTCCCGGCGCCGCGAATATCGAGATCGTGGGACGCGAGCGTAAACCCGGCGCCCAGCGTATCAAGCGATTGCATGACTTTCAGACGCCGCGCCGCGCCATCGGTAAGTTTCTTGCGGGCGCTCGTTGTGAGGTAAGCGTAAGCGCGCTGTTTCGATCGACCGACCCGGCCTCGAAGCTGATAAAGCTGCGACAGGCCGAACATATCCGCATGGTGAATGATCATCGTATTGGCGGTGGGGATATCCAGGCCGGACTCGATGATTGTCGTTGAAACCAGAACATCGAACTTTCCTTCATAGAAGGCGGTCATGATATCTTCGAGTTCGCCGGCGCTCATCTGTCCATGGGCGACTTTAAACTTAAGCTCCGGCATCTCATTGGTGAGAAACTCGGCGATATCCTTCAGGTCCGATATGCGAGGCGCCACATAGAAACTTTGTCCGCCGCGATAATGTTCGCGCAATAGCGTTTCACGCACCACCACTGGATCAAATGGCCCAACCGTCGTTCGCACCGCCAGACGGTCCACCGGCGGCGTTGCGATCAAAGACAAGTCGCGGATGCCGCTCATCGCCAGTTGCAAGGTTCGCGGGATCGGCGTCGCCGTTAGTGTCAGCACATGCGTGTCGGCGCGGAATTCTTTCAGGCGTTCTTTGTGCTTCACACCGAAATGCTGTTCCTCGTCGACGATGATGAGACCGAGGTCGCGAAATTTGATTGTTTTCGCCAGCAGGGCATGAGTGCCAATAATGATATCTACATCGCCACTCGTGATCCCGTCGCGCACCTGTTTAGCGTCCGCCGTCGACACCATGCGCGACAATTGAGCGACCTTCAGGGGAAAGCCTTTGAAGCGCGCGGCAAAGTTTTTGTAATGCTGGCGCACCAGTAGTGTGGTCGGCGCAATCACTGCGACCTGCCGCCCTGTCATTGCCGTGACGAACGCAGCGCGCAAGGCGACCTCGGTTTTACCGAACCCGACATCGCCGCAGACCAGGCGGTCCATAGGTTGGCCCTTGGCGAGGTCTTCAACCACATCGGCAATCGCGTTTTCCTGATCTTCTGTTTCAGCGAAAGGAAAGCGCGCGCAAAATTCGTCGTAAGCGCCCGAGGTCGGCGACATCACTTCAGCGGAATGCATGGCGCGTTTGGCGGCAATAGCGATCAGTTGTTCCGCCAGCATCTTGATGCGCGCACGCATCTTCGCCTTGCGTCCCTGCCAGGCGGCGCCACCGAGTTTATCGAGCTGCGCGTTCGCATCGTCGGACCCGAACCGCGACAGAAGATCGATATTCTCCACCGGCAGAAATAACTTATCGCCCCCATGATAAACAAGTTGCAGACAATCATGAGGCGCGCCCTGAACCTCCAGTGTTTTCAACCCTTCATAGCGTCCAATCCCATGTTCAACATGAACAATGAGATCGCCCATGGAGAGGCTTGAGGCTTCGGTCAGGAAGTTTTCGGCGCGCTTGCGCCGGGTCCGTCGCACAAGACGGTCGCCCAGAATATCCTGCTCTGAAATGAAGGCCGTCGCATCGGTTTCAAACCCCTGCTCCAGACCCAGCACAGCGGTTTGTATCTCCGCATCAGACGATTGAACGCCCGCCCAGTTTTCGGCATGCGTGACCGGCTCACCACGATGATCGCCGAGCACGGTCCGCATGCGATCCGCCGATCCATCGGACCAACAGGCGATCACGGTTTTCTTGCCATCGCGATCAAGGGACTTCACATGCTCCAGGACAGAGTCAAAAACATTTACTTTGTCCGCAGAGCGTTCAGCCGCAAAACTGCGCCCGATCCTCGCGCCGATATTGAGGCAGCGTTCATTGTCCGGCGGCGCAAAAGGCGACAGCGGGCGAAGGCTGGTCTGATCGACTGCGCCTTTCCAGTCCTCCGGGGACAGATAAAGCGTTTCCGGTTTTAACGGACGATAAGGCGGCGCTGAAAATTCTGAGTTGCGGGGCTTACGTTCAGTGCTGTCTTCATTGCGGGTTTCAAAATGATCCTGAATAGACTTGAACCGCTCATCCGCAGCTTCGTCAGCGAGATGATCGACAAAGACAAGGCTGCCTTCGAGAAAGTCGAACAGAGTGCTCGTCTTCTCATAGAATAGCGGCAACCAGTGCTCGGCCCCCGCATGCATGCGTCCGGCGCTGATCGCCTCATAAAGCGGATCGTCCCCGACCGCGCCAAAGGCCGCACGATAACCGGACCGGAACCGAGTAATCGATTCGTCTGTGATCAGGATTTCGCTTGCCGCCGACATGTCGAACCGGCTGAGCTGGCGGGTCGTCCGCTGGGTGTCAGCATCGAAGGCGCGCACCGATTCCAGCTGGTCGCCAAAGAAGTCGAGCCTGACCGGCTCCTCAGCGCCCGGCGGAAAAATATCGACAAGACCGCCTCGCACCGCAAACTCGCCTTGCTCGCGGACAGTCGAGGCGCGAGCATATCCATTCGCCGCAAGATACCCGGTCAACTCATCCATGTTGACCGACGCGCCCGGCGCCAGCGTCATCGCCGCGGCCTTGATGGCGTCCGCCGGCGGGGTGCGCTGCGTCGCAGCGTTGATCGACGTCACCAGGATCATCGCCCCGGCCTTCTTCAGCGATGAAATCGCCGCGAGGGCCGCCATGCGGCGTGAAGACACTGCACCCGATGGCGACACGCGATCATAAGGCAGGCAGTCCCAGGCGGGATAATCGATGACAGCTACGTCCGGGGCAAAAAAGCCGAGCGCCTGTTTGACCGCCGCAGCGCGCAAACCGTCCCGCGCAATATGCGCCACCAGCCCTTGTCGCGTGCGCGCCGCATCGGCAAGCGCCATGGCGTCCGCGCCTTCCGGCGCGCCATAGACAGGCAAGCGCCCATCCATTTTCCAGGCGGTGTCCGCATCAATCTGCGCAACGCCGGAAACCATCTCGCCTGCAGCCTTCACCATGCCATTCCCTCAACGCAAAATGCGCGGACCACCATTTTGACGGTCCGCGTTCCATGGCGTTCACCTATAGGGTCGTCAGGACAAATTCAATCTTGGGCTGCGCCATGAATGACGCCGGCGATATCAAATTTGCAAAGTTGGTCAAAGATTGGACCAGTCATAGTCGCAGGCGCTTTTCGCTTACCCGTCGCCCAATCAAAGAGGTCACGGTCATTAAGTTTGAGGAGCGCTTCGAACTCGTCGAGTTCCGCCTCGCTCATGCCGGCGAGATGCGCCTTCGCAAAACCGCCAATCAGCAAATCCGCTTCCCGGAAGCCGCGATAATTCGCCTGATAGAGCAGCCGCTTGCGGCGGGTTTCAATCAATTCTGTCATATTTCGCGCTTCTGTCTGGTGGTGGGCGCCTGATCGCCCAGCTCGTAGTGCGTACCTAGCATCGTCAAAATCCGTTTCCCATAGCCCTGCACCAATAACGCGAAAAGCATGGCTCTCGCGCGCCAATAACCGTAAATTCTTCAATAAAACCCATATTCGGTGCGTAGTTATCCCCACCCTCTTCACCGAGCGTATAGTGGCCAAATAGAAAACCGAACCAAAGAACGCTAACACCCTTTTATGCGGCCCTCTATTCTGAACCCTCTGTTTGCCGACACGACCGTGCTGCCGGGAGTCGGTCCTAAAATCGCGGCGCTGATCGGACGTGTCGCGGGATCACGCGTTGTCGATCTTCTTCTGACGCCGCCGATCAATATGATTGATCGCTCCGCACGGCCGAAAATCGCTGAAGCGATCGTCGGCCAGCTCGCGACATTTACGGTGACGGTTGACCGGCATGATCCGCCGCCCAAGGGACGGCGCCTCCCATACAAAGTCATTTGCTCGGACGAGACCGGTTTTGTGACGCTGGTGTTTTTTCATGCGCGTGCGGATTACCTGCAAAAAGCGCTGCCCGAGGGCGAGCAGAGACTGATCAGCGGCAAGATCGAGGACTTCAACGGCGGGCGACAGATTGTTCATCCCGATTACATAGCGGACCCTGACAAGCCCGAGGACATGCCGCTTCATGAGCCTGTCTACCCTCTTACCGCCGGACTTTCGACGGCGGTTATGCGCAAAGCCGCGAGCGCCGCGTTAAAACGGGCGCCAGACCTGCCGGAATGGCAGGACAGCGCATGGTTCGAAGCGCGGCAGTGGACAACATGGCGTGAGGCGGTCACCGCTATTCACAATCCGACATCACGCGAGGAATTATCACTGATGACGCCGGCGCGGATGCGCCTTGCCTATGACGAGTTGCTGGCCAATCAGCTCGCCTTGATATTGGTGCGTAATGCCCGGGTCAAAACCAGAGGACGGTCGATTATCGGCGACGGGCGCCTGACCGGTCCCGCAAATGCCGCGCTCCCATTCAAGCTGACAAATGCGCAACGACTTGCGCTCAAAGAAATCCTTGATGATATGTGCTCGCCGGACCGCATGGTGCGTCTAGTGCAGGGTGACGTTGGCTCCGGCAAGACCGTGGTCGCTTTTCTCGCCATGCTGACCGCCATTGAAAGCGGCGCACAAGCCGCCTTGATGGCGCCAACGGAAATCCTCGCCCGCCAGCACCTTGAATCGTTAGCGCCCCTTGCCGCTGATATTGGCGTCACCATTGAAATTCTTACGGGCCGTGACAAGGGATCGCCTCGAAAGGACAAACTTGAACGCCTGGCCTGTGGCGACATCGATATCCTGATCGGCACTCACGCGATTTTTCAGGAAAGCGTCGCTTTCAAAAACCTCGCCTTCGCCGTGATCGACGAGCAGCATCGCTTTGGCGTTCACCAGCGGGTGTTGCTGGCCCATAAAGGGCCGCGTCCCGATTTGATGGTGATGACGGCGACACCGATCCCGCGCACGTTGGCGCTCACAGCGTATGGCGATATGGATGTCAGTCAGATCATGGAGAAACCCCCGGGCCGCAAGCCGGTGGACACCCGAACCATCCCCCTTTCGCGCCTCGACGATGTCCTTGACGGCGTCAAGCGGGCAGCCGCGAAGGGCGAACAGGTTTACTGGGTGTGCCCGCTCGTCGAAGAATCCGAAGTGCTTGACCTTACCGCCGCCGAAGATCGTTTTGAAACGCTGAAAGCGTTGCTCGGCAATCGTGTCGGCATTGTCCATGGACGCATGTCAGGCGCTGACAAAGACGCGGTGATGGAGCGGTTCTACAATGGCGAGCTGTCCGTTCTGATCGCAACCACTGTTATCGAAGTCGGCGTCAACGCGCCCAATGCAACGATCATGATTATCGAACACGCAGAACGGTTCGGGCTGGCCCAATTACACCAGTTGCGCGGCCGCGTCGGCAGAAGCGACAAAAAATCGTCCTGTCTTCTGCTCTACAAGGCGCCGCTCGGAGAAACGGCGACGGCGCGGCTCAAAATTCTGAGAGAAACAGAAGACGGTTTCCTGATAGCCGAGGAGGATTTGCGACTACGCGGGGCCGGCGATGTTCTGGGTGCGGCGCAATCCGGATTTCCCCGGTTTCGCCTGGCTGACCTCGCCGTTCACGGAGAATTGCTGAACGCCGCCCGGGACGACGCAAAACTGATCACGCAGCGTGATCCGCAATTGCAGTCAGAGCGGGGGCAAGCCTTGCGCGTATTGTTATATCTATTCAGTCGCGATGAAGCCGTGAAGCTACTGGGCGCCGGTTAGGATCTGCCGATGCCGAAAAGTTTCTTCTTGAGCGGTTCTTTTTTGGCGACCTCCGCCATCGCCTCAAGCTTTTTCACCGCATCCGCTGGATTGGTATATTCCGGCACAACGAGACCGAGAGAGAACACAACCTTCGCCGCTTCTTCGACAGACATGCTCAAAACACGAATTTCATCGCGAGGAATGAAAAGCAAAAACCCTGATGTCGGATTTGGCACCGTAGGCACGAACAATGCTGTCAGGCCTTCGCCTTGATCATTCAGCTTCTCAACAATTTCGCCCTTCGCCGAGCCGACCACAAACGCCATCACCCACGATCCCGGCCGCGGGTATTCGATCAACGCCACTTCCTTAAAGGAGCGATCCGACTGTTGCAGCGCTGTCTCAAAAACATTCTTGAAAAAACGGTACAGATTTCTGACAATCGGGACCGAATCCACAAGCTGTTCGCCCGCGCGGATGAAAGACCGGCCGACAATATTTTTAGTGATTGCGCCGAGAAGAATAATCGCAATGACGGCAATCGCCACACCGACGCCGGGGAGCACTTGCAGGACAGACTCACCACTATCAGGGAGGGTGCGCTTTACGAACGCATCGAGCTTCGCCATCGGCCCGGTCACAAACCAGTAGACCAGCGCAATCGTGATGCCAATCGGCGCCGCGACGACAATTCCAGCAAAGAAGCTGGAGCGAATATTACCGGCGAAGCTTTGCTTCGCCGGCTTGATCAGCGGGTTCTCACCAGCGCGATGGCCATGCTCCGCATCTGAATGTTCGTTCTTTTTGCTCATAAAGCCTTTTGCTTAGTCAAATTCGCCATCCGCCAGAAGCGATAACAGCAACTTTGCGCGATCAGTGTAAACAATTTAAGATTAAAACCCCGAAAAACGCGCCGAAGAGATTATATGGCGGGTCGATAGGGCGGTTAAAAGACCATAAAGCGACGGAAGGGAGAATTTTATGGGATCTTGGCGCAATGCAGCGTTGGTCGCATTCGCCGGATTATTGGTCATGGCCACGGCAATCGCCGTAATTTTTCAGGACAATATTACCCGTTATCGCCTGAATCCGCGCACGCCCTTATCAGACCTACACGCCGCCGCCGCCGCCCGCTTACGGCGCACGCGGGGGCTGGGTCTTATGGCCGGACGACGCCTCCGCTGGCATGGCGGATGTTTTCTATGTCCACTCGACCACATACGCATCAAGCCGTCACTGGAACGGTCCGATCAATGACCCTATCGCAGATGCAACCTTGCGCCGCGTGGCCGCGCCCAACCAGGCTGGCCCGTTTATGAAAGTCGGCGCCGTTTACGGACCGCGCTATCGGCAGGCGACGCTCTTCGCCACCTTCACGCACAAGTTTGACGGGTTAGCAGCGCGGCAACTCGCCTATGGTGATATCGTCGAAGCGTTTGATGTCTTTTTGAAAGAGCGTTCCCCTGAAAGACCAATTATCCTCGCCGGTTACGATCAGGGCGGCCTTTATGTACTTGGCCTGCTAAAAGACTATTTTGCCAATGACAAAACGCTGCGCGCTAATCTCGCCGCTGCTTACGTCTTCGGTCATTCAACACCACTGAGCCTGTTTATAGGGGACTTGCAAAACACGCCGCCTTGTTATTCACGCCACGACGCCAGGTGCGTAGTGGCCTATATCGATCTTGAAGATGGCTTCACGAACGAAAGGCGTCGGTTTCGTCAGCGATCATTAGTCTGGACTGACTCGCAAGAGCTCTCGACTGAACCGAGGTCACCACTGCTTTGCGTTAATCCGATCAGTTGGTTAGTTAATGAAAACCTTGCTCCTGCCGATAATCATCTTGGCGCCGCCTCAGCAACCGGAATGAGGATCAGCAACACCCCGCCCGCCATTTCCGGAGTAACCGACGCCCAGTGTGTTGACGGTATTTTGTCAGTGGATACGCCGCGTCAGACATTCTTGCGCCGCAATCATTGGTTTGGCGATCACTGGCGCGCACAGGATTTCAACCTGTTTTATCACGATATTGCAACAGACGCAGAGCGTCGGGTCAAAAACCTTATGGTTACAAAAGCACGGGAAGCCGCCGCTATAGCGACAAAGGTTGATCTAAAGGACAAGCCCGTCAATAACGGCGAGGAATAATCTCGCCGTTCGTGGCGCATACCGAGGAACACATGAAGCCTGTCAAAAAAGTCGTCATTCCTGTCGCAGGTTTAGGTACGAGAGTCCTGCCCGCCACCAAGTCAATTCCCAAGGAGCTTTTACCCGTCGTCGACCGACCATTGATCGATTATGTGGTCGCCGAAGCTCGTGATGCAGGCATAGAGCATGCGGTCCTCGTTACAGGTCGCGGCAAAGGCGCCATTGAGGATTATTTTGACCACGCCTATGAGCTTGAAGATACCCTCCGCACAAAATCAAAATCCGATATTTTGTCCGCGGTCGAAGCAACAATCCCAAAAGCCGGCGCCATATCTTACACCCGCCAGCAGGCGCCGCTTGGCCTTGGCCACGCGATCTGGTGCGCCCGTGACATCATCGGCGATGAACCATTCGCCGTTTCACTTCCCGATGAAATCGTCGCCCACCGCCCCGGCTTTTTAAAGCAAATGATTGACGCGTATGAGAAAGTTGGCGGCAATCTCGTCGCTGTCGAGGAAGTGCCGCTTGAAGACACCAGCAAATATGGGGTTATCGCCCCCAAGAACAGAAACGAAAACCTGATAGAAATGACGGGCATGGTTGAAAAACCGCAGCCCAAGGATGCACCATCCAATTTCCGTATTATTGGACGCTATATCTTACAACCTGAAATCTTTTCTCTTTTGGAGACTCAGGAAAAAGGCGCTGGCGGAGAAATTCAGCTTACGGATTCAATGAATAGCTTGAACGAGAAACAGGTTTTTCATGCATGCGTTTGCGACGGCGCCATTCATGACTGCGGCTCCAAACTTGGATGGCTGAAGGCAAATGTTGCGCTTGGCATCGAAAATGCCGAATTCGGCGATGCATTCGCCAAGTTCATTTCCACACAGAATAAGTGAAAACTTATTCAACATAGCCGTGCAATGACTGGCGTTTTTTAGCAACCCCATCCAATTCGATCAGGTCAGTTAAAAACGATTCAAACTTGCCCAGCGGGATCATGTTGGGGCCGTCCGACAGTGCTTTGTCCGGATCAGGGTGGGTCTCTGCAAAAACCGCGGCGACGCCGACGGCGACAGCGGCGCGCGCCAGGGTCGGGGCAAACTCTCTCTGCCCGCCCGATGTGGCGCCGGCTCCACCTGGCGTTTGTACGGAGTGAGTGATGTCAAATACGACCGGGCACTGCGTTTCGCGCGCCATAATCGGTATGCTGCGGAAATCACTGACCAGCGTATTATACCCGAAGCTGGCGCCCCGCTCCGTCACAAGAATCTGATCATTACCGGCATCCTGGACTTTTGCGACAACATTCTTCATGTCCCACGGCGCCAGGAACTGCCCCTTTTTGATTTTTACGACGCGCCCGGTTTTCGCTGCTGCAATAAGCAAATCGGTCTGCCGGCACAAAAACGCCGGAATCTGCAATACATCCGCGACCTCGGACACGCGGGCGCATTGCTCCTTCTCATGCACGTCAGTGACAACGGGCAGACCAATACTTTCGCGAATCTCCGCAAAGACCGGCAGGGCCTCATCAAGACCGAGCCCCCTCGCCGACGCCTGGCTCGTCCGATTCGCTTTGTCGAAAGAAGATTTATAGATCAACGCAATGCCCAAACGGTCGGCGATGACCTTCAATTCAGAAGCGCATTCAAGAGCATGGTCACGGCTTTCCATGGCGCAGGGTCCAGCAAAAACCGCAAGCGGGAGATCATTCCCGATTTCCAGGCTCTGATTTTCTGCACCGATCTTCACTTTTTTGGCGGCGGCCATCGTCTGCTCCCGTGGCGTTTTGTACGAACTTCCCTTAAATGACCTGACAATGCGCGCCGGGCAATACCGGGTATGATAGAGCAATAACATGACCGACCCAGTCCAGATCGCCAGAGACGTCATTGATCATGAAATATCTGGCCTTGACGCCCTGAAGAAGGCGCTGAATGGCGAATTTTCAGAAGCTTTCGCCGTTCTAAAACGAGCCCGTGGAAGGATCATCGTGACCGGGATGGGCAAATCCGGCCACATCGCCCATAAGATCGCCGCAACCTTCTCCTCAACCGGCTCACCAGCTGTTTTCGTGCACCCCGGCGAGGCCAGTCACGGCGATCTTGGCATGGTCGCCGAACAGGATGTCATCCTTGCCCTCTCCAAATCCGGAGAGACCAGCGAGCTAGGCGATATCCTCGCCTATGCAGCGCGATTTTCCATTCCAGTTGTCGCGATCACCGCCCAGGCGAATTCAACCCTCGCCAATGCAGCAACGGCCGTTCTGGCTTTACCAGACGCCGAGGAAGCTTGCGGCGAAACCCGTGCGCCGACAACATCGACCACAATGATGATGGCGGCGGGTGACGCCCTTGCCATCGCCCTGCTTCGCGATCGTGGCTTCACTGCATCGGATTTTCATGGCTTTCACCCCGGCGGCAATCTGGGCGCAGCCCTGCGGCGGGTACGCGACATGATGCACGGCGCCGATCGATTGCCACTTGCGCCAACGACTGCGGAAATCTCACAAATCGTACCGATAATATCCGAAGGCGGCTTTGGATGCGTGGGCGTGGTCAATGATTCGGGGCTTTTGGTCGGTATCATTACAGATGGCGATCTACGGCGCCATTTCGGCGCTGACTTATCCAGCAGCAAGGCGGCGGATATTATGACCAAAGCCCCCCATGCTACCAGGCCGGATGCATTGGCCGGCGACGTGCTTGCGATGATGAGCCGTGAAAAAATCACAGCTTTGTTTGTTGTCGAGAACAAAAAGCCGATCGGTCTTGTCCATGTGCACGATTGTTTGTTGTCCGGTGTTCTCTAACGGGTATTTCAGCCAATACGAACCTGATGAAATGCTGAACCTGCCGCCCGCCTCGCTCGCGTGAATTCTGGCCCAGAAACCGATCCAGCACGCGTCAAATTTCGTAAAATAGCCATGACTAAAACACCTGCTATCGTATGGTTTAGAAACGACCTTCGCATTGAGGATAATCCGGCGCTCTTGGCCGCAAGGGAAAGCGGTCATCCAGTCATTCCAGTTTTTATTCTTGATGACAGTGCCGAACACGCCCTAGGCGGCGCCAGCCGGTGGTGGTTGCATCATTCATTGGCGTCTCTGGCGTCAGACCTTGAAAAAGCCGGCTCGAAACTGATCCTTCGAAGCGGCGACACAGAAAAAGTATTGCTTGGGCTTGTTGAAGAAACTCAAGCGAGCCACGTTTCCTGGAATCGCCGCTACCACAAATCTCAAATTGAAATCGACAAGGCGTTGAAGTCGGAGCTTACCAACAATGGCGTCAGTGTTGAAACATTTAACGGAAACCTCCTACGCGAGCCCTGGGAAATAAAAACCGGGTCTGGCGGTCCCTATCGCGTCTATACGCCTTTCTGGAAATCGCTGCGATCAAAGGGACCGGCGCGCAACGAGCCACTTCCTCGCATCCGTAAAATTAATAGTCCTGATGCGCTCCCGAAATCTGATGCCCTAACATCCTGGCGGCTATTGCCGAGTAAACCAGACTGGGCAAGCGAATTTACAGCCGAGTGGACTCCAGGAGAGCAAGGCGCCCGCGATCGTTTGGATGATTTTCTGAATGAACCAGTCACTCACTATACCGATGGACGCAACCGTCCTGATTGCGACTATACCTCTAAGCTATCGCCCCATCTTGCCTTTGGCGAAATTAGCCCAACCAAGATTTGGCATGTTACGCAAGATCGGATCGCGTCAGGAGAGGTTACACAATCGTCAGCGGAGAAGTTTCTTTCAGAAATCGCCTGGCGCGAATTTTCCTACAACCTTCTTTTCTATAATCACCAAATGCCCACAACGCCGCTCCGGTCGGAATTCGCCAATTATCCCTGGCGCAACGATGAACAGGCGCTTATCGCGTGGCAAAGAGGCCAAACCGGATACCCTATTGTCGACGCCGGCATGCGGCAGCTTTGGCGGACAGGCTGGATGCACAATCGTGTTAGAATGATTGTCGCGAGTTTTCTCATCAAGGATATGCTGATTAACTGGCAAGACGGCGCGGAATGGTTTTGGGATACGCTTGTTGATGCAGACCTCGCTAATAACTCGGCATCATGGCAATGGGTTGCCGGTTGCGGCGCCGATGCAGCACCATATTTCCGTATCTTTAATCCCGTCACGCAAGGCGAAAAATTTGACCCAAATGGCGATTATGTTCGTAAATACGTGCCTGAACTCGCGAAGATGCCGCCTAAATATATCCACGCACCATGGAAAGCGCCTCAAGAAATTTTAAAAAAGGCTGACGTAAGTCTTGGAAAAAACTACCAGAAACCTTTTTTAGATCATGGCCAGGCGCGCCAGAGAGCGCTTGATGGCTATGCAAAAATTAGACAGAATTAGTTTGTGCGCCAAGTGTTCAAACCTCATATGTAATAAGGGAAAGGAGTGGGCATGACGAGCGCGGATCGCGATATGGTTGCCTTGCCGGCAAACCTGCCGTTTTTTTTCAGACAGGTTTGCAATTATGCATCCAATATACGTTTTGGCGTGCTGACATTCGTTTTGCCTGACGGTCGAACCATTAAATTTCAGGGAGATGAGGAGCGCCAATCGCAAGCGACAATCATTATTAAAGATTTCGCTTTCGCCCGGCGCTCAGTATTTGGCGGCGATATCGGGTTTTATGAAAGCTATGCAGACGGTCAGTGGGATACGCCGGATCTTGCGGACTGCCTTTACATTTTTGCGCGCAATGCAGATCATATGCAAGAGGCCTTCGTAGCCTCGCCCTTGCTGGATATGCTGAACAATATCAGGCACGCCTTCAACGCCAATACAAAATCCGGATCACGCCGAAACATTATGGCGCACTACGATCTTGGAAACAGCTTTTACGAAAAGTGGCTTGATCGGTCGATGACTTATTCATCAGCGCGATATCCATCGCCCACCGATGACCTTGAAGATGCACAGCTTAACAAATACCGAAGCCTGGCGGAGGCGATCGACTTGCGACCCGGAGAAACGGTTTTAGAGATTGGCTCCGGTTGGGGCGGTTTTGCAGAGTTCGCGGCTAAAAATGTTGGCGCTAAAGTAACTGGCCTCACACTCTCCCCATCCCAATGTGAATACGCACGCAAGCGCATTTTCGAACAAGGCCTCAACGAAAAAGTTGAATTTCGCCTGCAGGATTATCGCGACATCAATGAGACATTCGACAAAATCGCTTCTATCGAGATGTTCGAAGCTGTCGGCAAGCAATACTGGCAAACCTACTTTGATAAAGTTCAGAGCGCATTGAATCCCGGCGGTATTGCAGGCCTTCAAATCATTACAATCGCTGACCGCATGTTTGATCATTACTTGAAATCGACTGATTTCATTCAGCGCTATATTTTTCCAGGCGGTGTCCTGCCCAGCCCTTCCGCGTTGAAAGGTAATATTGAAAAAGCTGGCTTACAGTTTCGTGGCGCCATCGACTTTGGCGAAGACTACGCACGCACTCTCAACGAGTGGCATCAGCGTTTTCTTGCAGCATGGAATGATATAAAAGAACTCGGATTCGACGATCGTTTCAAAAGCCTTTGGCGGTTTTATCTAGCCTATTGCGAAGCGGGATTCCGCGCCGGCACAACGAATGTCTGCCAGATCGCCGCATCGAAAAATTAAGCTGGCGCTTTCTCGACTTCGATCAGCTTTTGATCCCTAATAACGAAAACACGATCCAGGCGTTTTGCAAGACGCTGATCGTGAGTCGCTATCAATGCTGCGAGCCCTTCGGTTCGCACCAATCCAATTAACTCATCAAAAACCACGTCGGAAGTTTTGGGGTCCAGATTGCCTGTTGGTTCATCCGCCAGCAGGATATCCGGCTTGTTGGCCAACGCACGAGCAATCGCCGTTCTTTGCTGTTCACCGCCAGAAAGCTGTCCCGGCTGGTGGTGCAGTCGCTCGCCCAGTCCCAGCGCCTTTAATAGTTTCTGTGCTTGTTCCTCGGCGCGTTCTTTCTTCACACCCGCAATAAGTTGAGGCAACGCGGCATTTCCAAGGGCGGTAAATTCCGGCAGCAGATGATGGAATTGATACACAAATCCCAAGGCGTCACGCCGAAGGCGCGTTCGTTCCGAATCCGACATGGTCGATGTTGCGCACCCATCAATAAAGACTTCGCCTTGCGAAGGCGCTTCCAAAAGTCCGGCGATATGCAAGAGGGACGACTTCCCCGAACCGGAGGGACCAAGCAAGGCAATGATTTCGCCGCGCTTCAGCTTAACGTCTACATCGTTGAGAATTACAAGCTCGCCATAATGGCGTGCAATCCTGTCAAGATGCAACGCGATAGATTGGTCAGCTTTCATCTGAATGCCACCACTCTCGAAACGACAAAGCCTTGCCGCTTTCACCGAACTGCACAACAAAAATTCCGTCCAGATGAATTCGTTTCCCCGTGGTGACACGGGTGAAGGCGCAACTCCAATGGGCTGCGCCCAGCTGTGCTTCTACATAGAGCGGTCGCGCCCCAAAATCGATTTCGCGCTGACGTCCGACCGCCGAGTTGAAAGCTGTGGCGATAGCCTCACGGCCCTTTTTCGGATCCTCGAACGGGGTCCAGTAATATAGGCCATTTTCTTCAAAAAGTGATGCGAAAGCATGTGCGTCCCGAGCCTGCCAGGCGGCGCCATACTGGTGGAGCCAACGTTCAAATGTCTTTTGATCGAGAGTCATAATGTTCTTCTATTCATATCGGAGCGCTTCAACCGGGTCGAGTCGTGCGGCGCGCCATGCAGGATAGATTGTTGATACAAACGACATCACGAGTGACCAAACGGCAATCGTCAACACTTCACCAAGTTGCATCTGCGCCGGAATGTTTTCGAAGAAATAGATTTCGGCATTGAACAGATCTGTTTGGAATATCGCAGAAAAGAAACTTTCAATCGCATCGATATTGAGGACGAAGACGGCCCCTAACACAACGCCTGCAAAAGTGCCGAGAATTCCAATCAATGCGCCCGATAGAAAAAACACGCGCATGACCGACCCTTGCGTCGCACCCATGGTTCGTAATACAGCAATATCACCCGTCTTGTCTTTAACCAGCATAACCAGGCCGGTGATAATATTAAGCGCTGCAATAGCGACAATCAGCATCAAGATCAGCCGCATAACATTACGCTCGATTTTCAGCGCCTCAAAATAAGGACCAATGATACGTGTCCAATCATTAGTGCGGCGCTCGCCGGCTATGGCCTCAATGGCGGGCATGTATTGCGAAAACCGGTCTGGATCGCTAACGCGAATTTCGATTTGCTCCGTTGCGCCCGAACTTTGAAAAAACAGCTGCGCCTGTTCGTAAGGCATGAATATGATTGAAGAGTCGTATTGAGAATTATCCACCTCAAAAATGGCGCCAACCAGAAAGGTTTTCGACCGAACCGGAATTCGTCCAAACGCAGTCTCTGACCCGCCGCCAGTAATGAGCGTCACGCCATCGCCAGCCCGCAGCCCAAGCGCGCCGGCCAATCGGCGGCCAAGAGCAATTTGGTTGCCACCGGAGTTGCCAACGCCAAAGCCTTCGAAAGAGCCGCTGACGACACTTTCCGCACGCGTAATATCAGCGATATTTAATAGATCATCCCGGCGCATGGCGCGAACCAACACCGCCTCCTCCCCAATTGGCGTTGTCGCGTACACCGGAGCCTGGATCAGCGGTGCGGCGCTCAGAACGCCGGGGACTTCAGTAATCATGGAAATAAGGGCGTCAATATTGTCATTCTCGTCCGCCAACTGAACAAAGATGTGGCCATTGAGGCCAAGCATTTGATCAAGCAGTTTTGCACGAAACCCTTGCATCACCGACATCACGATAATCAAAACAGCGACTGCGAGCATGATGCCGCCAAAGGCGATGATGGATATTAATGAGACGCCTTTCCCTGACCGGGTGGCGCCCAGATAACGTCTCGCAACCATCCACTCAAAGAACGAAAATGGTCTTGTTGGTGCGCCTTTATCAGCAGTCATCGGCATTTCTTTCGCAAACACAAACTCGCATGCTATAATTTGTGCATTCCGAGATTGGCGAAATCGAGGCGAACATAATTAAATTACACATTCGTTTTGCGACGAATAAAGTCATGTGGTCCGCAATGCATCTTTGACGCGCTTCGCAAGGTCTGCCGGGGCTGCCTCAAGCGAGCACTCTTCGCGCTCGCCATTGCTGCGTTGTTTTATCTCAATTTTTCCATCCTTCAATCCACGCGGGCCAATCACAACCTGGTAAGGCAAACCAATCAGGTCCATACGGGCGAATTTTTCGCCGGCGCGGGCGTCAGTGTCATCGTAAAGAACCTCAACGCCTTCTAGCTCAAGCGCTCTGTAGAGCGCTTCGCAGGCGTCGTCACAGGCTTCATCGCCGGATTTCAAATTGATCACACCGACGTGATAGGGCGCAACGCTCATAGGCCATTTGCAGCCATCTTCATCGTGGTAGGCTTCTATGATAGCCCCCGCCAGTCGGGATACGCCAACGCCATAAGAACCCATGTGCACTGGAACATCCTTGCCATCAGGGCTCGTGACGGAGGCTTTCATTGGAGCAGAATATTTTGTTCCGAAATAGAAAATATGTCCGATCTCAATGCCGCGCGCAGACACGCGGTTGCTTTCTGAAACTTTAGCTTCAAAGGTCTCGACATCGTGCATTTCGTCAGTCGCCGCATAATGGGCGGTGAACTGATCAAAAACAGGTTGCAAGTCACCGTCAAAATCAGTGTCTTTGTCGGGGATCTCCAGATCAATAAGCCGCTTGTCACAAAAAACAGCGCTTTCTCCGGTATCCGCCAAGACAATGAACTCATGGCTAAGATCGCCGCCGATAGGGCCTGTGTCGGCGCGCATTGGGATAGATTTCAACCCCATCCGTGCAAAGGTGCGTAAATAGGCCACGAACATTTTGTTGTAGCTGCGCCGCGCACTCTCTTCATCGATATCGAAAGAATAGGTGTCTTTCATCAGAAATTCCCGTCCACGCATGACGCCAAAGCGTGGACGAATCTCATCACGAAATTTCCATTGAATATGGTACAGCAATTGGGGAAGGCTCTTGTAGGACCGAACGCCCGCCCGAAAAATCTCGGTGATCATTTCTTCGTTTGTCGGCCCAAAGAGCATTTCGCGGTCACTGCGGTCGGTAATCCTGAGCATCTCTTTGCCATAGGCGTCATAACGCCCGCTCTCACGCCATAGTTCCGCTTGCTGGATCGTCGGCATCAACATTTCAACAGCGCCGGCGCGATCCTGCTCCTCACGGACAATCTGCTCGATTTTCTTCAGGACGCGAAGTCCGAGTGGCAGCCATGCGTATATGCCAGCTCCTTCCTGACGAATCATGCCCGTCCGGAGCATCAGACGATGAGACGCGATCTGGGCGTCCGCTGGCGTTTCTTTCAAGAGGGGCAGGTAAAATCGGCTGAGGCGCATGTCATCAATATGGTCTACTTCCCGGAGGTTTCTAGGAAGGCCCGCACTGAATGTCTATCGGCAGGCGCCGCAATCAATTGCGGCAGTGGTCTGAAGCGATTGTCAGACCATCCACAGGCTGTCTGTCATGGGCTGACAGGATATAGACGCCATCCGCACCCTGCGCACCTTGACTATTTAGACTATCGCCAACGCTACCTGCAGTTGGCTGCGGCCCGAGGAAGGCTAGATCTTCTACGCAGACTGGCGCAACAGCCTTGAATCTTTGGGCATAGCTCACCCCGATGACATAAAGGAGGGAGAGGCAAATGAGGAATAATCGCATCCTAGCCCTCCCCACGGCAGAATCTGCCGGTATTCAGGATTTGGGGTCCGCCGTCATTCAGGCTCAGGTCAAATCGTCTCAACAGACGTTGGCTCGCCCATCCGTGTCTGGGCTGGTGGCGAAAGACGATAACGTGATTTTCTATGGTGTCCGGCGCGTCCGGCCTGAGGCTAATCAGGGCGCCGCTATTGCCTGCGAGTAGATAACTCGTCTGGCCAACACACGCCGGCGGGCGAATGACGCGCACCTCCGCTGAGGCGTCCGCCGCAACAATCCCCAAGCTTGCAACCAAGGTTATCAACCCTCTCAAGTTCATGAGACGGGCTTTGCAGGCATCGTGCCTGATTAACCTTGTTCAGGAATACCTTCTCGCCGGAAGGAAATGGTGCGGTCGAGAGGACTCGAACCTCCACGGATTGCTCCACAGCGACCTCAACGCTGCGCGTCTACCAGTTCCGCCACGACCGCACATCGCTTCGGAGAACCGGCGGGATAGCAAATGCTTTCGGCCCTGTGAAGCCTGAATCGTAGGGTGTCTGGAGAGGCTACCCATCAACACAAACACCTCTTGAGGCTCATTTCGGCGACCTGATTCGCTTTACTACTATTCCATTTGGCCTGAGGCCTCCCAAATCGAGGCGAACCCCTTATGATTAGAGGGCAAATCCTTGCTTAGAAGGAAGCCGCTATTGGCGCACTCGTCATTACCGCTCAAGGCCTCACCAGCACAAATAAAGTCCGCCAACCCCGTTGAATGGCGGGTGACAAAGGGTTTTATCCAATACCCAGCGGCCGTGGAATTCATGGAAAACCGCGTTGCGCAAATCCGTGCTGGGACCGCCCACGAGCTTGTCTGGCTCCTGGAGCATGAGCCGCTCTATACCGCCGGTACAAGCGCCAAGCCCTCAGACCTTATCGCACCGGACAGGTTTCCGGTCTTTAAGACCAACCGGGGGGGCCAATACACTTATCACGGACCTGGCCAGAGGGTCGCCTATATCATGCTGGATCTTGAGCATCGTGGCAGAGACATAAGAGCATTCGTCCACGCTCTGGAGAGTTGGATAATCGAAACTTTGGCTTCATTTGGCCTCGAAGGTGAAACGCGCGATGGCAGGGTTGGTGTTTGGATCGACAGGACCGAAGCCGGCAGCCCTCGCCGCGAGGACAAAATCGCTGCGATTGGGATCAGGGTACGTAAATGGGTGAGCTTTCATGGAATTTCCCTGAACGTCTCGCCAGACCTAACCCACTTTAGCGGCATCACGCCTTGCGGTATCGATGAAACGGGACTTGGCGTCACGAGCCTTTCGGATCTTGGCCTCTCCGTCATCATGCCCGATGCGGACGTGGCGTTGAGAAGCGCGTTTGAAAAAGTCTTCGGCCCTACGCTCGACGGCAACATCTGAAAGTGGTGAGATTGTCTTAATGCGAATCAAAAACGCTGGAGGCGGATGATGGCGCAGCGTATCCTTGTAACAGGCATCAGTGGGTTTATTGCCAAGCATATTGCTTTGAAATTACTGGAAACCGGGTACGCGGTGCGCGGTACAGTCCGGGCGCTGAACAAGACAGAGCAAATTGAAAAAACGCTCGCCGCGGCTGGCGCCGATATCACAGGGTTAGATTTTGCCGCGGCGGATCTCATCAATGATGACGGATGGGAGGAAGCCGCCACTGATTGTAACGGCGTCATTCATGTTGCATCTCCGTTTCCAGTTGCTCAACCTCGCGATCGAGATGCATTAACGCCTGCAGCGCGCGACGGCGCCTTGCGGGTTTTGCGTGCTGCGCGCAAGACTGACAAAATTGTCATGACCTCCTCAATGGTCGCCATGATGTACAGACCAAACCGGCCACCAGTTATGGCTGTAGGTGAGGAAGATTGGACAGACATCGAATGGAGCGCTCTGTCTGCCTACATTGTTTCAAAGACAGAAGCTGAACAGGCAGCTTGGGCGTTTGCCGCTGATGAAGGTTTCAGACATCGTCTAACAACCATCAACCCAGGCTTCGTTCTTGGCCCCGCCCTTGACGATGATATTGGCGCTTCCCTTGAGGTTATTCGCCTGTTTCTCACCGGCGCCTATCCAGCCGTCCCACCCGTCAGCTACCCCGTCGTCGATGTCCGTGATGTCGCTGAGCTTCATATCAAAGCGCTTGAAACGCCTGAAGTTGGAGGGCGGCGGCTTATAGCAGCCGCCGAAACCATGTCATTAAAAGAAATCGCTGAGATTCTCGTGGAAGCGTTTCCAGATCGAGCAAAAAAAATTCCAACCCGGGAGCTGCCAGCTTTACTGGTCCGCATAGCCGCGAATTTTGACCGGAATCTGGCCTCAGTAATTCCTGATATTGGCTCCAAGCCGCAAGCCAATACGAGCTATGTCAGTGCTTTAACCGGCATTGAATTTCGGACGGGGCGCGAAGCCACTGTGGCTGCCGCTCGATCGCTGGAAAAGATTAAAGCCCTTTAATAATTGCGAAAAACACGTTTTCGTCGAAAAATCGCAACCTTTTGCTGGATAGAAGATAGACCAAACAGACCAACACTACCGGAGACACGGCTATGACCCACCGCAAGCTGACCTTTTTTCTCGCTGGTATGAGCGCATTTGTATTTTGTGGAGCAGCAAACGCACAGGAGGGTGCTGTAGAGGTTCCTGGGCAAAGCGCCGAGAATACTGACAAAACTGCACAAGACACTTCTGTGCAATCTGAAGGGACCATTGAAGAAAATGTTGCCGAACCGAGCCCGGATGAGATGGCCGATTTATTAAACTCCCAGCAGCAGCTAAAGCAGACATTCACCTTCCGGCGAACGATTGACGGCAAAGTGGTCGAAACCGAAAAGCGGACTGTCACTTATGATCCAGCGTCGCCCTATCGGGAAACAGAGGCAGGACAAACAACGGTTGAGCGTCTGAAAACAGCCTTTGATGGAGAAGTTCTCACAAGAACCGAGGCGTTTGAAGAAGCTAAACTCGACTTTACTATTGGTGATGTAAATCGTGATGGCGTCATGACGGCAGATGAGTTTGCGGAACTGGTGGCAAGCTGGCGGGAAGTTGAGTCCCGGACAACGAGCGCACCAAATGCAGAAATCGCACGTCAGCGGCAGTACGATGCGTTCCTGGCGGAGATTAGTCCGGAAACAGCACAAATGCAGTATGAGGCTTATGCAAAAGAGAAATTCATGTTTCTAACAGGCGGTGCGGAAACTGTTTCACGCAAAGACTATATACGTGAATACTTACTCGATTTCGATGCAATGGACGCTGATGCTGATACTATTCTGAAAGACGACGAACTACTCAAATTTCGCGCACTCAACAGTGGCGAAACGATTAAAATGTAGGCTTATAAAAGCGCCATAAACTGAGCGACCGACAAAAATTCCCGCCTCAGTCTATCTTCACGCAACGAAGCTTCTTCATCTGCGCCCCAGCGCTCCACCTGAAACTGCTCATCAACCCGTGACGCGTTGAAAATCTCATTTTTGTCAAATCCAGATTTCCACAAAGCTAGCGCCAGGACCGCCGATCCGGATAAAGCAGTTGCAATTCTCAATGCATGTATTGCTTCAGGAGTTTCATGAATGAGTGCGTTACTTACAGCGCGAAGCGTTGCATCCGACTGTTGAACCGCAACAATTCCTGTGGTGACAATCAATGTTTGGCCGAAAGCCTCATTAAACCAGTGTATGAATGGATCCCATTGTTCTGCTTGCCGGGACGCCAGCGCGTGTGGCGCATCAGCGCGATAACACAGGAGATCGGACCCTAAATAATTGATGATATCCTGACGACACTCGCTAAGCACCGCCTCACCGCCATCGATTGCCGCTGACAATATACCCGTTAAAGGCATGGATGAACGGTTTATTGTCGATTGTTGTGAATCCCATTCCTTGGCGACAGCCCGCGCCAGTTTTTCGGATGGCGATGAAAGCGGGTTTCGTTTCAACGTTTGAGCCGTGCGCCCATCAAGTAAAATGACATAGCGATGATGCTCAGCGCAAAATGATACAGCATCGTAAAACCGTTTTATTTGACGATCATTATCACTCACCGCAAATCCTCTGGCCACTCAGAAACCGCCTCACCATCAAAAGCGAAGAACCGCCAAGTGTCTTCCATATGTCCGGTCAATGGCGCCATGAGCGTCATAATTTTCCTTGTCTTCGGATGTGGAAAGGACATCGATCTGCAAAACAGGTGTAACTTTGGTGAGACACCGGCAAGTCGCGCCTTATGGCCTCCATATTTTCCATCTCCGATAATCGGACACTCAATTGCCGCCGCATGAACGCGCAACTGGTGTGTGCGCCCCGTGACGGGCCGCATCGCCAAAAACGCAACGCCGTGCCCAGCTTCATCTATTGTCTGATAATCGGTGATTGCCGGCTTTGCATCGGCGCCATCAGCAGCAATTACACGCTCCATGTCGTTATCGCCTATGCGAACCATTCGTTTAGCAACGGGCATTGTAATCGTGCCCTGCCGAGGGCGAGGCACGCCCGCTGTTAACGCCCAATAGATTTTCTCAACTTGATGACTTTTAAAAGCGTCACCGAGGCACTGCGCAGCTATACGCGATTTCGCAACAATTAGAAGGCCGCCAGTGTCTTTATCGAGGCGGTGCACGAGCTTAGGGCGTTCATCATTGCGAGCGCCAAATGAGGCCAACATGCCATCAACATGCCGCTTAGTATTTGTGCCGCCCTGAACCGCCAATCCGAAGGGTTTATTCAATGCAATCAACGACTCATCTTCGTAAAGGATAATATCTTTCAGCGCCTCTGCTTCGTCCTCTCTATATGGTTTTGTTGGCTTTGACATCGAAGCATCGTTGCGCATGGGCGGTATGCGGATTTCTTCGCCAGGCTCAAGTCGCCGGTTTGACTTCGCCCTGGTTCCTGAAACGCGCACCTGCCCTTTTCGCAACAGCTTTTCCAGCTCACCATGCCGTATTGTTGGAAAGTGTGTTTTGAACCAGCGATCCAAGCGCATGCCTGCTTCATCAGGCAAGACAATTTTCTTCGAAACGCCACTCATGTGATCTGACGCCCGATGATCAATCCAACTATCAACCCAGCAATTGATAGAATTATAGACGCAAACAAATACGCACCGGCATCGAACATCGTGCGATCGCGGTAGAGTGTCACAACATCAAGGGAAAAAGTTGAAAACGTTGTAAACGCGCCAAGGATACCGACAACAAGAAACGCTCGTAACGCGGGGCTATTTGGTTCTCGGGCTGTGAGCCACACAATAATGAAACCCATCGCGAATGAACCCGCAATGTTTGCTGACAACGTGCCCCAGGGGAAATTAGGGCCAAGCAAATGCAACGAGATACGCGACACAGCATGCCGGGCCATGGCGCCAATGGCGCCGCCGGTCGCAATGGCCAACCAGACAGCGCCGCCACTCATATCGAAGACCCTCTGAATGGCATCAACAACAACTCGATAAATCCCTTATCTTCAAGGCCTTGGACGCCAACTTTCATCTCGGGCGTTCGTTTCATCGAACTCTTTGAGCGGAACACTCTATCCCACAGACTTAAACACGCAGCGTAGTTGGAGTTCGTATCACTCGTCTTGGCGTGGTGATGAACCCAGTGGATCGACGGCGTAACAACAAAACAAGATAAAACCTTTTCAAACCTGGCAGGCAATCGCAGATTGGAGTGATGAAAGAACGACACGTAAAGAAGGATTGTTTCGAAAAGAATCACCGTTAGTAACGGGATAGCCAATATCGCGATGAGTATAAGCCGTAATGAGGCTGAAAGCAGAACTTCAGTTATGTGAAAACGCATCGCACTCGTGGTGTCCAGAAACTCATCGCGATGGTGAACCTCATGCAGTCGCCACATCATAGGGACTTTGTGATATGCGCGATGCAGCCAATACGCCCAACAATCAAGAATGATCAAATCGAGCAGGATAAATCCTGCGCCAGCAGCGCCTGCAATCATCCAGTCAGAGCGCTGCCATAATGATTGATTTACCCCCCATGCCGTCATTGGCGCCACAACGCCAACTGAAAATACAATTGTCAGTAACCAGAACCCTGCATTACGAAAAATGCGATTATGGGAAGCTGGAGTTGGCGCCGAACGGAATAGCCGTTCCCCTACAAATAGGAAAACAAACCATCCGCCAACGAATGCACCCTTCGCCGCAAGTAAATTAGCAAACATCAGTCACGCCCATTATGTATCCTTGGAGCGATCATTGTTTTTCACTCTGTTTGCTTGTGCGCTTGCGATCCCAATATTCAAGCCGTTTGGCGATCTCTTTATCGAAACCAAAATCGGAGGGCCTGTAATACTTCTCACGCTCCATGTCTGGCGGGAAATAGTTCAAACCAGCAAATCCATCTTCCTGATCGTGATCATAAACATAACCATCGGAATATCCGAGCGACTTCATTAGCTTTGTCGGTGCATTCATCGCGTGTGGCGGCGGCGCTAGCGATCCGGTTTCTCGCGCTGCAGCCTTGGCTTTTTTAAACGCGACATGGGAGCGATTTGATTTTGGCGCAGTTCCAAGATATGCGACCAGCTGGCCGATAGCGATTTCTCCTTCAGGCTGACCAAGAAATTCATAGGCGTCTCGAGCCGCGATAGCGAGGGGTAACGCTTGCGGGTCTGCATTGCCAATGTCCTCAGAGGCGATCACTACAAGACGCCGCAATATAAAACGTGGGTCTTCGCCGCCCACCAGCATCCGCGCCGCCCAATAAAGCGCCGCGTCTACGTCAGAGCCGCGAATAGACTTCTGCAACGCACTCGCAAGGTTATAGTGCGACTCCTGCCCTTTGTCATAAATTGGCGCGCGGCGCTGAACGATTACGCCGAGCTCCTGCTCTTCAATTTGCGCCCGCCCTACCGGTTCCGCAAACAATTCTTCCGCCAGATTAAGGACAAACCGTCCGTCACCATCGGCCATACGACGCAATATTTTTCGTGCGTCGCCGGAAAGCGGTAGCGACCGGTCTTCTTCCTTTTCCGCACGCTGAAGCAGTTTTTCCAGTGCTTCGTCATCAAGGCGGTTAAGCGTAAAAACCTGCGCGCGTGATAATAAAGCAGCGTTCAATTCAAAAGACGGATTTTCTGTGGTTGCGCCCACAAGGGTGATAACGCCAGCCTCTACATGCGGAAGAAAGCCATCCTGTTGCGCCTTATTGAATCTGTGAATCTCGTCAACAAAAAGTAACGTACCCTTGCCAATAGCGCGGCGCGCTTTCGCGCGCTCAAATACTTTACGCAGCTCGGCGACGCCTGAAAAAATTGCAGAAATCTGCTCAAACTCAAGGTTGGCGTCCACGGCCAGAAGCCTGGCAATTGTTGTCTTCCCTACGCCAGGCGGCCCCCAAAGGATGAGCGACGACATACGCCCTGCATCCAGCATGCGTTTTAACGGCGCACTTTCTCCAAGCAGATGGTCTTGCCCAACAACATCAGCAAGCGTGATCGGGCGCAAGCGATCCGCAAGCGGACGGGGCGCGCCATCATCTAGTCCCGCCGCATTGAAAAGATCGCTCATTGAATTTTATCGGCCCACTCGCCAAGGCACCACCCGCCCGCCATTATCAATTTCAAGCTCCCAACTTCGAACAGGTTTTGAAATCTCGAGTTCGAGATCCGCACTGGTGCGAATAACCTGCCCATTAACAGACAGGATCTTATGACCTGGCCTAAGCCCCCGGCGAGCCGCGAATGACCGCGCTGTCACTTCGGAAACGACAACCCCTTTTGAGAGGGGGTCCAAGCCAAGCTCTTCACTGTAGCGAGGAGAAAGGTTGTCGACCGTGACGCCATTCAGCGGGTGATTACCTTCCAAGGAGCGTGGATCGCGCCCTGGCTCCTCTGGAGGCAATTGTAAGACGACCTCGGCATTTCGGACTTTTCCATTACGCACATAAACAATGTCCGCACTATCGCCGTCGCTGTTTACGCCGACGCGATATCGCAGTGTCTCAGCATCATAAACCGGCTGTCCGTTAACTTCTATAATGACGTCCCCGGCCTTAATCCCAGCTTTATCAGCAGGCCCGCGTGGCCAGATATCATCAATAATCGCCCCAGCTGGCCGGTCGAGTTTCAATGCCTTCGCCATGTCGGATGTAACCGTACTGCTGGACGCCCCCACCCACGGACGCACAAGTGCTGTCCCGCTAATAGCTGACTTGATGACCTGCTGAACAAGGCGCGACGGAATGGCGAAGCCAATGCCATTTGATCCGCCGGATCGCGAATAGATAGCTGTGTTGACGCCTACAAGCCGGCCGTCAATGTCGATCAACGCCCCACCGGAATTGCCCGGGTTAATCGCCGCATCGGTTTGAATGAAGAACTGATAATCGGAAACGGAAACTGCGGTGCGGGCAAGCGCAGAAACGATACCGTTCGTTACGGTCTGTCCCACACCGAAAGGGTTGCCAATGGCGAGAACGACATCACCCACTTCAATTGAATCCGAATTGGCGAAATTCAAAAACGGCAGAGGTTCATCAACGTCAATCTGCAGAACCGCCAGGTCCGTTTGCGCATCAGCCAGGACAAGCTCGGCATTGTATTCCCGACGATCGTTAAGCACGACTTTAATTTCTGTCATGCCCTCAATGACGTGATTGTTGGTTACAACAACGCCATCGGGGACTCACGATCACGCCTGACCCCAGGGAGTTTTGAACACGCTCTCGCGGCGCATCAAATCCCCCACCGAAAAAACGCTCGAAAAAGGGATCGCCTGCAAATGGGCTGCGCTGCTGAATAACGCGGCGCGTGTAGATATTCACGACAGCTGGCGCGGCGCGCTCAACAACGGGCGCAAATGAAAGTTTAACCTCGGCCATCGATTGCGGTGCAACGCGCGGCGCCAGCGATATTGCGTCGCCCTCCATCTCCTCAACACCAGGAACAACCTTTTCAGGCGCAGGCTGCCCGCAGGCGTTTGAAAATGAAATCAGGAGCGCACTGACGCATGTAAGAAAGACGCGAAGCATAAATAACCCTCCAAACGCAAGAGACGCGCGAGATTATCATCTCGCGCGCCCCTAATTCAATGTCATATCCGCATGCCCAACTAGCGGATAGACTGAAACCTAAAATTCGTCGTCGTCGTCATCAGCGCCAATTACAGGTCCCGAATCCTGCCCCTTGGCGTCCTCATCACGATCAACAAACTCAATAACCGCCAGCGGCGCATTATCACCATAGCGAAAACCAGCCTTCATAATGCGAATGTAGCCGCCATCGCGTTCTGCATATCGCGGGCCCAGCGTATCAAAAAGCTTTTTGGCCATGTCCTTGTCGCGAATGGACGAAACAACCTGACGGCGCAGATGCAACGCTTGGCTTTCGTTTGTCGCTGCATGCTTCGCCTTAGTCACAAGCTTTTCAACGATTGGCCGCAGCTCTTTTGCCTTTGGCAGCGTGGTTGTGATTTGCTCATGCTTGATCAGTGCACAGGCCATGTTGGCGAACATCGCTTTGCGATGTTCGTGCGTGCGGTTCAATTTGCGTTGCGCCATCCCGTGCCGCATGACTTTTTCTCCTTAGCCTGACTTACCGTCAGCTTATTCGTCGAATTTCTTCGCCAGTTCTTCGATATTGTCGGGTGGCCAGTCCGGCACATCCATGCCAAGATGAAGACCGAGGCCTGCAAGTACTTCCTTAATCTCGTTCAGAGACTTACGACCAAAGTTAGGTGTGCGAAGCATCTCCGCTTCGGTCTTCTGGATCAAATCGCCAATGTAAACGATATTGTCGTTCTTCAAGCAGTTTGCAGACCGGACAGAAAGCTCCAACTCATCAACTTTACGCAACAACGCCGGATTAAACGGAAGCTCCTCACGGGCCTCACCGCCAAAGTCTTTCTTCGGCTCATCAAAGTTCACAAAAATCTGCAACTGATCCTGTAGAATACGCGCCGCATAAGCCGCTGCGTCTTCAGGAGAAATAGAGCCGTCTGTTTCGACTTCCATCGTCAGCTTGTCATAATCAAGAACCTGCCCTTCGCGAGTGTTCTCAACACGATAAGAGACCCGGCTGACCGGGCTGTACAGGCTGTCTACCGGGATCAGGCCGATGGGCGCGTCTTCAGGGCGATTTTGCTCAGCAGGCGTATATCCCTTGCCGGCATTGACCGTCAGTTCGATGCGCAGATCGGCGCCTTCATCAAGGTGACAGATCACGTGGTTCTTGTTGAGAATCTCAACAGAGGAAGTTTCTTCGATATCTGCAGCCGTTACGAGGCCTGGGGTGCTTTTCTTGAGAACAAGACGCTTCGGGCCATCCGCATGCGTGCGCAGCGCAAGTTGCTTCACATTAAGCACGATATCCGTGACATCCTCGCGCACGCCGGGAATAGATGAGAATTCATGGACCACGCCATCAATCTGAATTGACGTAACAGCGGCGCCCTGAAGCGAAGACATCAAAATCCGGC
Organism: Hyphococcus sp.; assembly: GCA_965230025.1. Classification (GTDB taxonomy): domain Bacteria; phylum Pseudomonadota; class Alphaproteobacteria; order Caulobacterales; family Parvularculaceae; genus Hyphococcus. The sequence continues at coordinate 115,005 of CBDDKD010000055.1, forward strand.
GCAGGGAATTGCCAAGAGTCAGGCCGAAACCACGTTCAAGCGGTTGCGCAACGATGGTCGCACGCCGTGTGGAATCGGCGCCTGGCGTCACCACCAGTTTTGATGGACGAATGAGTTCCTGCCAGTTCTTTTCGAGAATTTGTATAGAATCCATAGGGCGAGTGGCTCTCTTAATTTGAAGGGGTTGGTTAAACGCGTCTGCGCTTACGCGGACGACAACCATTATGAGGAATTGGCGTGACGTCGCGGATCATGGATACGGTTAGGCCAGCCGACTGCAGTGCGCGCAACGCGCTCTCTCGGCCCGATCCCGGACCACGCACTTCAACGTTCACAGTCTGCATGCCATGATCCATGGCCTTTTTGGCGGCGTCTTCCGCCGCAAGCTGAGCTGCGTAAGGGGTTGATTTACGCGAGCCTTTAAAGCCCATACCGCCTGCAGTGGACCAGGAGATGGTGTTCCCCTGCTCATCTGTGATCGTCACAACGGTATTGTTGAATGACGCGTTCACATGCACAACGCCAGAGGAGATATTTTTCGCTCACGACGTTTTACGCGAGCCGCCGGTTGTTTAGCCATTGCTGTAAATCCTTATTTCTTCTTGCCGGCGATTGGTTTGGCGGCCCTTTGCGCGTACGCGCATTGGTGTGGGTGCGTTGCCCGCGGACCGGAAGCCCGCGGCGGTGGCGCAAGCCTCTGTAACAGGCCTGATCCATGAGGCGTTTGATGTTCACGGCGACTTCACGACGAAGGTCACCTTCGACCATGTAATCTGCGTCAATAGTCTCGCGAATCTGCAATACTTCAGAATCCGACAATTCATTGACGCGCCGCTCAGGCGTGATGCCCACTTTTTCACAGATCTCAGACGCTTTCGCCGGACCAATGCCATGAATATAACGCAGCGCGATGGTGACGCGCTTGTTCGTTGGAATATTAACGCCTGCAATTCGGGCCACGGGTCGTTCCTTTTCTGTCCTTCTCCGCCCCACGCTAGTCCGGCCGGGCGCGCCGTGTTTCAAGCAATGAAGCCCGCGACGGCGCGATGAAATCCCGTGCCGAGCGAGCTTGCCTCCTGATGGCGGAGAGCGGGTAGATATAGCTACGCGCGCTGCGCCGTCAACCGTCTTTCGAGCCTATTTGCGCCCGATTTTACCGAGCACAGCGTCAATTTCAGCTGAAACAGCCTCAACTGACCCCATGCCATCCAAAACCGCCAATTTTCCTTGTTTTTCATAGTAGGGAATTAGCGGCGCCGTCTGTTCCTGATAGACCTTTAGCCGGTGCTTGAAGGTCTCTTCGTTATCATCTTTTCGAGGCTCTTCCCCTCGCGCCTTTGTCTCCGCGATTCGGTTACGCAGGCGGTCCAGAAGCACGCTTTCGTCGACCCCGGAGCTCGATTACGGATTCTAGCGCTCGGCCCTTTTTCTCAAGCATGGCGTCCAGCATTTCAGCCTGGGCGACGGTGCGTGGGAAGCCATCGAGCAAAAATCCGGAGGCGCAGTCATCCTCTTCGATCCGCTCTTCAACAATCGCGGCGACAATATCGTCCGAAACCAGGTTGCCGGCATCCATGATCGCCTTAGCTTGCTTACCACTGGAGTTTGCGCCGCCACAGCTGCACGCAACATATCACCAGTCGAAAGTTGGGGAATGCCATGCTGTTGCACAATATGACTGGCCTGCGTGCCCTTACCAGCGCCAGGCGGACCTAGAAGGATGACGATCATCGCCGTCCCCCGCGAAGCTTCGATTTCTTGATCAGGCTCTCATATTGCTGCGCGACCAGGTGGCCCTGAATCTGCGATACGGTATCGAGCGTCACCGAGACGACGATAAGAAGAGATGTCCCCCCAATATAAACTGGGATCGACTGGCTGTAACCCGCTTTTAATATTTCCGGCAGAATGCAGACAAAGGTTAGATACATGGCGCCAATCACGGTCAGGCGCGTCAGGACAAAATCGAGATACTCAGCAGTGCGCGCGCCAGGACGGTATCCCTGGATGAACCCACCATACTTTTTCAGATTATCCGAAACATCTTCAACATTGAAGACAACCGAAGTGTAGACGAACGTAAAGCCAATAATCAGCGCCGCGTAAAACGCGATATACATCGGCCGACCGGGCGCGAACATGAATTGCAGCGTTTCAAGCCATGCCGGAGCGCCCTCGCCGATTGCGCCAAACGCAGTCGCTGGCAAAAGTAATAGCGATGATGCAAAAATCGGTGGAATGACGCCCGATACGTTAAGCTTTAACGGCAGGTGCGATTTTTCACCCTGCGTCATGCGCTGGCCAACCTGGCGCCGCGGATATTGAACAATAATTCGGCGCTGCGACCGCTCAATGAAAACAACAAATGCAATCAGCGCCAGCGCCAAAGCTGCGATAATCAAGATTGCACCGCCGCCAACGCCAGCGCCTGTTCGACCCTGATCAAGAAGGCCCGCGATAGCGCGTGGTAGTTCAGCGACAATACCGGCGAAGATGATCAGCGAAACGCCATTGCCTACGCCACGAGCTGTAATCTGCTCACCAAGCCACAACAGAAACATGACGCCGCCGACAAGTGTAACAACTGTTGTCAACAAGAAGAACGGTCCCGGGCTTGTTGCGAAACCCTGCCCCTGCAAACTCACGGCGATGAAGTATCCCTGCATCGTTGCAAGGAAGACAGTGAGGTAGCGGGTGTACTGATTGATCTGACGCCGGCCCTGTTCGCCTTCTTTTTGATCGCCTCAAGGGATGGAATAACTGCGGACATCAACTGCATGATAATTGATGCAGAGATATACGGCATGATGTTGAGTGCGAAGATCGCCATACGCTCGACCGCGCCGCCAGCGAAGATATTCAATGTCCCTAAAAGACCACTTTGCTGGCTCTGAAAACCTTGCTGAACGCAACCGGGTCGATTCCAGGAATCGGCACAAAAAGTTCCAAGGCGATAGACGATCAGTGCGCCGAGCGTGAACAACAAGCGCTTTTTCAGCTCCTCCGCCTTGGCGAAGGAAGCGAAATTAATGTTCGACGCAAATTGTTCTGCTGCGGATGTCATTTCAGCAAATCACCTGTCTGGCGTAAATAACGATGAACGCCATGTGGCGGCTGCGGCGCTAGACCACAACCCCATGAAAATCTTATTTCTCGCCTTGAACCGCTACGGAACCGCCAGCTTTTTCAACGGCGGCCTTAGCGCCGGCTGACGCATGGGCCACCACGAGGTCAAGTTTAGCTTCAAGCTTGCCGTTACCCAACAATCGCACACCGTCCTGCGCACGCCGAACGACGCCAGCCTCAACCAGAGCTTCAGCATCTACTTTCTTGCTGGCGTCAAGTTTGCCGGCGTCAACAGCTGACTGCAGACGGCCAATATTGACCTCGACAAATTTCTGCCGGTTTGGCTTGTTAAAGCCTCGTTTTGGCAGCCGCATGTAAAGCGGCATCTGGCCGCCTTCATACGCCCGAATGCCGGTGACACCGGAACGAGACTTCTGACCTTTTACACCGCGTCCGCCAGTTTTGCCTTTACCGGATCCGATGCCCCGGCCGACACGCATACGGTTTTTGCGTGCGCCTTTATTGTCTGAGAGTTCGTTGAGTTTCATGATGTCCTCGACTTTCGACAGTTTCCAACCAGTGGTCGAAACCGCCTCGCCTGTTATGTCCGGTTTTTTATCCGGACTCAAATGAAATGAGCGTTTCCTCGCCTATTTTTCTTCGACAATCTCAACAAGGTGCGACACCTTATTGATCATGCCGCGAACGGAAGGCGTATCTTCCAATTCACGCTCGCGGCCAATTTTGTTAAGACCAAGACCGATCAGCGTCGCGCGTTGATCCTGCGGGCCGCCGTATAGGGCTACCCGTCTGTCTGACTTTTACTGTTTTTTTCGCTGCCATTTTATAGTCCTTTACGCTGCGTCTGCAGCGCCCGCTTCACCGCCGCCAGTACGGCGGGAGAGAAGGTCCGATACTTTCTTGCCGCGCTTCGAAGCAATAGAGCGTGGGCTGGTCTGGTTTTTCAGAGCGTCTACCGTTGCGCGCACCATATTGTAAGGATTTGACGAACCTATTGATTTTGCAACAATATCCTGAATGCCAAGCGTTTCAAAAATCGCACGCATAGGACCGCCGGCAATGATGCCGGTTCCTGGCGGCGCTGCACGCAAGACAACCTTGCCGGCGCCCCAACGACCTTGAGCGTCGTGATGCAGCGTCCGACCTTCACGTAAAGGAATACGAACAAGGTTGCGTTTGGCTTCCTGCGCAGCTTTACGGATAGCTTCAGGAACCTCGCGCGCCTTACCCTTACCGAAGCCTACGCGTCCTTTCTGATCACCAACAACAACCAGCGCCGCGAAACCGAAATTCTTGCCGCCTTTGACGACTTTCGCAACGCGGTTGATCGCGACAAGCTTATCAACAAACTCGTCACGCTCTTCGCGCTCGCCACGGCCTCGGCCGCGTCCACGTCTATCATCACGCGCCATGAAACTCTGCTCCCTTAAAAATTAAGACCGGCTTCGCGCGCGGCATCCGCAAGCGCTTTAATCCGGCCGTGATACATGTAACCGCCGCGGTCAAAGACCACGTCTTTAACGCCTGCTTTAATCGCGCGCTCAGCGAGCGCCTTGCCAACATGCGCCGCCGCATCTGAGTCAGACCCTTTCGAAAGGTCCTTGCGCAGGGTTTCATCAAGCGATGATGCGGACGCAACAGTCTTCCCTGCGCGATCATCAATGATCTGCGCCGAAATGTTTTTCGACGAACGAAAAACCGACAAACGCGGGCGGTTTGTCGAAACACGTGCGAGCTTGCCCCGTGTGCGTCCAGCGCGTTTTTGTTGCTTTGCTTTCTTTTGGTCAGGCATGGCCCGAAATCCTCTTCGCGAGCGTTATTTCTTCTTACCTTCCTTACGGAAGATATACTCATCAGCGTACTTTACGCCTTTGCCTTTGTAGGGCTCCGGCGGACGGAACGCGCGGATAACCGCAGCGGCCTGCCCTACTTGTTGTTTGTCGATCCCTGAAATGACAATTTCCGTCGGCTTCGGGGTGGTGATTTTCAACCCTTCTGGTGTGGGAAAATCAATCTCGTGGCTATAAACCAAGCGAAAGGTTAAGAGTGTTGCCCTTCATCTGCGCGCGATACCCGACGCCGACAAGCTCCAAGTTTTTTGTAAATTCATTGGCGACGCCATCGACCATATTCGCGATCTGGGTGCGACTCATACCCCACATGGAGCGGGCGGGCTTTGAGTTATCGACTGGCTTCACTGACACCTCATTGTCAGCGAGAGCAACTGTGCAAAGCTCGCTTACAACAAATGCAAGCTCACCTTTCGGGCCCTTCGCCTTTACCGACTGGCCATCAACCGTAACGGTCACTCCACTTGGGACGGCAATCGCTTTTTTTCCAATGCGGGACATCTTCCTCGCTCCTGACCTAGTAAACCTGACAGAGCACTTCGCCGCCAACATTGGCGTCGCGCGCAGCTGCATCAGACATCACACCCTTCGGCGTGGAAACAATCGCAATTCCCAAACCATTCCGGACCGAAGGCAAATCGCCCACGGAGGAATAAACGCGACGGCCAGGCTTTGAAACGCGCTTGATCTTTTGAATAACCGGAGCGCCCTCAAAATACTTCAGCTCAACGTCAAAGACAGGCTTTTCGCCGTCCTGCTCAATGCGGGAATAGCCACGAATATATCCTTCTGTTTGAAGAACATCGAGCACCCAACCCCGCAGTTTCGAAGCAGGCACGGACATCGAAGAATGTCGGCGCATCTGCGCATTTCGAATGCGGGTTATCAAATCGCCGATAGGATCATTGATAGACATAGTCGATCGGCTCCCTTACCAGCTTGATTTCACGAGGCCCGGAATCTTACCATCCGAACCCAATTGACGAAGTGCAATCCGAGACATTTTCAGCTTGCGATAATATCCCCGAGGACGGCCCGTCACGAGACAACGGTTCCGAATACGAGTCTTGGAGGAATTACGCGGTAGTTCCGCAAGCCGCAGAGCAGCCGTAAAGCGATCTTCGCCAGGCTTTTCCTTGTCGTTAATGATTTCCTTCAACCGATTACGCTTGGACTCAAACTTCTTCGCCATGCGACGACGTTTAAGATCGCGTTCGATCATCGATTTCTTAGCCATTCTATCTCCTTCTCAAACCGGTTTCCGCACAATACGGACCTGGCTCAATCGTGGCCGCTTCTATTCGGCCTATTTTCGAAACGGGAAATTGAATCCCCGCAAAAGCTCACGCGCCTCGTCATCTGAATCAGTGGTCGTACAGACAATAATGTCCATACCCCGGACCTTATCAACTTTGTCGTAGTCAATTTCTGGAAACACGATGTGTTCCTTCAAGCCCATTGCGTAATTGCCGCGACCATCAAAACTTTTCGCATTCAAACCACGAAAATCCCGAACCCGCGGCAGCGCGATCGTGACCAGACGATCAAGAAACTCGTACATGCGATCTTTGCGAAGCGTCACTTTCACGCCAATCGCCATTCCTTCACGCAGCTTAAAGCCAGCAATAGACTTCTTTGCCTTCGTGATGACCGGCTTTTGACCCGCAATCCGAGTAAGATCCTGAAACGCCGCATCAACAGCCTTGCGGTCGTTCACAGCATCGCCAACACCAATATTGATTACAACCTTCTCAAGAGAAGGCGTCATCATGGCATTTTTATAACCAAACTTTTCATTTAGTTTGCCACGAATCTCGTCGCGATAAAGCGCCTTTAGACGCGGTTCATATCCGTTTGCTTCAGCCATTGATAACCTCGCCGGACGCTTTTGCGATCCGCACCTTCTTACCATCGTCAATCTTGAAACCGACGCGCGTCGCCTTACCCGAGGACGGGTCCTTCAACGCCACATTCGAAATATGAATTGACGCTTCGCGCGAAATGATGCCGCCTTGTTCTGTCTGCGTTTGGCGCTGGTGTTTTTTAATCAGGTTTACGCCTCGCACCACGACGCGGTCATCCTGCGGCATAACCTGGATAACTTCACCTTCCGCGCCGCGATCTTTCCCGGCGAGCACGATAACCTTGTCACCTTTTTTAATCTTAGCAGCCATTACAGCACCTCCGGCGCGAGCGACACGATCTTCATATGCTTGGCGGCGCGCAGTTCGCGCGTTACCGGGCCAAAGATACGAGTGCCGACAGGCTCTTTATTGTTATTAATCAGGACAGCAGCATTACGGTCAAAGCGAATAACAGACCCATCGCGCCGCTTGATGTCTTTTGCTGTGCGAACAACAACCGCTTTCATCACCTGGCCCTTTTTTACGCGACCACGCGGAATAGCTTCCTTCACCGAAACAACAATAATGTCGCCAACGCCAGCATATTTACGCTTGGCGCCGCCAAGGACCTTGATGCACTGAACGCGCTTCGCGCCCGAGTTATCGGCAACGTCCAAATTTGACTGCATCTGGATCATGACGATCCTCCTGATGGGCCCGAAGACCCGTTAAACATTCAAATCACTGCGGCCATCCCGCCGCAAACTCTCTTAAGCCTTTGATCCGAGGCCAATGACTTCCCAACGCTTCAATTTTGATTTTGGCGCGCACTCCTGAATTTGCACCAAATCACCAACTTTGTAGGTGTTGCCTTCGTCATGCGCATGAAAGCGGTTCGAACGGCGCACGGTCTTTTTGAAGAGCGGGTGCGTAAAGATACGCTCCACACGAACAACAACCGTTTTCTCGCCTTTGTCGCTGACAACAGCGCCCTGAAGGATGCGTTTAGGCATGCTCTAGCCTCTTCTTCCTAGCTTGCGTTTGCTTGGCGCTTCTCGCCAAGAACCGTTTTAACCCGTGCAATCTCACGGCGTACTTCACCAATCCGCGTTGTCTTTTCCAACTGGCCAGACGCCTTCTGGAAACGCAAATTGAACTGCTCTTTTTTGAGTTGCAGAAGCTTGTCTTTCAACTCATCGTTCGTCATATCGCGGACTTCGCTCGCTTTCATTGCAAGTGCTCCTTACTCGCCAATGCGCGTTACGATGCGCGTTTTAATCGGCAACTTCGCAGCGCCAAGCGCCAGCGCTTCGCGCGCAATATCATCAGGTACGCCGTCAATCTCAAACATGATCCGGCCAGGCTTCACTTTCGCCGCCCAAAACTCGATTGAGCCTTTGCCTTTACCCATGCGGACTTCTGTCGGCTTCTTGGAAACCGGAGTGTCCGGGAAAATTCGAATCCAAACGCGGCCCTGACGCTTCATGGCGCGGGTAATAGCCCGGCGGGACGCCTCAATCTGTCGCGCGGTAACACGCTCCGGCTGCAAAGCCTTCAGACCGTGCGAGCCGAAATTTAGCGCAGAACCACCCTTCGCGACGCCCTTGATGCGCCCCTTATGCAGTTTACGGAACTTTGTTTTTTTCGGTTGAAGCATTCCAACAAATCTCCAGGCACTTAGCCGTTATGCGCGCTGCGGTTGACGCGACTGGCCAACACCGCCGGTCTGCGCATCGATAAGGCGTTTTTCATGACCCATCGGATCGTGTTCCATGATCTCACCTTTAAAAATCCAGACTTTCACGCCGATCGCACCATAAGTCGTACGCGCAGTCGCAACGCCGTAATCAATGTCAGCGCGGAGCGTGTGCAAAGGCACACGGCCTTCGCGATACCACTCCATTCGTGCGATTTCAGCACCGCCAAGACGGCCTGCAACATTCACCCGAATACCGAGCGCACCCATGCGCTGTGAAGTTTGCATGGCGCGCTTCATCGCGCGGCGGAAAGCAACCCGGCGCTCAAGTTGTTGCGCAATGTTTTTCAGCAACGAGCATCGCGTCAACTTCAGGCTTACGGATTTCAACGATGTTGAGAACGGTTTCCGAAGACGAAAGCTTTGAAAGTTCCTGGCGCAGCTTTTCGATATCAGCGCCTTTTTTACCAATCACAACGCCCGGACGAGCAGTGTAAATCGTTACGCGGCATTTTTTGTGTGGACGCTCAATAATAATGCTTGAAACGCCTGCTTGCGCCAAGCGTTTCTCCAGATACTTGCGGATCGCAAGATCTTCATGAAGAAGGTCGCCATAAGCGCTTTTGCCGGCGAACCAACGCGAGTCCCACGTGCGGTTGATGCCAAGGCGCAAGCCAATAGGGTTCACTTTCTGGCCCATTAAGCGGCCTCCTCAACTTCTTTGACCACAATGGTGATTTCCGAAAACGGCTTTTGAATTCTGCCAACGCGACCGCGAGCACGCGCGCGCCAGCGCTTCATCACAATGTTCTTGCCAACGAACGCCTTGTCCACAACCAAAGCGTCAATATCAAGGTCATGGTTGTTTTCAGCATTCGCAATCGCGCTTTCCAGAACCTTCTTAACGTTCTGCGCCACGCGCTTGCGCGAAAAAGTCAGTTCCGCCAGCGCCTTTTCAACCGGCATACCGCGGATCATTTGCGCTACAAGGTTTAGCTTCTGTGGCGACGTTTTGATCATTCGCCCTTTCGCCATCGCCTCAGTATCGCTAAAGCGACGTTCGTTTTTCTTCTGGCCCATGACTACTTTCTCCGCGCCTTTTTATCCGCGCCGTGACCAAAATAGGTCCGGGTTGGAGAAAATTCGCCAAGCTTGTGCCCGACCATATCCTCGGTCACATGGACCGGAATGAACTTCTGGCCGTTATAAACATTAAAGGTCAGCCCAACGAATTGTGGCAAAATCGTCGAACGGCGCGACCAGGTCTTGATGCCGCCCTTGTGCTTGCCGCCTTGCGAATCCTCTGCTTTTTGCAAAAGGAAACGATCGACAAATGGGCCTTTCCAGACTGAACGTGGCATAGGGTAAACTCCGCAGTCCTATTTCTTCTTCTTGCGCGCATGACGCGAACGCAGGATGAGCTTATCTGTTTGTTTGTTGTTTCGGGTCTTGGCGCCCCTTGGTCGGCTTGCCCCAGGGCGTAACCGGGTGGCGACCGCCAGAAGTTCGGCCCTCGCCGCCGCCATGCGGGTGATCAACCGGGTTCATCACCACACCGCGTACGGATGGCCGCTTGCCTTTATGGCGATTACGTCCGGCTTTGCCGATCGACTGGTTCATGTGGTCGGGGTTCGACACGGCGCCAATAGTCGCCATACACTCACCGGAAACAAGGCGAACCTCACCGGATTGCAAGCGAACCTGCGCCATACCGCTGTCGCGACCAACCAGCTGAACGTAAGCGCCAGCGGAGCGCGCAATCTGACCGCCTTTGCCGGGCTTCAATTCAACATTGTGCACAATCGTGCCGACCGGGATAGACTTCAGCGGCATTGCATTGCCAGGCTTAACGTCAACCTTCTCACCGGCAATTAGCTTGTCGCCGGCCTTAACACGTTGCGGAGCCAGAATGTACGCAAACTCGCCATCAAGATATTTTACGAGAGCGATGAAAGCAGAACGGTTCGGATCATATTCCAAACGCTCGACCTTCGCTTCAATATCAAACTTGCGGCGCTTGAAATCGACAATACGATAGGTCTTTTTTACACCGCCGCCACGACGGCGAACCGTAATCCGGCCCGTGTTGTTACGGCCAGCTTTGCCGTTGAGGCCTTCTGTCAACGCCTTGACGGGCTTGCCCTTCCAGAGCTCGCTCCGGTCAACCAGCACAAGCTGGCGGCGTCCAGGGGTCGTCGGTTTGAATTTCCGTAGAGCCATTGTTCTCAAAACCCGTCCGTTAAAGTCCTGTCGTCACGTCGATTGCGTGACCTTCTTCAAGCGTTACGATCGCTTTTTTCACCGTAGACCGCGTATAGGGCCGGCCTCGAAATTGCTTTTTCCTTGCCTTTTGAGCGAAGGGGTATTGACCGCTTTCACCTTGACCTTGAACAGCGTTTCAACGGCTTCGCTGATTTCCGGCTTTGTCGCCTCGAGAGGCACCTGAAAGACAACCTGATTGTTTTCCGAAGCAATTGTCGACTTTTCTGTAATCACAGGGGCGATCAACGTATTGTAATGCGCTTCAACGCCCTCTGGCTTTTTCACTTTTTTACTCATTTGAGGCGCGCCTCCAGGCCTTCAACAGCCGCCTTAGTCAGTACGAGCTGTTTCTTGCGCAAAATATCATAGACGTTGGCGCCCATAACCGGGAGCAGGTCCACGCCGGGAACGTTACGGGCGGCACGGCCAAAACCGTCATCAACCTGCGCATCAACAATTAATGCATTATCCAAATTCAGTTTTGCAAAAGCATCTACAACTGACTTTGTCTTTCCGTCACTGATTTTTGCTTCTTCAATGATAATGAGCGATCCGCTGGCAAGTTTGGATGACAGCGCATGCTTCAATGCAAGACGGCGAACTTTCTTAGGCAGGCTGATCGCATGCGACCGAGGACGCGGGCCATGCGCATTGCCGCCGCCGCGGAAAATATTTGCCTTACGGTTACCGTGGCGAGCGCCGCCGCTGCCTTTTTGACGACCGAATTTCTTGGTCGTTCCGCTAACTTCGTTGCGCTCTTTTACCTTATGCGTGCCTTGTTGGCGCTTGGCCAACTGATACACAACACACCGGTGAAGGATGTCAGCGCGCGGCTCCAGTCCGAAGATCGTATCGTCAAGATCAATCGATCCGGCTTTCTTGCTATCGATTTTGAGGACGTCGGCTTTCATTATTCGTCCCCTTCTTTTTTCTCAGCTTCATCAGTTGCGCCAGCATCACCGTCAGTCGACGCTTCAGCCTCAGCCGCTTTTTCAGCGGCAATCTTTTCTTCCAACGCCGCCTTCGCCGCCGCTTCTTCTTCAGCTGCAGCTTGCGCAGCAGCTTCCTCAGCGAGGCGTTTAGCTTCCTCAGCCGCCGACTTCAGCGCAGCCGGCAGAATGACATTTTCCGGCGTTGGCTTTTTCACGGCGTCTTTAATCAACACCCAACCACTCTTGGGGCCAGGCACGGCGCCTTTAATGAGGATCAGCCCGCGCTCAGCGTCCGTGCGCACAACCTGAAGGTTCTGCGTTGTGACGCGCGTCGCCCCCATATGGCCCGCCATTTTCTTTCCCTTAAAGACCTTACCCGGATCCTGGCACTGGCCCGGTGGAACCATGGGATCGGTGAGAGATCGAAACGCCATGCGTCGCGCGCAAACCACCAAAATTATGGCGCTTCATCGCCCCGGCAAAACCTTTACCGATTGACGTTCCGGTCACATCAACAAACTGGCCAGCAAAATAATGGTCAGCCGTCAGTTCCTCACCGACATTGATCATGTTCTCCGGAGCAACGCGGAATTCTACGACTTTTGCTTTCGGCTCGACATTCGCCTTTGCGAACTGGCCGCGCTCAGCCTTACTCACCCGCTTGGCTTTCTTAACGCCTGCGCCGAGTTGAACCGCGGCATAGCCGTTCTTTTCCGGCGTGCGCTGCCCAACGACCTGACACCCCTCAAGCTGCATCACAGTGACAGGCAGATGATCGCCGTTATCTGAATAGATACGGGTCATTCCCATTTTTCTCGCTATCAATCCGGTGCGCATTACAATTGCTCCTAAGCGCCAAGCTTGATTTCAACGTCGACGCCAGCCGACAAGTCGAGCTTCATAAGGGCGTCAACCGTCTGCGGGGTCGGGTCAACAATATCGAGCATGCGTTTGTGCGTACGCATTTCGAATTGCTCACGACTCTTTTTATTTACGTGCGGAGACCGATTAACCGTGTAACGCTCAATACGCGTCGGCAACGGAATAGGCCCCGCGAACGTCAGCGCCTGTACGTTTCGCCGTATTCACGATCTCGATCGTGGAAGCGTCGAGCACGCGGTGATCAAACGCCTTCAGTCTGATGCGGATATTCTGTTGCATAGTTCAAACGCTTCGCTGGTTAGAGTCACTCTTTAGTTCTTATGAGTCGAAAGCGCGGACCGATTTTCGCCGGTCCGCGCTATTATCCTAGTATCCTATTCGACGATCTTCGAGACAATGCCTGCGCCTACCGTACGACCACCTTCACGAATAGCGAAGCGAAGCTTCTCTTCCATGGCGATCGGTGCGATCAGCTCAACCTCAAGCTGCAACATTATCTCCTGGCATCACCATCTCGGTACCCTGCTTGGAAGTGCTCACAACACCCGTCACCGTCCGTCGTCCGGAAGTAGAACTGTGGACGATAGTTTGCCGAAGAATGGTGTGTGACGACCACCCTCATCCTTCGTCAGGATGTAGGCTTCAGCCGTACAACTTCGTGTGTGGAGTGATCTGAACCAGGCTTGCACAAAGAACCTGACCACGCTCAACGCTGTTCGCGGTCAACACCACGCAAGCAGAGCCCCAATATTGTCACCTGCTTCACCGCTATCAAGCAGCTTGCGGAACATTTCAACACCCGTACAGGTCGTTTTCTGCGTGTCCTTGATGCCGACGATTTCAATTTCGTCACCAACATTGATCAACACCGCGCTCTACACGACCCGTCACAACAGTACCGCGACCTGAGATAGAGAACACATCCTCAATCGGCATCAGGAATGGCAGGTTAACTGCACGCTCTGGCTGTCGGAATGTAACTGTCATCAACCGCTTCCATCAATGCCTTCAGGATAGCTTTCTTTACCGATATTGTCATCGCGGTCCTTGCCTTCAAGGGCAGCAAGGGCTGAACCAGCTTGACGATTGGAATATCGTCCCCTGGGAAGCCATATTCGTAAGAAGACAGCAGTTCACGCACTTCCATTTCAACGAGCTCAAGGAAGCTCTTCGTCATCAACCTGGTCAACCTTGTTCAGGTAAACAACCAGCGCTGGAACACCAACCTGACGGGCAAGAAGAATGTGCTCGCGCGTCTGTGGCATCGGGCCATCAGCTGCGTTCACAACAAGAATTGCCACCCATCCATCTGAGCCGCACCGGTGATCATGTTCTTCACATAGTCAGCGTGACCTGGGCAGTCCACGTGGGCGTAGTGACGGTTGGCCGTCTCATACTCAACGTGAGCTGTAGAGATCGTAATACCGCGGGCCTTCTCTTCAGGCGCGCTTGTCGATATCTGCATAATCAGAAAAGCTCTGCCCCACCAGATTCAGCCAAAGCACTTTCGTAATCGCCGCCGTCAGCGTCGTCTTACCGTGGTCAACGTGACCAATCGTGCCCACATGTTAACGTGTGGCTTATGTACGCTCGAACTTTCTCCTTTGGCATTTCACTTCTCTAAGGCTCTTGACGACTGTCAGTTAAACTTGCCGCCCGGTAAAATTGATTCTGGCGGGCTGCCCACTCAAAGTACCGGCTAGCCGGCCAATTTCGCTTGGATCTTCATCTTGAGACCGCTTGCGGTACTTGCTCATAATGATCGAATTGCATGGTGTACTGCGCCCGACCCTGCGACATAGACCGAGCGGAGGTTGTTCACATAACCAAAACATGTTTGCGAGCGGCACCATGGCGTTGCATCGCATGTCGCGACATTGCCACGGTTTTCACTGATCCTGGCAATCTGTCCGCGACGGCTGAATTCAAATCGCCAATCACCGTCACCCAGTATAGCTCTTCAGGTGTCACCACCTCGACCTTCATGATGGGCTCAAGCAAAGCTTGTCCAAGCTGCGCCTTCGGAGCAATCTCACGCATAGCGCTGCCCGTGCTGCGATCTCAAATGCCAGAACGCTGACGAGTCAACATCATGGAACGCGCCATCATGTTAGCGTCGACTTCGAAGTCGAGGATCAGAGGGAAGCCGGCGAGAACAACCGTTCTCAGCGACACTGAGTTGATGCCCTTCTCAACGCCAGGGATGTATTCCTTTGGGAATAGACCCACCAACAATCTTACTGTTGAAGACTCATAGCCCGGAGCCAACTTCACCCGGCGTGAACAACCCGGATTTTGATCGCGAGCAAACTGACCAGAACCACCCGACTGCTTCTTGTGGGTGTAGTCAATGTCAGCTTCTTTCGGGTGAAGGTCTCACGATAAGCCACCTGAGGCTGCACCAACATTCGCTTCGACCTTGAACTCACGCTTCATGCGGTCAACAAGAATGTCCAAGTGCAAGCTCACCCATACCAGCTTGATAATCGTCTGGCCGGACTCTCTTCATCGGAAGAAACGCGGAAAGAAGGGTCTTCAGCTGAGCGAGACGCTGCAAGCGCCATGCCCATCTTTCTCTTGGTCGGCTTTTGTCTTTGGCTCAACAGCAACCTCGATAACCGGATCAGGAAATTCCATCCGCTCCAGGATTACAGGGCTGTTTGAGCGTCACAAAGCGTGTCACCGGTTGTGGTGTCTTTGAGACCAGCGATAGCGCAACAATATCGCCTGCATAAGCTTCTTTCACTGTCTTCACGGCTCATTTGCGTGCATCAGATAGCATACGGCCAATGCGCTCACGCTTGTACCTTTCACCGTGTTCAACACGACCAGGAACCAGCAGCTCCAACACACCGGAGTAAACGACGGGCAAAATGTCAGCGAACCAACAAACGGGTCGTTCATGATCTTAAATGCGAGCATGCCGAAAGCCGGGGACTCATCGTCAGAAGACTTCACGAACCGTAGCCTCTTCAGTCTTCGGCATCAATACCGTCAATCGCCTTAACGTCGAGCGGCGACTTGGCATGATAATCAACAACAGCGTCCAGAAGCGGTTGAACACCCTTATTCTTAAACGCAGTACCCGCATTGAGGACCGGAACGAAATTCAACCTCGCATTGTCCCCTTACGAATGCAGGCGCTTCATGCGTCTCTGTCGTCTGGCTCATTGCCTTCGAGATAGGCTTCCATCGCCTCATCTTCGATTTCAACAGACAGCCTCGATCGAGCGCTGTCACGATATTCAGCAGCCTGGTCTTTATCAGCGAGGTCGGCCGGATTATCGACATCATTCGAATTCAGCGCCAAGAGTTCTCATCTTTCCAGATGAATCAGCTTTCATCTTGATGAGATCAACGAGGCCTTCATATTCCGTTTTCCGCACCGATCGGCAGCTGGAGCACACCAGTGGGTTCGCCCCAAGGCGGTCCACAATCATCTCAACACAACGGATAGAAGTCCGCACCCATACTTATCCATCTTGTTGATGAAAGAACATGCGAGGAACCGCATATACTTGTCAGCCCTGGCGCCAAACAGTCTCAGACTGAGGCTCCACACCGGCAACAGAGTCAAACAGCAGCTACCGCGCCATCAAGCACCCGGAGCGAACGCTCAACCTCAATCGTGAAGTCCACGTGGCCTGGCGTATCAATGATGTTGATGACGCTTGTCGTTCCAGAAACAGGTCGTCGCAGCGGATGTAATCGTAATCCCGCGCTCTTGCTCCTGCTCCATCCAGTCCATCGTCGCAGCGCCATCATGCACTTCGCCGATTTTGTGGCTCTTACCTGTGTAGTAAAGAACACGCTCGGTCGTCGTCGTTTTACCGGCGTCAATATGGGCCATGATCCCAAAGTTGCGATAGTCTTTAATGTCGTGTGTGCGCGCCATGACTGCGGGCCCTTACTCGTTTGATTTCGTTACCAGCGATAATGCGAGAATGCGCGGTTGGCTTCCGCCATCCTGTGCGTATCCTCACGCTTCTTCACTGCTGCGCCACGATTTTGCGCAGCGTCCATAATTTCATTCGACAGCCTGTCAACCATCGTCGTTTCGTTGCGAGCGCGCGCAGCGGAAATAATCCAGCGCATCGCCAAGGCCTGCTTGCGATCGGGACGCACCTCGACAGGAACCTGGTAGGTCGCGCCGCCA
>CBDDKD010000056.1:0-28861 GCA_965230025.1 Hyphococcus sp.
AAAGAGCCAGCGCATAGATTACCCCATCGGTTGGTTACAGGCGCATATTATGCGCCAATGGCCGTATGCGCAAAGGCTGCGGCCATGAAATTCTGCTAAATGCCGCCTTCGCGCTGCTGGCGCTTGCGGATCAGCTTGCGCGCGCGACGCACCGCTTCGGCCTTTTGCCGGGCGCGTTTTTCCGACGGTTTTTCGTAAAATTTCCGGCGTTTCATTTCCCGGAATGTCCCTTCGCGCTGCATTTTCTTTTTCAATGCGCGCAGGGCCTGTTCGACATTATTGTCGCGAACCACGATCTGGACCAAGTGCCTCAGCCTCCTCAGCGAAATAAAAACGTCACGGGTGTGAGCCGCGACGTCAGAAAAAATCAGTTCACAACGCCCGTTTCATGCGTGCGCGTGAGACGATGCGGCATATATCAAATGCCTTAACGCCTGTCTATATAGGGCCGGGAAGGAATATGCTCCAGTGGATAACACCCTAAAAACGCCGGAAAATTCGGGCAAAAGCGCCGAAATTGACGGTTTTGACAAGGTTCGCGCTGCGCTTCTGGCGCAATTGCTGACGATTGCCGCTTTCGACGGGTGGACGTCCAAATCGCTGGAGCAGGCCGCTAGCGACGCCGGGATCGATCCGGCGATGCGCCGCGCTGCATTTCCCGCCGGGATTGGGGATGTTTTGCGCTACTGGTCCGAGGCGGCGGATGCTGAAATGACGGCGGCGATGGCGTCTCCGGAGTTCGCTGGACTGAAAATTCGCCAGAAGGTGGCGTTTGCGGTCCGGGCGCGGCTGGATACGCTGCGACCCCATAAAGAAGCCGCTCGTCGGGCGGCGGCGTTGATGGCCTTGCCAGTTCATGGGCTGCTCGGCGCCCGGCTTGCCTGGAAACGTCGGACACGATCTGGCGCGGGCTTGGCGACAAGTCGACCGATTTCAATTTCTACTCGAAACGCGGCATTCTTACCGGCGTGTGGACGTCGACTTTTGCGCGCTGGCTGGGGGATGACAGCGAGGATGAAGCGGCGACAAACGCCTTTCTCGATGCGCGAATCGACAACGTCATGCAGATCGAAAAAGCAAAGGCGAAGGTGCGGGACCTTGATCTTGACCCGGCAAGACCCATCGCATGGCTGGCGAAGCTGCGCTATCGCGCCGACGGTTAAGGCGCCAAAGCCCACTTCCAGCGCCTCAATTTACAACCTGACGAAATTGCGCAACATCTTTGCTTTGCGCCGCCGCCACAACGCCTCCTGACAAAATGAACCATACGGACGACTTTTACCGGATCAAGAAACTGCCGCCTTACGTGTTTGAGGAAGTCAATGCGTTAAAGGCGAGGCTGCGCTCCGAGGGGCGCGATATCATCGACCTCGGCATGGGTAATCCGGATATGCCGACGCCGTCACATATTGTCGATAAGCTGGTCGAAACCGCGCGCGATCCAAAAGCTCATCGCTATTCCGCCTCGCGCGGCATCATTGCGTTGCGCCGGGCGATGGCGCGCTATTATGAGCGGCGCTTTGGCGTGGCGCTTGATCCTGAAGATGAAATCGTCGCGACAATTGGTTCAAAGGAGGGCTTTGCGAATATCGCGCAGGCCGTCACCGGGCCGGGCGATGTGATCCTGTCGCCTAATCCCGCCTATCCAATCCACGCATACGGATTTATTATTGCCGGCGGCGTGATCCAGCCTGTTTCAGCATTGACGCCTGAGGATTACTTGCGTGGGATCAGCAATGCGATGGCGGCCAATGGCGCGCAGATCAGTGCTCTCGTCATCAACTATCCGTCAAATCCGACGGCGCAGATGGTCGGCCTTGATTATTATAAGGAAGTCGTTCGCCTCGCGCGTCAGCATGACGTGCTTATCCTGTCGGATCTTGCCTATAGCGAGATTTATTTTGACGCGCCGCCGCCATCGATCCTTCAGGTGGAAGGCGCCATCGACATTGCGGTGGAGGTCAATTCATTGTCCAAAACTTATGCGATGGCCGGATGGCGGGTCGGCATGGCGGTCGGCGCCAAGCGGCTGATCGCGGCGCTCGCGCGCATCAAGTCGTATCTCGATTACGGCGCCTTCACGCCGATCCAGGTGGCGGCGATTGCAGCGCTTGATGGTCCTCAGGAATGCGCGGAGGAGATCAGACAGACCTATCGCACCCGCCGGGATACGCTGATCGAGCATTTTGCGAAGGCGGGTTGGGAGATTCCATCACCGCCGGCGTCGATGTTTGCCTGGGCGCAAATCCCCGACCAGTTTGCCGATATGGGTTCGATTGCTTTTTCAAAGATGCTGATTGAAAAGGCGGATGTCGCCGTTGCCCCGGGGCTCGGCTTTGGCGAATTCGGCGACAAACATGTTCGGATCGGCCTTGTCGAAAACGAGCAACGCATTCGTCAGGCGGCGCGTAACATCAGGCGCTTGATTTCACTGGCGGCCTGAGAGCGTAAACTGCGCGCATTCAACCCCGCATCGCCTCTTTCATTGGTTAGGGATTGACCGGACACTCCGGTTGGTGGCGCCGTAGATAGGGCCATGTTTCATGATGGAAAATGATGTGACCTCATTTCACAAGTGCAAACCCTGCTCATGAAAGAAGTTTCCCGTGACACGATTACCGCCCGTCGCCGCTGCCTCACAAGATGACAAAGAAAGAGTTTTTCAAACCATAACGTTGGGATTTCTGGCGGACCCGGTCGCCCGCTGGATGTGGCCGGACGCTGCGATTTATCTTGAAACCATGCCGAAATTTGCAAAAGCGTTTGGCGGGGCCGCTTTTGATCATGATACGGCGTATATCTCGGACGCTTGCAAAGCGGCGGCGCTCTGGTTGCCGCCGGGAACAGAGCCGGACGGCGATGCTATTGAAAAATTGCTGGCGGATAGCGTCAAGCCGGAAATCCAGGAGGACGCGGCTTCATTTTTTGAGCAGATGGACGAATATCACCCCGATGACCAGCCCTCCTGGTATTTGCCGATGATTGCCGCCGACCCGGCCTATATGGGGAGAGGGCTCGGCGCGGCGATCATGAAACATGCATTGCGGCGATGCGATAAGGATGGTGTTATTGCTTATCTCGAATCTTCAAACCCAAGAAATATCTCATTGTATGAACGCTGCGGGTTTGAAGTGATCGGCAAGATTCAAGCGGGCTCGTCACCGCCGATGTATCCAATGGTCAGAGAGGCGCGAAACTGAAGAAAGAGGGCTAGCCGGCTTTACGCAACGCCGACGGGGGTGAACCATGATGTCGTTTAAACGCACGGCTGAAGGCGGCTTCTGATCCGTATCCAACGGACTGGGCTATATCCATTATGGTTCGATTGCTTGTCTCTAGCATGTGAGCGGCAAGCTGCATTCTATGTTGGGTTAAGTATTCGACGGGTGCGCACTTAAGGCAGCGTGCGAACTTCTCTGTCAGCGTTGATCGCGAAGCGCCAGCGTCGCGGGCGAGGGTGTCGACTGTCCAAGGGTGCTCGGGGCGCCGATGGATAAGAGCGATCGCTCTGCTGACAACCCGATCTTTCAGCGCTGCGAGTACGCCTTCGAGATCCCGGTCCGGCGCCTCAAGATATAAACGTACGGCTTCAATAAACAAAAGCTCAGACAGTCTCGCCAACATTGCTTCGCCCCCCGGGCGACTGTCAGCGATATTGCGCGCTGCGGCCTCAAGGGCGGACTGAACCAGCTGGCCAGAGTCGGCTCGCGTACTGTCATAGGTCATCAGTGATGGCAGTGCGCCGATTAAAAGATTGCCGGCAAGATGTCTGCCGCCAAGAAATCCGCAGATAATACGCGTGCGCGCACCGCCGCCGCCATGATGTATAGCCATTAGTTCGCCCGGTTTCGGGATTGATGCGACATCGAATGACGATACCGTTGGCGCCGGGGCCACGCTGCCCAAATCATGCGGGTCATTGTGCGGAAAAATCGCCGCCTGTCCCGGTGAAAATTCCTGACGCGATCCATCGCGCATCTCGACTGTGAGCAGCCCTTCCAAAACGAAATGAAATAATATCAGGTGATCGGTCGGCCCCAGATGCGCGCTGCAGTCAGACGCGGTTACGGACGTCTTTAGCCGCCATGGCTCAGAAAAATTACCGTGCAGGAATACGCCACTGGAAAGGCGTGTTGCATGCAGAATTTCTGATAGCGCGTCCATAAATCTTTATTGTCGTATTAGCCGGTCGATCAAATAAAACGGCCTTTGGATCATTCTTTAGCGCTTGAACGGACGATAGTCATGACTGCTTGCATTGAACGCTGAACACTGGAGCCTACCTTTATGACAACTAACGCCGCCAACGCCGCAAAAAGAGCGGCTGACACCTATGACGCAGCGGCGGACCTTTTTGATGCGCCGCCGCTGGCGTTCTGGGACCGTCATGGCCGCCGCGCTGTCAAGCTCGCCAATCTGCGGAAAGGCGAACGCATTCTCGATGTCGGTTGCGGCACTGGCGCCTCAGCGATCCCCGCCGCTGAGGCGGTCGGGCCTAACGGGTCCGTTCTTGGCATTGACGTTGCGGCGAAGTTGCTTGATGTCGCCGCCAAAAAGGCTTTGGCGTCCGGCTTGCGCAATATTGAATTTCGCGTTGCTGACATGAGGATATTGGGTGAACCGGATGAGAGTTTCGACGCCATCATCAGCGTCTTTTCGCTTTTCTTCGTTCCTGACATGGAGAAACAGGTCGCTGAGTTGTGGCGCATGCTGCGGCCCGGCGGGCGGTTTGTTGCGACTGTATGGGGCCCGAATTCCTTTCATCCGGCTGCGGATATTTTCGCGGAAGAGCTGCGCTGCGTGCGGCCGGACATTCCGCCAGTAGTCATGCCATGGGAAAGGCTGACAAAACCGGCCGGCTTTCAGCAGTTATTTATCGGAGGCGGCGCTGCGAAACCCAAAGTCCATAGCAGTGCTGACAGCCAAAAACTGGAAAGACCTGAAGACTGGTGGACCATTGTAATGGGGTCCGGTTTTCGTGGCGATGTCGATCAACTGAGCGATGAGGAGCATCGCCTTGTTCGGGAGCGGGTGCGTGCTCGCATCCAAAGTGAAACTATCAACGAAGTCGATACCAGTGCTCTACATGCGGTTGCTCGAAAGCCGGATTAAAGAGCGGCGCCATTCGTATTATGGCGCTAAACCTTGGGCGCAATCCGCGTCACGTGGCCCATCTTGCGACCGGGGCGGGCTTCTTTCTTGCCGTAAAGATGGACTCCGGTTTGGGGTGATTGCGCGAGTTCGCGCCACGCATCGGCTTCTTCGCCGATAAGGTTTTCCATCACCGCATTTGAGTGACGCGCCGGGTCGCCCAGCGGCCAGCCGGCGATGGCGCGAATATGCTGTTCAAACTGCGAGACAGCGCAGGCATTTGACGTCCAGTGTCCGGAATTATGGACGCGCGGCGCAAACTCATTGACCAGCACATCGCCATCTTTCAGTACAAAGAACTCAACGCCGATGACGCCGACATAGCTGAGGGTTTCCAGCATGGTTGTCGTAACGGCGCGTGCTTTGATGGCGGTTTCGTCTGAGACTCGTGCAGGGACGGTGGAGCTCTTCAGAATGCCGTTTCGATGCGCATTTTCAGGCGGGTCGTAAAGCTGGATTTCGCCATCCGCCCCGCGCGCGCCGATGATCGATATCTCCCGTTCGAATGGGATGAACCCTTCCAGAATGGAAGGCGCGGCGCCAACTTCCGCCCAGGCGTATTCGCTGGCCTTTTCGAATGCGCCAGGAAGATCGGTGTCTTCGTCGCGAATGGTTGTCTGACCCTTGCCGTCATAGCCAAGGCGGCGGGTTTTCAGGATCGCCGGACGACCGATCTTTTCAAGGCCCGCTTCAAGCGATGCGAGATCATCGACTGCATGAAACGGCGCTGTCGCGGCGCCGATGGCGTTGACGAATTCCTTTTCGACAAGACGGTCCTGCGCCTTTTCAAGCGCCACAGAGCCGGGGCGCACGGTTGCGCCTTTCAGGATCAGAAACTCAACCGCCTCTGCGGGTACGTTTTCAAACTCATAAGTGATGACATCGACTTTCGCCGCGAAGACGGCGAGGGCGGTTTTATCCGTATAGGATGCAACTGTCTGTGCAAAAGAAACATCGCGCGCGGGGCATCCTTCTTCCGGGCAATATATATGTGTTTTAAGGCCAAGATTGGCCGCCGCTATGGCGAGCATGCGCCCAAGTTGCCCGCCGCCCATGACGCCGATGACGCCGCCGGGCTCAACGATGGGGGGGGTGTCAGCGTGTGGAGCAGTCATGAAACGGGATTAATCCTCAACGGTTTCTGCGACGCTTGCGGTCTGTTTTGCGCGCCAGTCGTCGAGGCGCGTTGCGAGCGCGTCATCATGCGCCGCCAGCATTGATGCGGCGAGAAGGCCTGCATTGACGGCGCCGGCTTCGCCAATTGCAACTGTTGCGACAGGCACGCCCGCCGGCATCTGAACAATCGACAACAGGCTGTCCATGCCTTTCAACGCTTTTGATTCCACTGGCACGCCAATGACCGGCAGGGGGGTCATGGACGCCGCCATGCCCGGCAGATGCGCCGCGCCGCCGGCGCCGGCGATGATCGCTTTCAGCCCGCGTGATTTCGCGCTTTTCGCATAGTCATAAAGTCGGTCCGGGGTGCGGTGGGCTGAGACGATTTTTGTTTCATGAGGAACGCCAAGCGCGTCCAGGATTTCCGCCGCGCGGCTCATGACCGGCCAGTCCGAGCGCGATCCCATGATGACGCCGACGACCGGCTCCATCTTCGACTTATCTGATGCGCCCGCCATGTGCGGTCCTCCGCTGAAAAGGAAGCGCGCTTATAGCAGGGATCGCAGAGTCAGCAAGATGACAGAAATGCGGGTATGCGCGTGCAGCGACGAGGAGACGCCAGTCTAACAGACGGGGGCGCGAGAACCGACGCCTCCTCTCACCGGACGCGGGAGCTGGCCGCACGTCAGAAGGGGACTTGTGCACGACCATATCCGCACCACAGAAACTGGGCTGGCGCGACGCCTGTAACAAGGGCCAAGCGGCGAAGCGTGCTTTCCTTGCGCCGAATTGAAAATACGCGCGGATGGGCGTCATCAGTCTTGCTGGCGGAAGGTTTAGTGTCGCTGTTTAACCCTGCTAAGGGCGTTAACGACCTTGCTGGCGATTGCGCGCGAACCAGATTATAATCGTTATCGGCCTTTGCCTCTGATTTATATCCGGGGCTATGGCCGCCGGGAGGCATTGACGATGAACATTCGCGACGTTCCTGAAACATCGCGCATTGCGCGCGCTGAAGGTGAAAGTGACGCCCCTTCCTCGGTCGCGGACTCTGCGTTTGCGGGCGTTTCGGAAGCGGAACTGACGCCGAAAGTGCGTGAGGTGTTGTCCAGCCTGCTGAACGAAATTCAAACGCTGCGCAATGATCTCGCCATCGCGCATGAGCGCGCCGTTGATCTGGAACAACTCGCGGATCGCGATCCGTTGCTCGATATTTTGAACCGGCGCGCTTTCGCGCGTGAGCTTGATCGCACCGTATCCATGGCCGACCGTTATGAGACGCCGGCGAGCCTTGTCTTTCTCGACCTGAATGGCCTGAAAACTATTAATGACATGAGGGGGCATAGCGCGGGCGACGCCGCTCTTAAACATGTTGCCGATGTTCTGGTCGCCCATAGCCGCCAGACGGACATTGTCGGTCGCCTTGGCGGTGATGAATTCGGGTTACTGCTCACCCATGCGGACAAAGCGATCGCGATGAGTAAAGCTGACGAGCTTATATCATGGGTTGCAAAAACCCCGGTGCGCTGGAACGGCGAGGAATTTCCGGTCAGCGTTTCCATCGGTGTTTCTGAAATTCTGAAAGGCGGCTCAGCCGATCAGGCGATGGAGCAGGCTGACAGCGCCATGTATAACGCCAAGCGTTCAGGACTGGTTACGCGATAATATCCGGCAGCATCGCATCTTTGATTTCCTGAATTTTATCCTTCAGCTGAAGCTTTCGTTTCTTCAGGCGCGCGATCGATAGCCGATCATAAGGGGAATTGTCCTCAAGGGACCGGATCGCGATATCGAGGTCGCGATGCTCCTCTTCCAGAATCGAAAGCCGGATCGCCATCGCTTCATCGTTCGCCCCGGCCAGGTCTTCGTCATGAGCCTCGAACCGGTTGCCGTCCATGAGAGTCAAAGACGGGGTCTCGTCGTCATTGTCGCCGTCTTTCACCATGTTTAATCCCCAATGACCGCAGATTGCGGCGCCCGCATGAAAATATGGCTGGCGAGCGATTCGAGCAATGACATTGTGAAGCCTGTCGTTTCCGCCGCCTCGGCAAGGGTGGCGTATGCCGTCAGATTGTTTATCGCGCGGGACTTGAACGCCGCCGGGGCCTTCTCAGCGATGGTTAGACGAGTACAGGCCAGCCGCTCCAGCAGCGACTGCTCTACTCGCTCCGCCGTCAGTTCGCTGTCTTTGATGGCGGTGCGCAATGACATGATCTCGGTATCCGTCTCCAGCGCGCCCGGCGATTTCAGATAGCGTCTGGCGGCGCGCAAAGGCGCGGTCACATTCGCGGCCCATGGCCTGGTCAGCTGCATGGCTTCCCGAAGGACCGCATCAGTCATCGGCTCAAAGCGTGTGGCGCACCAGCAGGGTCCAGAGCAGCATATTGACGTTGAGGTGAAACTCATCCTGCAGACGAAGCAATAAAGGTTCGACACCTTGACGTTTGTAGTGTTCCAGCGACCATGCCCAGAACGCGCCGCGCGCCGCCTGGCTCACGTGGTGCGCCTGCCTTTTTCGAGATCCTCACCCCAGCGTTTTGTGACGGGCGCCTCAATGCCGAAAAGATCGAGCGTGCGGCCGACGGACTGGTCGATCAAAGCGTCGACACTTTCGGGCTCAGCGTAAAACGCTGGCAGGGGGCGGCGCGATAATTGCCCCCATTTCCGCCAGCTGGCGTCATGGTGCGCAAATGTCCCAGATGAAACGGTGTTCTCCCGCACCATCATGACAAGCTTACGCCGTTCTTTCAGCACGACATCCGCAGCGCGGGTCAAAAGACTTGAGGTCACGCCGGTGGCGATTTCCGACATGGTTCTGACGGAGCAGGGCGCAATCAGCATTCCAATGGTCTTGAACGACCCGGAAGAAACCGGCGCGCCGACATCGCCGATGGCGTAGCGATGGCTCGCGAGGTCAGCGAGATCGCGCGCTGACATTTCAAGCTCATATTGCAGAGTCATTTCTGCGGCGCGCGAGATCACCAGATGAGTTTCAACGCCCGCTGCACCAAACATCTCAAGCGCCCGCTTGGCGTAGACAACACCGGACGCGCCGGTTACTCCAACAATGATTCGTGTCGCGGAATCCATAAGAAACTCAAGCAGTTGCCATCAAACTCATAGCCGAAGGGTTAAGCCTTTGCAAAGCATCGTGGTTGACGCGCGTTAATAGACAATTTCGTGACAAAACCCCGTCTGTCATGCTTATATATGGGCCTACCCAACATATGGAGGTCGAATATGGCGATAAAGGCTCACATGGAAACGCTCAATCAGCGACACCAGCAGCTGGAAGCGGCAATTACTAAAGAAACCAAACACCCCGCCCATGATGAACTCCATGTTCTAGAGCTTAAGCGTCAGAAACTTCGCATCAAGGATCAACTTGAAGAACTCCGCTCACAGATGAAGCCAAATTGACGATTTGAAATTATATCGCTGTTGCTAAACAGCAATTTGAAACGGCGGCGCATTTTATGATGCGCCGCCGACTGGTTTTAAGGGATAAAACATATGGCTGGCCGTTCAATTGTGATAACCGGCGCTGCGAATGGCGTGGGCGCCGCTTGCGCGCGGCGTTTTGCGGCCAATGGCGACCGGCTGGTGCTGGCGGATAAGAATGAAGAGCTGGGCAAAGAGTTCGCCAAGGAACTGAGCGAAAACAATTCCAGCGTCACTTTTGTTCATGCGGATGTGACAAACCGGCTGCATGTGCACAATATCATTGCCGAAGCGCTCGATGCTTACGACCGGATTGATGTTCTGGCGCATACGGTGATGGAGCGCTATTCAGCGCCGTTTCTGGAAACATCGGAAGAGGATTTCGACCGCGTTGTCGCCGCGAATTTGCGCGGCGCGTTTCTTGTCAATCAGGCGATTGCAAAACAATTCGTCAAACAGAATGATCCGACCGCGCCGAACGCCACTCCCGGCGCTATCGTCAATATCGGATCGGTGGAGGCGGTGACCGCCGCCGCCGATCATGTCGCCTTCGCCGCCTCCCAGGGAGGGTTGCAGCAGCTGACAAAGGCGGTGGCGCTGGCGATGTCGCCCTATGGAGTGCGTGCGAACCTTGTCGGGCTCGGCGGCATCAAGTCAGAGATGGCTGAAGATGAAGACAAAGCCAATATGCGCAGCACGACGCCGCTGAAACGCATTGGCGATCCCGAAGAGGTGGCGGAGGTCGTTTATTTCCTGACGGACGCCGCAGCGTCTTATGTCACGGGACAGTGCGTTTATGTTGATGGCGGTCGCCTGGCGCAGACATCGTCCGTCAAGACGGAGAAAAAAGCCTGAGACGTTTTACACAGTCAGCGGCTACTGAAAAACTAACTGTCGTTGTTTTCCTCGCCGGCGCCGCCGAGATTGGCGAAGACCTTGTCGAGATCGACCTTCTGGCTTTCTTCCTCGGCGGTTGCGGGCGCTTCTTCCTCTGGAACCGTTTCGCTGACCGGCTCGAGCGAGGGGCCTTCCGGCGCTTCTGCGCCGACAGGGCGCATCTTTGCAAGCTTGGCGGCGGCCTTGCGAACGACCGTGTCCAGATCGATTTGCGTGCACAGACCAAGGCCAACGGGGTCCTGCGGCTGCAGGTTCGCTGAGTTCCAGTGACTGCGATCGCGTACCGACTGAATAGTGGTTTTCGTGGTGCCGAGCAGTTTCGCGATCTGTGAGTCCGGCACTTCCGGGTGATTGCGCACCATCCACGCAATTGCATCCGGGCGGTTCTGGCGTTTCGACACCGGCGTGTAGCGCGGACCCTTTTTCGGCCGGTCTGCGACAATCGTTTTCGGGCGTGAGAGTTTCAGCCGATAGCTTTCATCGTCCTGGCCTTTTTCGATCTCGTCGCGGGTCAGCTGATGGGTCGTAATCGGATCAATGCCGCGAACGCTGACGCCAACGTCGCCATCGGCGATGCCTTTGACCTGAAGGGGATGCAGACCGCAGAACTCCGCAATCTGGTCAAAGGTGAGCGACGTATTGTCGATCAGCCAGACAGCGGTGGCGATGGGCATAAGCGGTCGGTCAGCCATAGACGGTCTCCAGTTCCTTCGGCGGTTTCCGGCCCGCCAATAAGCTTCGTTGCCGGCGGCCCGGTGGGACCGCCGCGCTTGCCGCCGGATTTTTTCGGGGAAAGCGACGCGTCAGGAACGCGATAGGGGGGATATATCCAGTTCGGCGGCGTTCGCCAAGGCGCTTTAGGCGATTTTGAGGACTATTTTGCCGATATGGGCCCCAGCCTCCATGCGTTTATGAGCCTGCGCCGCCTCGGCGAGAGGGAAGGTCTGGTCAATGACCGGCTTAACTTTGCCGGCTTCAATCAGCGGCCAAACATTCGTCTGCAAGGCCTTGGCGAGACGGGCCTTTTCCGCCGGCGGTCGGCTTTTCATGGTTGAACCTGAAAGCCTGAGACGCTTTTGCATGATTTGAAAGATGTTGATGGTCGCCTCAGGCCCTCGCAGGAAGGCGATGGAAACATGCCGCCCGCCCGGATTGAGGCAGGTTATATTGCGCGGGACGAAATCGCCGCCGGCCATATCGAGCACGACGTCCGCGCCGCCGTTCTTAGAGATTTCGATTTCCCAGGGCGCCTCGTCATAGCGATAGGTCGCGTCCGCGCCGAGGCTCGCCATAGCGCTGCATTTTTCATCGGAGCTGGCGGTGGCGATCACTCGCGCTTCCCACGCCTTGGCGAGCGTAATCGCCGTCACGCCGATGCCGCTGGTTCCGCCATGAACGAGCAGTGTTTCGCCTGCTTTCAGATTCGCGTCGTCAAAGACATTGGCCCATACCGTGAAAATTGTTTCGGGCAGGGCGGCGGCTTCCACCATGGATAGCCCCGCCGGAACGGGCAAACACGAACCAGCGTCAACAATAGCGTATTCTCCATATCCGCCGCCGGGGAGAAGCGCACAGACCTTGTCGCCGACGCTGAGACCGGTGACATCGGGCCCAAGCGCGGCGATCTCTCCCGAGGCTTCAAGTCCTGGAATATCCGTTGCGCCTGGCGGCGGCGGATAAAGCCCGCGCCGCTGCAATACTTCCGGACGGTTCACGCCCGCTGCATGAATGCGGATCAGGACCTCGTTACCGGAAGGACCGGGCGTCGGACGATCCGTTAGTTTCAGGACCTCCGGCTCACCAGGCTCAGTAATTTCGATGACTTTCATGGTGTCGGGAATAGCGGTCATGGGGCGTTCCTTTGGCGACGCTTATTCTTGAACCGGCGCGCACAATTTCGCAAACTGCATTCGTGAATAAGGGAGCCGCCTCATGGATGACGACGCGCTGAATGAAAAGCCGGATCTAACGCTTGGCTTTCTCGTCAAACAGGATCTCTACACCCTGTCGGCCGATGATCTTAACGAGCGTATCGCATCGCTGAAAGCCGAGATCGCGCGATGTGAGGCGGCGCTTAATGACCGCGGCTCAAGCCGATCGGAAGCGGAGAAGTTGTTTAAGAATTAAGGGCTCCGAAGGAACGGGTGAATGTTTGCTGCGAATTCATTCGCTTTTCAGTTGTGATAGCCATTTTACGCTGCGTATGACGGTATCGGGAAACGCGCCGCCATGGTCAGAATCTTCAATTATCTCAAGCCCGGTAATCGTCAATCCTGACTTACTTCTGCGCTGCAGAATCGACAAAAGGTCTTCAGTGATCTCCATTTCACTTTCTTCTAATTCGCCAATGGACACGAAAACATTTGCTTTCAACTCTTTTTGTCGGGGAGCCGTATCAACTTCGAGTTTATCAATGTATTGGGCGCTGCGCTGCCCAAGAGCAGGGCTGCCAAGAATATAATTTTTAAAGGTATCGGGTTCCGCCAACAAGGCATATGCGCCAAATGCTCCGCCCAAGGAATACCCAAAGTAGGTACGCTCACCGGGGTCGGCCCGATAGTTGTTTTCTATATATTTGATAATATCGTCGCGAATGAAAGAGAGATGATTGCCGGCTTCCCCGGTTGGAACTTCAGCCGTTTCTGACTTTACAACCGTATAGTCCCGAAACCGACTGACAAACTCTCTCTCGTCTTCGAAACCCTTCTGCCAGGAAATGCCAACCAGAATAACATCTGGCATCAAGTATTCAGTAGCGCCGGACAGCATATCAAAGTGCCAGACCGCATCGGTTGTATAGATCACGGGATATTTGGCGTCGACATTATCTGAATATCCTTCAGGCAGCTTAATATAAACCTCGTATTGCCTGTCAGTTTTGCTGTCCTGGATCGGCGCTATCTGTGTTCTCGGTATTTCATATGATATTGGCTCGCGGCCCTCTACTTCAGTCGATTGGTTTGGTCCTGAGCACCCGAACAAAGCGAAGAAACAAAAAGCAGCAAATATCTTTTTCACAACGGGTTCCTGATTATAAATATTGGCCGCTATCTACTGGAATAAGCGGAATCTCTATTCTTCCGCCCATAACAGTGATTTCTCATCGAGTTTATTGTTTGCGCCTGAGGTTCTCAATAACCTGAGCATCCACCCAAAAGATATCGGCTTTTCCTTCGTCTAAGTACGTGTGGAAGAATAAATATTTCCCGTCCGGCGTGACACTGCCATATATATCCTCACGTTCTGTGTTTATGTCTTCGCCCATATTGATGGCGGGTCCCCACGAGCCATCTTCCTGGCGAAAACTGATATATAAATCCGAATCGCCATACCCGCCTTCTCGTTCGCTATCCCAAATCAAATAACTTTCATCCGGTGCGATGAAGGGATGAGCTATCCATTTTCCTGTATTGATTTCTTTATTGAATGCTTTCGGCTCTTCACGCTTGCCATCAACTAAACGGGAATACCGAATGGAGCCGATTTCTTCCCGTTCATCAAAAACATAAGTCTCAGCCGCTGAAGCCGTTAGGCGCATGATGGGGATGTCTTTGAAGGGCGCCCCGAGGCTTTTTACCTCTGACCAACCGGAGTTGGTTCGCTCTCTATATCGATTGCCCAAATACATAGTCGTACCGTCAGGAGAAATGGCTGGTTCACCCACAGAGGGTGAGACAACGGACTCGCTCCATCGATTGTTCTTCTGTTCAATTACAAGCAACGTAGATTCTTGATATTTCCCACCGCTTCTGACGAAATAAAATTCTTTCAAATCTGGTGCAAAGATACCGAAAACTTCAAAATGTTGTGTCGAAACAATACCGGGCGCAAAAACTTCAGCGGTTAAACCTGGCGGCGTTTGCCCGAGATAGGGCCCTTTAAGATCAGGGAATTCACCTTGGGCGTAGCTTCCGCTGCTCACAGCCAAAAAGGTGAGCAACAGAGTAATGAACGCTGACAAACGCTTCATCATCTTATCCTTTTTGCAACCGCGACAAAGCACGCACTTCGTGAGTGGTCATTTGCACGCGCGAACAAGGGTTCACTCCGCCAGATTATTGTTCGCGAAAGTAATGACGTCGTGTTCCTATTGTTCGAGTACGCCATCACCGGCGCCTTGATAGGCCGTAAAGGCGATCGCGTCGCCTCTGCGTACGGTGACTTTTTCAAGCGGGCCTTCAAATAACAAATGTCCGGCGTTTTCATAAAAGATGAACTTGACCGGGCGGCCTTTTGCCTGTTGCGAATTCACCCAGTCTTCAATCGACACCGGCGAGTTTGGATAGGTTCTTTTCCATACGTAATCCGTATCTGACCGCCCCGCCCATGTATCCAAAGCGCCAAAGGGAATGATGGTGGGGATATTGTAATCGCCGAGGGTGAAACCGGAACCCGCCGGGGCTTCTGAAATAATGCCTCGGATGTTTTCGTTTTCTATTTCAGACCCGGCATACAAAACCACCCGGCCGCCATTCGATCCCCCATACAGAAAAATATTTCGAGTATTCCAATCGTCAGTATTTGCAGCGTATTCAACAGCGCCTTTGAAAACACCCCAGATCATATTCTGTTTGCCGCTGTTTGTAACTTTGCGGGTGACGAAATTCCAATCGTCAAACCCATTCATCTCATACGAGTCAAAAGAGATGGTGGCGAACCCGTTTCTGCGAAACATTTCAACGCGAGCGCGATCATCCTCGCGATAGCCGGCGCCGCCATGGGCGTACACCACAACCGGCGCGTTGTTATTGCCGTCCGGGGTCCAGATTTCAACGGAGGGGTGGCCTGGATCGAATTCGGCAAACGGCCCGTCCAGTGTAAAAAAGCCTCTTGAGCCAACCTCTCTGAGTTCCGGTATGGTTCTTGAGATCTTCGGTCCGGTTTCCGAAACATTAGACGCAGTACTGCATCCGGATGCGAAAAGAATAAGGACAAAAAATAAAACCGTATTCAGACTTCGCATTTCGGTGTCCTTTGCTCGAACAGTCTTCCCACAACAATAATCTTTGAGACTACAATGGAATGCACGCTCACCCAAGTCATGAACAAAACCGGCAAAATGAAAGCGGTCTGCTGGCTTGTGAGCGATATTCCATAATATTTAGATCAGCTTCCGGACGATATGCAATACATATACGCAGGCGCTGCGCTATATGGTGCAAGCGGCACATAAGAGACGGTTTGGCTTCGGGTTTTTGCAAAAGCCGTGCGCCATCTTTTCAGAATAATTTCAGATTTCTTTCAGGCCCGTGGCGATTTGGCGAAGTACCAGCAACGCCATCGAGCAATTGGAACTCGGTGGCGTATCAGGCGTTTTTAAAATGTTAGACACGCCTTCGATTTCCTCATGACCATGAGAGGAAAGTATCGTGTTAATCAATAAGCTGGGCATTTGCGCCCTGGCGGTTATCAGCGCCGGCGTTATCGCCGCCGCCCCACAAGCGCAGGCGAATGACCGCCGCCTGACGGTTGAAACCGAAATCGTTCGTATTGTCGGCGGTGACGGTTTTGGCTTTTGCGAATTCACGCGGCGCGGCCGCCGGGTGTCAGCCCGGGTTCACATCGCCGGCATGGATTACAACAGCGTCGGCACCGCATGGATTTTTATCAACGGTGTCGTTGTCGGCCAGCTCGACGGTACGATTGCGGATAATGGCGGCGATGCGTCGTTCTTCGGCGACTTTAAGGCGTCACGCCGCTCGGAAGTGAAAATCGATGTCCGCGATCATCGCATCAGCATCAAGACGATCGGCAATACGCCCAATGATGAGATGGCTGACGAGACGCTTGTGCGCGAACTGACGACGCCTGCGCCTTACAAAATGGGAACCTGTGCGACGACGTTTGAATAAGCAACCTGAAAGAGAAAATTGATCGCCGCCCGAACAGTCCCCGGTGCGGCGGTCAGGCGGCGAGCGCGTTGGCGATTTTTTGAAAACGCCGCTCGCCGCGCAATGAGTCAAGATCGCGATCAGACTCCAGGAAATGCGGGTCGGCCCAGCCATTGTCGACGCTCGCTTCAAAGCGGTTAAGAGCCAGATCGGTCTCGCCCGCCTGCGCTAATGCGCCTGCGAGATAATAGGTAAACGGACGGTCTTCATTCATCAGGCGCTCAATCAGCGCGGCGGCGCGCGCTGTCCCTTCCAGTTCGATGACGCAACACGCCATGCAGACAAGCGCACGCAGATCGTCAGGATTGTGCGCCAGACGCTGCTCACATCGCCAGGCGGTAAGTTTTAAACCTTCAGCAGTTCCTTCTTCGTCGCCAGCGGCGCGGCGCGCTTTGGCGGCGGACATGACGGAATGCGCGTCGTCTCCACGCAGGTTTGACGCGCGGTCGAATACGCCGGCGGCTTCGCTGTATCGCTTCTGAAGGAAAAGCGTTCTGCCAAGCCGCGTGGTTGCATAATAGGCGTCCGGCCGCAAACGCAGCGCCGCGCTGAAACTGGTGACGGCGTGATCAAAGTCGCCAACCTGCGAAAGCGCGTAACCGAGCGCGGTGTAACTTTCCGATGCCGTCCGGTCGATGCGAACGGCCTTTTGGGCATGTGCCAGCGCAGTTTGCGGCGCGTCATCGGACTTCTCATAAAAATTGTGTCGATATGTAATCGCGGTTGAAAGGCCGGCGTGAGCGAGGGCGAAGTCGGGTTCGCGCCCAATAGCCTCGCGAAAGAGTTCAATCGCCTCATCGATGTTCTTCCGCCCGCGTCGTTCCAAAAGGTCCGACGCCGACATGTAAGCCAGGAGGGGTTCAAGCGCCGGTTCGCCTTCGATTGGCAATATGGGGGACGATGAAATCTCATTGACGTTCGGCGTCGGCTTCCGCAGTAGCCGGTATCCGGCTTTTGGCACCGTTCCGATATAGCGTGGAGCTTTGGGCGCATCGCCAAACGCGCGGCGAAGCTCTGTGATCGCCTGCGTCAACACTTCCTCGCCGACACAAACGTCCGGCCAGACCTGCTCGATCAGTGCGGCTCTGGAAACGACGTCGCCGCTCGCCTCGGCCAGCGCGTTCAGCACCGCTAGCGCTTTTGGCGAGATGCGGCGCGTCTGGCCGTCGATCGCAACCGTTCGGTCCGAAGGATCAATCCTCGCTGCGCCGATCGTGAATGCTGTCATGGTTCCTGTTCCAAAAGATCAGGCGGCGAGCGCGTTGGCGATTTTTTGAAAACGCCGCTCGCCGCGCAGTGCGTCCAGATCCTTGTCGGATCGAAGAAAATGCGGATCGGCCCAACCGTTGTCGACAATGGCCTCGAAACGGTCGAGCGCTGAGGAAATTTCGCCGGCCCGGGCGAGAGCGCTGACAACATAATAGGTGAGCGGATCGTGGTTTTCTTCAAGGCGCAGCAATAAAGGTTCAGCGCTCTCAACACCCTGCGTATTGATTTGGCAGTAAGCATGGCAGATTAACGCTCGCAAATCCGAAGGGTCTTCCAGCAGACGTTGGCCGCAGCGCCATGATGCGCGTTTCAACTTGGAGTTCGCGCGCGCGATATCACCATAAGCCCGCGTTGCGGTGGCGCTTAGCATAAGGCCGTGGAATTCATCCCCGCAGACTTTCGCTGCTCGGTCGAACATGATGGAAGCGGCTTGATAATCGCCGCGTGCATATAGCACTCGTCCGAATGATAGCAGAAGAAAATAAGAGTCGGGTTGAAAACGAATGGCGGCGTTAAAACTTGTCACGGCATGGTCGAAATCCCCAAGCTGAGCAAGCGCAAAACCTTGCGCTACATAGCCATCTGGCGCTGCTCTGTCGCACTTGATCGCTTGCTGCGCTGATGAAAGCGCATCGCGAAGAGTGTTTTCTTCTTTTCCGTAATAAAGCCATTTATAAGTGAATGCGCCCGAAAGCAGCGCATGTGCAGGTGCAAATGTCGGATCGAACTTTATTGATTCACGGCATAATTCTATCGCTTCATGAATCTTTTCGTATCCGCCGCGATCAAATGCTTCATATGCAGAATAATAGGCCGTAATCGCCTCAACTGAAGTCGCCGTATCAATGCTTGTTGGTAGCAGCAACTCGATGGAGGTTTCTTCCACGGCTAAATCTGGCGCCAAACGATAGCCAGCTTTTGGCACGGTTACGATATAGCGCGGGTTGCGGGCGTTATCGTCAAACGCGCGGCGTAGTTCTGCGACTGCCTGCGTCAGCACTTCCTCGCCGACACAGACGTCCGGCCAGACGCGCGCGATTAACTGGTCGCGCGAGACAACATCGCCGCTCGCTTCGACAAGCGCGGTAAGAACGTTCGCCGATTTCAGCGACAAACGCCGGTTTTCGCCATTGATATTAATCGTGCGGGCGGCGGGATCCACCGTCGCCGCGCCGAGCCGGTAAACACTCATGATACTCTCTCCGACGGTTCAAAGAACGGCCGCGCCCATGGCTTGAAATAAAGCCCTTGCCATTTCGAGGCAAGCGCGAAGCGCATATTCAGCTTTTTTTCACAAGTTCTTCAGGACGCAGACGGCGAATTTACTGCATTTGTCAGGCAACGGCTGAATTTGAGCCGCCGCCAGATTGGCCAATCGAGGAAGCTATGAAGAACTATCTCATTGTTGAAACGCGCGATCTCCTGGAAACGCGGGATACGGAATGGACAGGCGCATTAGCCTGTAAACTGGCCCGTAATAAAGCAGAGGCGACTGTCTTTTTGACGGAAAACGGCGTGTTGGCTGCCCGCGCCGCTTATGACGCAACGATGCTGCGGCAATGCCTGAAAAAAGGGGTGCGGGTATTTGCCGACAGTTTCGCCCTGGAGGAGCGCGGCATTGCTCTATGCGACCTCGCGAAAGGCGTGGAGGTCGCCGACATCGGGCTTGTCACCGACCGGATGATCAAAGGCGCAACGGTGCTCTGGCGATAACGGGAGAATGTAAAGATGACAACCACACTTACCTTTGCGTTGATGGATGCGCCCTTTGAAGCTTCGCGTACGGCGACTGTCCTTAGGCTGATCGATGATGCGATTGACAAGGGCTGCAATATTAATGTGTTCGCTTATGAAGGCGCCGTTTATTTGCCTTTCGCCCTGCAGGAACCCCACGCCAATGCAGTGCATGGCCGGGATGTTGATGAAGAAGATCACCCCCTGCCGCGGGAATGGATCGCGGCGCTAATGGAAAAGGCAAAGCGATGGGATGTTGCTTTCGACTGGGTGAATTGCGGTCTTTGCGTTGATGAACGCGGCGCCAGCGAGGCGATTGAGGGTGTGCGGCGCGGGTCGCCCGCAGACTTTTGGACCATGGCGACAAGCTCGGAAAACACGCTTGTTGTCGGCACGAATTAGGAGACATGGACGATGAAAGCGCTAAACATCATTTCGCTTGGATACCGGGCGACGCTTGAAGAGCAGGATGACACCATTGTCTGGTTGACCCACGCGATGCGCGGCGCCGGCGCCGACATCGATATTCTCCTGCGCGGATCGGCGGTGAACTATGTGGTCAAAGGCCAGGCGGTAAGTCCACTCGCCATTGGCGGGCGTGAGCAAAAACATGCGCCGGATGTTTACGGTCAGATCGAAACGCTGAGCGAAAAAGGCGCGCGCATTTATGTGATGGCGAATGATCTCAAACAGCGCGGTCTCAAGCAGACGCCCCGTCTCGATGCGACGCGTATTGTCTCGGACGACGATCTGCCTGAACTCATCGATGGCTATGACGCCGTCTGGCACTGGTAATTTTAATATAGGCAAATTCAATGAAACGACGTCAATTTCTTCGCCTCACGGGCGGCGCCTGTGCGGCGTTGAGCACGCCGCTGAATGCGGCGCCTTCCGGTAGCGGGCGGCTTAAAGGCGCCGGCGGTGAAACTGTCAACGTATCGAAAGCGGAAATCGATGCGCTGACGCGTAACATCGCCGGACAGGTGTTCCGGCCCGGCGACGCCGCTTACGACTCTTCAAGAACGATATGGAACGCGCGCATCAATCATCGCCCGAAGCTTATCATCCGTGCGCAGTCGCAATCCGACGTCGTTCACGCTGTCAACTTTGCGCGCGAAACCGGAGTTGAGCTTTCGGTTCGCGGCGGCGGGCATAATCATGCGGGGTTCGCCGTCAGCGACGGCGGCGTCATGCTGGACATGGCGTCGATGCGAAACGCGACCGTAAACGCCGACGGGAAACGCATCTCCATAGAGGCCGGATCCACTTTCGCAGAGTTCGACGCCTTGACGCATAAAGCGGGTCTGGCGGCGACTGGCCCTATCGTTTCCATGGTTGGCTTGCCCGGCTACACGCTTGGCGGCGGCATCGGATGGCTGCATCGAAAAGTCGGCGCCGGTTGTGATAATCTGCAAGGCGCTGAAATGGTTTTGGCCTCGGGCGATGTGGTTCGCGCAAACGAACGCGAGAACGAAGATCTCTTATGGGCGCTGCGCGGCGGCGGCGGTAATTTCGGCGTTGTCACGCGGCTTGATTACCGTCTGCATGAATTATCCCATGTGCTCGCCGGGTTGATCTTTTATCCGCTGGATCAGTTGGAAAATATCGGTGCGTTCGTTGACGCCTATCTCGACGATGCGCCGGACGATCTCAATGTCTGGATGCTGCATCGTATGGCGCCGAAATCACCCGCGTTGCCGCCCGAGATTCATGGAACGCCTGTCTTGATTCTTGCCGTGACATGGTCGGGCGATGAAGCCGAAGGCGAACGGATGATCGCGCCATTGCTAAGATATGCGGAACCCCTGGCTGATCTGGTGCGGTGGCGGCCCTATCCTGAATGGCAGAGCGCGCTCGACGGCGCCTGGGGCGACGGCTTCTGTAATGAATGGGTCGGCGGCTATTTAAATCGCTATGACGCGGATGTTCGCGCCGTGATCCAGTCATTCGTTTCCGATGCGTCGTCACCGATCAGCGACTTCAAGCTGGCCAGGCTCGGCGGCGAATTCGCCAGAACCGGGCCGCAGGATACGGCGTTCGGCTTTCGCGATGCGCGATACGCCTATGTCATTCAGACACGCTGGCCGAAATCGGAAGACGAGACCCGTCATCTCAAATGGACCTATGATTTTCATGCGAAAATGCAGCAGCATGACACCGGCTATGTTTATTCGAATTTCATTGGCAAGGAGGAACCCGCTAATCGTGTTTCTGACGCGTTCGAAGCGACGACGCATCAGCGGCTGCGAAGGATCAAAGCATCTTATGATCCGGCAAATCTTTTCAGGCAAAACCACAACATTAAGCCTGAATGATCTGTGTCGTTGAAGTTCGATAAGCCCTCTGGTTCTGGATCGCCTGCTTTATCAAATCGCATGGCGCTTTATAGTCGGCGTGAAATAGTGCATTCGACGTCAGCAATCACGCAGCCGGAACAGCGAGCCAATGCAGGAAAGCGATCCGTCCTCATCGTCGGCGCCAGTTCGGTCGTCCGGTTCGAAACGCGTCATGATGCTGGGCGCGACGGGTACGATCGGGCAGGCGGCCACCCGCGCGTTTGTCGCCTGCGGGCATGATGTTGTTTGTTTTGTCAGATCACGCGCTGGCGTTGGCGGTTCTTTAGGGCCTGACGAGACCGCCGAAATCTTGAAAGGCGCGACGCTGAGGGTCGGCGATGTGACGGATAGCCAGTCGCTGGCGGTCGATGGGTTCTGCGGCGAACGCTTCGATGCAGTAGTGTCTTGTCTCGCGTCGCGAACGGGGGCGCCTGCGGACGCGTGGGCCATTGATCACGACGCTCATATTGGCGTGCTCAAAGCCGCAAAAGACGCAGGTGTTACGCACATGGTGCTGCTTTCGGCGATCTGCGTGCAGAAGCCGAAACTGGAGTTTCAAAAAGCCAAGCTGGCGTTCGAAAAGGCGTTGATTGAATCAGGGCTTACCTATTCGATTGTCAGGCCGACGGCGTTTTTCAAATCGCTTTCGGGTCAGATCGAACGGGTGAAGCGCGGCAAACCTTTTCTCCTGTTCGGCGACGGCGAGTTGACCGCCTGCAAGCCTATCAGCGATGATGATCTTGGGCGCTTCATCGCTGAATGCCTCGATGATGAAAGCCGGCGCAATTGCATCCTGCCGATCGGCGGCCCTGGCGAGGCTGTGACGCCGAAACAGCAAGGCGAGTATCTGTTCTCGCTGTTTGGGCGCAAACCGCGCTTCAAGCGCGTTCCCGTTGCGCTGCTCAATACGATCATTTTTGTGTTGTCCGCTTTGGGGCGCGTTGCGCCGCCTCTGGCGGAAAAGGCGGAACTCGCGCGCATCGGTCGCTATTACGCGACGGAGTCCATGCTTGCGCTCGACGAAACGACCGGACGTTACGACGCCGACCGCACGCCATCGACGGGAACTGAAACGCTTTTCGATTATTACGACCATCTTCTAAAAGGCGAAGCATCGCTGGAACGCGGCGACCACGCCGTCTTCTGACGCCGTCGGTTTTTTGCCGATATTATTCCTCCGGTGGCGGAATGAATTCCGTTTCCTCCGGTGGTAGAGAAAAGACTGTATCATTGAAGTTATTATCGACTGAGGCGCGCCAGTCCGCCTTTGCGCGGTCGATTTTGTCTTGCGAAGAGGCGACGAGGTTCCACCAGATAAGACGTTTGCCGAGCGGCGCGCCGCCGAGCAACATCAGCTTCGACGCGGCGGTTGTTCTGATTTCAGGGTTGGCGCCTTTGTTGAAGACCAGCATCCGGCCGGAGGCATGCGCCTCGCCATCGACAGTGACGCCGCCGTCGACGATGTAGAGCGCGCGTTCTTCATGTTCGTCGGGAAGGTCGAGGGTAGCGCCTTCCTGCGCTTCGACGCTGAGATAGA
Source organism: Hyphococcus sp. (assembly GCA_965230025.1). Classification (GTDB taxonomy): domain Bacteria; phylum Pseudomonadota; class Alphaproteobacteria; order Caulobacterales; family Parvularculaceae; genus Hyphococcus. Next base: position 23,373 of record CBDDKD010000056.1, read on the forward strand.
ACATTTGAGAGAAAGTCTTCACTGGCGAAGTTTCGTCATAAGCGCCGCCCGCGATGAGGCGCATCACGGCGCCGTCCTTTTCAATCACTGGCAGGCTCGCCTTCGGGTGATGGTGGAATTCCGGCTCGGTTTCTTCAGCATTTTCAGGCAGGGCGATCCAGCTTTGGATGCCATGCATATGCTGGCCATTGGCGCGCACCGCGTCATCCGTACGTTCGGAATGAACGATTCCGCGTCCCGCCGTCATCCAGTTGACGTCGCCGGGCCGGATCACCTGATCGAAACCAAGATTGTCGCGATGACGGATCTCGCCGTCGAAAAGATAGGTCACCGTAGCAAGCCCGATATGCGGGTGAGGGCGAACGTCGATGCCGGTTCCGGGTTTGAAATCCGCCGGTCCCATCTCATCGAGGAAAATGAATGGGCCCACCATGCGCCGCTTTGCGTAAGGCAGGACGCGCCCGACAGTGAAGCCGCCAAGATCGCGGGTCCTGGGTTCAATGATCATGTCGATGGCTGTCATAATACTCCTTGTTAATTGGGGTACGCTCTCATTTCTGTGATTTCAACTCGCGTTCGTTCCTCGATAGGCTTCGCGCCAAACAGCAACGACAAGAGTCATCGTATGAAATTCCGCTTCCTGGCCATGATAGGTCTGACGGCCTCGTTCGCAAGCGTACAGGCCGCCGAACACACGCTCTCCTCTGATGAGACCCAGGCGAAACTTAGAACCTATATCGATAGCGATGCGCGCCCGGCGAAACAGAAAGCACGGGATCAGTATAGGCGCCCGTTTGAGACGCTAACCTTCTGCGGCGTTGAACCGGACATGACAGTGGTGGAAATCTGGCCCGGCGGGCAGGGCGGCTGGTATCGCCGGATTATTGAGCCCCTCGTCAGTGACGGCGGAGGTGAATATGTTCCCGTTGGCGGGCGATCGGCTTTCCCGGCCGAAACCGACGGTGTTCCCTATGGCGAAGCGGATATGGTGTTCGTGTTCCGCGCCCATGGGTTCATGATTTATGACGAGCCGGCGCAGGAGCATGTGAACGCTGTTTATTCCATGCTCAAGCCAGACGGGGTTTTATGCATTGTCGATCATGCGGGCGACGAGTCTGTTCCTCAGGACCCGGAAGGCGAAAATGGTTATGTGAATGAAAGCCATTTCAGAATGCTTGCGGAAACGGCGGGTTTTGAATTGCTTGCGACGTCAGATCACAATCGCAATCCGAAAGACACTAAGGATCACCCGCGCGGGGTGTGGTCGCTGCCGCCGACCTTGTCCCGGATCGATCCCGGGAAGCGCCGCACGCAAACGCTTTCTGGAAATCGGCGAAAGCGATCGTTTCAGCCACAAATACTACAAGCCTGCCGGCGAATGATCTGCGCGTCCTTCGGGAAAGACGATACGTTCTGTCAAGGTGCGGATGTCCTGTTCCGCTGTTGAGAGGGCGGTGTCGTCTTCCGGTCCCATGCCGATAAAAAGCTTATAGCCTTCTTCGAGACTGAAAATCTGCAAGACGGACTGGCGTATTTGCACATCGTTCAGTTTCGGATTGGCGCTGCGTACGAGGTAATACACAAACCGTCCGATCGGCCGGTAAAGGGTTCGGACCATGTCCTTCGCCTGCTCATCGCAGCCGGCATAACCCCACATCTGGTAGAAGAAACGATGGGATTTCCCGCGCCTTTCGAACATAAAACTCGACGACATTCAGCAATATTTCGAAAGGCGTATCGCGGCGCGTCTCAAACTGCTTCAAGTGATCGTCGATGTAATCGGCCAGCGCTTCACAAAGGATTGCGTTCAGCAGCGACCTTTTGGTCGGAAAGTGATAGGTCAGGTTGCCGACGGCGATACCGGCTTCATCGGCGACCTTGCGCAGAGACAAGCCGCCATGGCCCTCGTGTGTAAAAATATCCCGCGCTGCAGTAATAATTTTTTTTATCGTGTCGCTTGTTTTGTCGGCCTTTCCCGCTGAAAGACTGGCCGTCGGCCGGTTGTCGCGAATGTTATTAAGGTCAGAGACAATTGAACTGATTGCCTTATTTCGATCAGCTGGCGCTGTCCCTTGAGATTCTATCACAATTTCCCCCGTGGTCAGTTGACGCCCCGCCAAAGGGGCACTATGTCCGCCCCGTCTAGGGCGCATGACCTAAACAGCTTTCGAGACCCTAGACAAGCTTTCCGATTGCGGTTGTGATCGTTCTGAGGGCTTGCAGTTATCCCGGCTGTGCGGCGATCTCCCCCTGCTGCACGTCGGGCGGGCCGTGGCGAGGCGACTCGCTGCGGCCCACCTTTGTCAAAATTTCAGCTTTTCTCAGTCGATTTTCATTCCGCGGCGGCGATGTCGCGTGAGAGCCACTCATCGACGTCAGCCAACGCACGCCGGGTCATGGCGCGCTTTTTTGCGAAGCCTTTTTCCTTGCCCTTGAGGCGTCGTCCGGTTTCATCCGTACGGGGAATGGCGACCTCTGGAAAGAGCCCGAAATTGACGTTCATCGGCTGAAAAGTTTTTTTCGCACCGGCGCCCTTCGGATAAATGCCCGCCCGTGATGTGTCCAAGCAGGGCGCCGAAAGCGGTAGTGTCTGGCGGTTGCGCTTCAACATGGCCGAGTGCGTCTGCGGCGGCGAAACGACCCGCGAGTAATCCCACAGCGGCGCTTTCAAGGTACCCTTCAACGCCGGTAATCTGTCCGGCAAAACGTAATGAAGGGCGTGCATTCAAACGCAATGTCCGATCAAGAAGTTTCGGCGAGTTGATAAACGTATTGCGGTGGATGCCGCCGAGGCGCGCGAACTCGGCTTTTTCAAGCCCGGGTATCATCCGAAAGATATCGCTTTGCGCGCCGTATTTTCAGTTTTGTCTGGAACCCGACCATATTGTAAAGGGTGCCGATGGCGTTGTCCTGGCGCAATTGCACGACCGCATGAGGTTTTTCTTCTTTGTGAGGATTGGTCAGGCCAACCGGCTTCATCGGACCAAAGCGCAGCGTTTCCGGGCCGCGCTCGGCCATTACTTCGATGGGCAGGCAGGCCTCGAAATACGGGGTCGATTTCTCCCATTCCTTGAAATCGGTCTTGTCGCCACCGATCAGCGCTTTGATGAAGGTTTCATATTGCGCCTCATCAAGTGGGCAGTTGATGTAATCGGCTCCGTCGCCGCCCGGTCCCTTTTTATCGTAGCGGGACTGAAACCACGCGACGTCAAAATCGATGCTGTCTTTGTAAATAATTGGCGCGATGGCGTCGAAAAAGGCGAGGGCGTCTTCGCCGGTCAGCTCATGGATTGCTTCCGCCAGCGGCGGCGCGGTCAGCGGCCCCGTTGCGATGATGACGTTCCGCCAGTCTTCAGGCGGCAGGCCGGCGATTTCTTCACGCCTGATTTCGATCTGCGGGTGGCCTTCCAGAGCGCGGGTCACGGCGGCGGAAAAATGCTCGCGATCAACGGCCAGCGCGCCGCCGGCGGGCACTTTGTTGGCGTCCGCTTCACGCATGATCAACGATCCGGCGCGGCGCATTTCCTCATGCAGGAGGCCGACAGCATTGGTCTTCGCGTCATCGGACCGGAATGAGTTCGAGCAGACGAGTTCCGCGCAGCCATCGGTCTGGTGCGCTTCGGTTTTGCGCACCGGGCGCATTTCATGAAGGACGACGCGCGCGCCGGCATTGGCCGCCTGCCAGGCCGCTTCCGATCCGGCGAGTCCTGCGCCAATGATATGGATAATGTTTGTATCGCTCATAGAGATGCTTCTAGCGCTTTGTTTTGCCAGTGCAATCGGTCAAACGCCGCGCCCTGTTTTTATTTGTGGTTTACGCCTCCAGCCGTTAGCGTGAGCGCCGGGGATTATGGTTTGAGGGGCTTTTCTATGCGGTTGCGTATGCTTTCGGTGATTGGCGCTTCGCTGAATTTTGGCGGGCGCGGCATGGGGACGGTCGCCAGACTATCCTGGCTGCCGGTGGTTCTCCTGCTTATCGTAAACATGGTGACGATCTTCGCCTATCTGACGGTGATCGCCGGACGCGTGATTACTTTTGAGGAGGCGGGGACATTCACCGCCGCGCAGCAGGCGCTAGCGCAATATGTCGATCAGGCGTGGCAGGGCGCGCCGCTGAAGATGGCGGCGATCACCGCCGTCAATCTCATATTTCAGGCGTTGCTGACTGCGTCGTTCATGGCGCCGCTGACGCGCTATGCCGGCCTCGGCGAAAAGCCGCATGGCGGTCTCTTCCGAATGCCCTTCGGCGTCGATCAGCTTCGCTATGTGCTTGCTGGTTTGTTCAGTTTTCTGTTTGTCGGGTTGCTCATCCTCGCGCCCCTTGCCGGCGCCACATATTACGTTTTGAAATATATCTTTGATGGCCTGTCGCAGACGCTTGCTTCATTTCCGGACCCGAACAGTCTGCATACGATTGAATTCATCACGGCAGGCCAGCAACTCGCCGCCGGCGGAGAGGCGTTCTATCTCAATGTCGGCATACCACTGTTAGCCGCCATTCCGTTTGCATTTGTCCTTTGGGCCGTTGTCTATTTTCATTTTCATCCTGCGAACAGGCCGAGTGCGACGTCAGGGGCGAACCCTTTATTGCGCTCCATCGTAACGATGGCGATTGCAGCGCTGGCCGCCGGCGCTTCGTATTTGTTGCTGCGTGAAAACATTCTGGAATTATTCACTTCAGCCGGATCGGCGAATGAAGGGATCGGCAATATTGTTACGAACACGCCGGTGAATGCGCGGCTCTTGATCGGCGCAATCCTGTTTGTGCTCGCTGGATATCTGAACTTGCGCCTTTATCCTTATCCCGGTGTTGCGGTCTGCCGGAAATCGCTTGGGCTTGGCGGAACGCTGCGCGTGACGCGCGGCTGGAATTTGCTGCGCCTGCAACTCATTCTGATTGCCGTCGGCGTTGCGATCTTTGTCGTCCAGACCGTTGTGTTGAATACGCTTTTTCTGGGGTTTTTGCTGCCCTGGGTCGTCGGTGTCCTTTATCAGGCAGTCGATGTTTCCGCGCGGCTGGCGAGTGGTGGCGATACCGCTGAGTGGATTTTGCCGGTATTTGTCTGGACATGGAACGGCATCAAGATATTGGTGAACATTATCGGGTTATTCTTCGCCTTCGGCGTTCTGGCGGGGCTTTACGGTCGGCTTTATCGCGAGAGCGAAAGGGATGAAGAGCCGGTAACACAAACAGCCAGTCCGGACGCCATCTGGCGTAAGCCGGATTAACCATCGGAGTTACACCCATGTCGCAAAAATTACCCATTGGCGACGTCATGAATGAAGCGGTCCAGTTCGGATTGCATCGCTGGGCGACCGTGTTGCGGTTTGCATGGGCGCCGACGCTTTTCTCGGTTCTTCTATTCGGACTTTACTTTGCAGTTTTATTTGAGCCGTCCTTTTTCAGCTCAATGAGTGAAGAGAGCAGCTTTGAAGAGTTCAAGTCCGCCATGCGTCTTTCCGTTCCGGCTGCAATTGCGGGCGCCGGC
>CBDDKD010000057.1:0-154432 GCA_965230025.1 Hyphococcus sp.
GCTGACCGGCATAATGCCCGCATTAACAAAACCAGCCATTTCATCAAGGCTCTCAGCCACTCTGGAAGAGGCTGCGCGCCACCCGCTAACGGACGATGCGCTGCCGGTCGCCCTGGCGGGTTATTCCGAGCCCTCGGCGGTATTTTTGCTGGGAACGGATACCGTCCTCACCTCCGGCGCCGACGCTGCAAACAAGCTGCTCTCGGGTGAAATCAGCGCCGCTATTATTGATCGGACCGAGCGGCGATATTTTCTGTCATATGTCGAGTCAGCACAAACTGGCGTCCGTGCGCTTGCCGAGATCGACGGCCTCAATTACTCCAATGGCCAGCGTGTGTCGCTGTCGATTTTCGTGCGCGATACCTCAAATTAATGTCGAGCAGCATGTCAGCGGACAAAACGCCCTCTTTTGCGCGCCTGTTGACCTCCTTTTGGGCGGTCGCCGCAATGCTTCTGATCTTAAGGCTGTTTGCGTTAGTCGCCTCACCGGCTGACCTTGGCCCCGATGAAAGTCAATATTGGTTCTGGTCGCGCGATCCGGCGTTCGGGTATTTTTCAAAACCGCCGATGATCGCCTGGGCGATCGGGGTGACTACTGAGCTTTTTGGAAATTCAGAATGGGCCGTGCGGCTTGCCGCGCCGTTGCTTCATACAGGGGCGGCAGTGTTTCTTTACCTCACCGTAAAACAACTCTTTACACAGCGCATTGCATTCTGGTCAGGTATTGCCTGGCTGACGATTCCGGGCGTGACGCTTTCCTCCTTTCTTATAACCACCGATGCACTACTATTGTTCTTCTGGTCAGGCGCACTGTTCTTTTTATCCAGGCTTGTTCAAGCGCCGACTCCAAAACTATTGCATTTTGCAGCCCTTGGCGCAGCGATTGGGTTTGGGCTGCTTTCGAAATACGCAATGATTTACTTTCCTATCGCCATGGCGTTGGCGATGGTTATGGCGCCAACCGTTCGCAGAACATTATTGCGGCCCGGGTTGTTACTCACCGCAAGCATTGCTGTTGGATTACTTATTCCGAATATATTATGGAATGCTGCTAATGATTTTCAGACCGTTGCCCACACCGCCGCGAACGCAAATTGGGGCGCCAGCCTGTTCAAGCCGGGCAATCTTCTCACATTTATCGTTGAGCAATTTGCGATCGCCGGACCGGTGTTCTTTGGCGTCTTCCTTTGGGCGGGTTATCGCCAATGGCGCGGCTTTCCCAAAGTAACATCTGACAAAACAACCATAAATGCTTTGATCCCGTTCGCCCTAACGCCCCTCGTCATTGTTTGTTTGCAAGCCTTTATTTCACGCGCGCACGCCAACTGGGCGGTCGCCGCTTATCCCGCAATCATCATGCTGGCAGTGGCCTGGCTCCATGAACACCGAGCAGCCTGGGTCGTGAAAGCAACCGTTGGGGTGCACGCCGCACTGGCGCTCGCCTTTGCACTAGCGCTTTCACATTTTTCAACAGTTGATCGGCTAGGCCTTGCCAGCGCCATCAAGGAAATCAGAGGCTGGGAAGAACAAAGCCATGCCGTCGCGGCGATGGCGAACGGGTATGACGCGGTGATGATCGACGATCGCGCGTTAATGGGCGCGATGCTTTATTACGAACGCAGAACGCCGCTTGAGATCGTCGCTATCGACCCAAACGCCAGCATCAGCCATCACTACGAGGCGTTCAAAGCATTCGACCCTGACAAGCATAAGCGTGTTTTATTTGTGACAACGCGCGACGACGACAGTCATGTGAATTATCGCTTCAGGCGGATCACGCCGCTTGGTCCGACGACAGTGATACTGGGCAAAGACCAAACACGCACCTATCACCTTTTCGACGTGTCGGAATTTTTCGGCAAACGGCAACGTTAACGAGACGATTGGCGCGCCGAAATTGAACGCGCCCGGCGCAACCCCTTATTACCGGCGCGCGCGCGCAACCCTGCAAGACGCAATAGCTTTCCAACGCCTCTGCGCATGAACAATACGCCAAAAGACGCCCATAGCGCGCCCGCGACCAGCCACAAAAACGGACGTGGATATGCGTTTGAAAAATGCGTGTTGAAATAGCGGATGGTGCCCGCCGTTTTGCGCGCTTCGATGCGTACTGGATTCGCGCGGCTGGAGCTCTTGAAGTGCAGCACACTGACATTGGGGTTGAAATAAGCCTTGCCGCCTGCTTTGGAAAATCTGAGGCAAAAATCGACATCTTCAACGTGCAGGAAATATTGCTCGTCCATTCCGTCAATAGCGTCGAAATCTTCTTTCGGAAGCAGAAAACAAGCGCCAGAGAGGGTCGGCACCTCAATGACCTCGCCAGGGCACGGATGCGCGTGCAGGTTAAAACGGCGGAAATAAGGGTGTTGCGGCGCCAACCGGTCAAGCCGCGCAAGCTCCACGAATGCGCGCCATGGGGTCAATGTCTCCCGGCGCGATCCTTGTTGTTCAACGCCATCGGGCCCGACCAGTTTTGCACCCATCATCCAGGGGCGTTCAAGATCGCTGGCATCCGCTAACATCTGCGCAACGCCATTTGCCGGCATCACTGCATCCGGATTGAGAAACAACAAAAGGTCGCTTTTCGCTGCGCGCGCGCCCAGATTGCAGGCGGCGGCGAAGCCGATATTACCGTGTCCTGACAACACCGACACCGGCGCGCCATCACCAGACGCAGCGGCGTCCTCAACGTCACCGGGAAAATTGCCGTTATCAAGAAGAATGACGTCTTCAACGTTATCCTGCTTGCGCAAAGACGCAATTGAGCGCGCCAAAAGGGGACCTGTGAAATAGCTGATCACGATCGCTGTTACGGTGTTGCTCGAACCGTCTTGGTTTTCCGCTGATGCGCCGCTCATTTCACTTTCCATTGCTGGTGCAGTGAATATGACAGAGCCGTTCCCATGCCCGCAAGGGCCATCGCCGCAAGGCGCCAAACCTGCCACAAACTCCCCTCAACCATGAGCGAAACGACGATTGCTGCAAGAGCGCCAACGCTGACTGCGGTAATCGGCGTCGGCAGCGCCGCACGCCGCAAGGCCGCGCCGCCGAAATAGAAAAACAGTCCCAGCGAAACAACGCCAGGCAAACCCAGTTCGAGCCAAATTTGCAAAAAGACGTTGTGGGGGTGCACCGGCATGACAGAAAGCGGGACCCTGGCGCCAGGCACCTCAACCGCCGGCGCCGTTTCTGTCCAGATCCGTGCATAGTCAGCGCCAAACCCAAACGGCAGTCCGTCGTCAACCCGCCCGGCGACGGAATCCCAGATCGCGAGACGATGAAACCAGGACGAGAATTGCGATTGCCAGGTTTCAGGAACATGCGTCTCAAGTCCGGCGAAAATTGCATTGACAGGCAACAACGCCGCGGCCAATGGCGTAAACACCAACAGAACAATCAGCCCGGATATCGCCGCTAAAAAACTTGCGGACGGCGCTTTGAAAGCAATCACAACACCCGCAAGCCCTGCGGTGATGGCGACTACGTTTGCGGCAACGTCGTTACTGATAGCGGCGACAACGCCAAGCGCTAAAACGCAAAGACCGGCCCTTCGATTCCAGATCATCGAAATGATCATCGCCGCGGGAAATAAAGACGGCGCTAAGGCGGTGACCCCCCGCCCCAAAGCGATGATGTCACGCGACCGATCGGCGGATGGGTCGTTTGGCGGCAATATACTTCTAAGCAGTCCGTCCGTTACGCCCTCAAAAGCCAGCACCGCCATGCCGCCGGCAATCGCCAGTGAAAATGCAATCGCCAATCGATAGGTCCATATTTGCGGCAGGTTCAAAGAGAACCAGACAACGCTTCCCCCCAGCAGTACGGGCGCCAGCACCCATAAAAACAACGTGTAATGGTGTTCCGGAGACCAGAACCCGGAAACAAATATCCATATGCAAAAAAACAGGATTGACAAAAAGCCGGCGAAAAACGGGTCCCGGATATCAGGCTTGTCAAACAACACGCCGAAGGCGGACTGCCAGAAATCACCGCGCACGAACGCCGGCAAACTGGCGAGAAGAAGCCAGGGCGCAACCCCCTTGTGCCCGAAGACCACCGTGAATGGCAACAACATGAAGAGGCCATAAAGCCAGAAGCGGCTCGCCCGGTCACGTTGATCTTTGAGCGTTAGATGCACGCGCTGTTACTTCCCGCTCTGATCAGGCGCCAGCGCTTCACGCCCCAACGCCGCCGCAGCTTCGTTGAGATCAACAACCTCTTGTTGTTTATCGCCAAGGCGACGCAGCGAGACTTTCTTTTCTTCCGCTTCCCGCGCGCCGACGACCGCAATCACGGGAACCTTCGCGTGAGAATACTCCCGAACTTTGTAGTTGATTTTTTCGTTGCGGGTGTCGAGGTCAACGCGCAGCCCGGCCGCCTCAAACATCGCTACAGTTTCACGCGCATAATCATCTGCTTCCGATGTAATCGTCGCAACAACCACCTGCACCGGCGCCAGCCAGAACGGCAGCTTGCCCGCATAGTGTTCAATCAGCAGCCCGATGAACCGCTCGAACGTGCCGAACACCGCGCGATGCAGCATGGCCGGGCGCTGTTTGGCGCCAGCTTCGTCAATATATGTGGCGTCGAGACGCTCGGGCAGTACGTAATCCAGCTGATAGGTGCCAGCCTGCCAGGTTCGGCCAATTGCATCAGTCAGATGAAACTCGAGCTTCGGCCCATAAAATGCGCCCTCGCCTTCGGCGATCTCATATTCAAGCCCTGCGGCGGTCAACGCATCGCCGAGCGCCTTTTCGGCGCGGTCCCAGGTCGCGTCGTCACCGGCGCGCATTTCCGGCCGCGTCGCCAGCTTATAGGCGATATCAGTCATGCCCATATCTTTGTAGACGCGCCCGAAAAGATCGAGGAACCGGCGCGTCTCATCAAGGATTTGATCCTCGCGGCAGAAAATATGCGCGTCATCCTGAGTCATCTGACGAACTCGCAACAACCCATGCAGCGCGCCATGAGCCTCGTTTCTGTGACAACAGCCGAATTCCGCCATACGGATCGGCAGGTCGCGATAGGATTTAATGCCCTGGTTGAAAATCTGAATATGCGCCGGGCAATTCATCGGCTTCAGCGCCATCAAATCGCTTTCGCCGGTCAGGATCGGCGCATCATCATCTGTAGACGGAATTTCATCCGGCACCACGAACATGTTCTCGCGGAACTTGCCCCAGTGACCTGACTTTTCCCAAAGCTTTGAATCGAGCAGCTGCGGGCTTTTGACTTCGCGGTAGCCGTCTTCATCAAGACGGCGGCGGATGTAAGCCTCAAGCTGGCGCCAGATTAGATACCCCTTCGGATGCCAGAATACCGAGCCTTGCGCTTCCGCCTGAAAATGGAAGAGATCCATTTCGCGCCCAAGTTTTCGGTGGTCGCGTTTTTCCGCTTCTTCAAGGCGGTGCAGATAAGCCTTCAGCTCTTTCTCACTCCCCCAGGCGGTGCCGTAAATACGTTGCAATTGCGCATTACGGTGATCGCCGCGCCAATAAGCGCCAGCCACCTTCATCAGTTTGAACGCTTTGCCGATATGTTTCGTAGACGGAAGGTGTGGGCCACGGCAGAGATCATGCCAGTCGCCGTGATAATAGATTTTGATATCTTCGCTATCGGGCAGGTCAGCAATGATTTCGGCTTTATAGTGTTCGCCGATGTCTTTGAAATGTGCGATTGCGGCGTCCCGGTCCCAAACCTCTTTACGGGTCGGGCGGTCTTCCTCAACGATCTGCGCCATCCGCTTTTCGATCTTTGCGAGATCGTCGGATGAAAAAGGCTCGTCTCGCGCAAAATCGTAGAAAAATCCGTCCTCAATGTTCGGACCGATGGTGACTTGCGTGCCCGGAAATAATTCCTGCACCGCCTGCGCCATCAGGTGAGCGGTGTCATGACGAATAATGTCGAGCGCATCCTCATGGTCGCGAGTAATGATTTCAACCGATGCGTCCTTTTCAATCTCTCCGAAGAGATCGCACACCTCGCCATCAACCTTCACCGCCAGCGCCTTTTTGGCGAGGGATTTGGAGATGCTTTCGGCGATGGCGGTCCCGGTTACGGCCCCGTCAAACTGGCGAACGGAACCATCGGGTAAGGTAATAGCGGGCATGGGCTTCTGCTGTCGTTTCCAAGGTCAGTTAAAGGCGGCTCATCAGTGCGGCGGCGAACCGGTCCGCAGCCTCAGGGGCATAGGTGAAAAAGAGTTCAGGCTCAATGAGTTCGAGTTCCATAAGCTGCATGCCGTCGTCAAGAACGATCGCATCGACACGCGCATAAAGGCATGGCTCCGGCGCCATGGAGAGAACGCGCCGGGCCTCCTCAACCGCCCATCCCGGCGGATCGGCCCGCTCGCTAGACCCACCGAACTCTTTTTGGGAACGGATTTCCCCGGCTTTCGGCATTTTCGTCACGGCGTGGGTGAAATCCCCGTCAATAAAGATGAAAGACGTCTCTCCGCGGGTTTTTATCTCCGAAAGGACGGGCTGCATGACCCCGGGCATGGCCAATTTCCAGGCGGCGTTTTCAAGCCCGGCCTCATCCTCACGATTTACAATCGACAGTCCGCTGGAGGTCGCCCCGAACTCCGGCTTCACTACCGCCTGGGCAAGATCCATCTCGTCCATGACCTTTGCAATTGAAGCGGCTGTCGGCGCAACGCGGCGCGTTGGCGGCAGGGGCGCCCCCTCCTCCGCCAGCGCCAGAAGATATTGCTTCGACATGTTCCAGCGCATCAGCGATGGCGGATTAAGCACCAGTCCGCTCTGGTCTCGATGCGTCAGCCAAGCCTCAAAGTCGCGAGGAGCAAACTGATAGTCCCAGGTGGAGCGGATGACCACGGCGTCCGCCGTCTCGAATGCGCCTTGCGGACCATTCCATGGCGCAGCGGCGACAGTAGCGCCGCGAGCAGCGAGCGCGTCGCGGACCAGCGCATCACTCGCTTGCATTTCGGGGCTGGCTTTACAGGTGGCGAAGACAATGTTGGCCATCGCCACAACTTGCGGGAATTCTCCCGCAACTCAACCCACCATCTTTATTCGACTTGTTGATGCTGTTTTGGAGTTTCGCCCCTCTCCGTCCAGGCCCAGTCGCCAAGGCGCCAGAAACGCCAGCCGACCTGCGGCGTATCAATTGGCACAGGATCGAAACCTGAGCTGCCGAAGGGGTGACACCGCAACAGGCGCGACAGCGTCAGCCAGAACGCACGACCGGGTTTATGTTGCCTGAAAGCTTCCGCCGCGTAGTCGGAACAGGTCGGGACATGCCGACAGCGCACGCCAAAAAGATAGAACGCCGGCGACAGCGTGCGTTTGTAGAGCCAGAGGGTGCCAAGAGCTAAGGTTTTGATTGCGGAACGAAGCATCCCCGTAACCTAAGCAAATAAGAGAGCTTGCGCCAGCGGCGGGAAATTCGTGAATAGCATTGCTTATACGATTGCTGAAAAGCAAGCGGCCGACAGCTTTAACCGCCGACCGCTACATTGAATGGTCTACTGCTGACGTATACGGAGAGGTTCCGCAAACTCAATGACATTGCCTTCCGGGTCCTGGATGAAACCGACGCGTCTTTCGTATGGCGTCCCGTCAAGGGCGTAGGTTTCCGCTGTCACGAAAACCGGAACGCCTTTCTTTTCCAATCTTGCAAATGTCGCATCCACGTCTTCAACGCTGAAGCACAGATGACCGTAACCAGTGCGCGCAAAATGGTCTTGAAACGAAGCAGCGGCGGGCAAGCCTCGGCCGCCCTGATCAGCGGCGACAATCTCAATGACGGTATCGCCAAGAGATAAATAAGCGAGCTGTTTGCCATTGAGCGCCTCAACACGCCATGACACATCCACTTCAAAACCGAGCTTGTCCTGATACCAGGTCATGGCTCTGTCAAAATCAGCGACGTTTATCGACATGTGGTCGAAAGCCATGCCTTCGATCTCAAGGTCGGAGCGTATTTCGACATCTGACGCTGTGGCGGCGCCCGCCAGTGGGATCAGGATTGCGGCGGCCATTAAAAGCGTTTTCATCATCATAAATCTCCATCTTTTCTGAGGCCCCGAATGAGCCGTTGAGCGGAAGATGGCGAAAACAGACTGATACGGGTAGTGGCCTTATTTGCACCATTGTTATACGAGTTACGCATGAGCATACCTGACCGCCTGGAGTTGCTTGAAACTTTCATTCGCGTCGCCGACACCGGCGCGCTCAGTCGAGCAGCCCTGTCCCAGGGGCTCAGCCAGCCAAGCGTGAGCCGCCGCCTAAAATCCCTGGAAGCGACGATCGGCGTGAAGCTTATCCACCGCACCACACATCACCTGGAGTTGACTGATGAGGGGCGCCGCCTCCTGCCCGTTGCGCGCGAGCTTTTGAGCAAATGGGAAGGCGCACTTGATGAATTGCGCGACACCGAACCTCAAGGGCTGTTGCGGGTCGCCGCGCCAGTGGGGCTTGGCCAGTTGCAGCTAATGGATGAAGCCGCGCGATATCTGAAAAAATATCCAAAGGCGCAAATTGACTGGCTTCTCACCGATCACCCGGTCGATCTCGTCAATGGTGATGCGGATGTCTGGATTCGTATCGGCGGCGATTTCGATGATCGCCTCGTTGTAAAACCCATCGCAAAAGTCGAACGGGTGCTTGTCGCGGCGCCGGAACTTGCAAAGTCAGGGTCTGATTGGCGGGACTTACCTTTTGTGTCTTTGTCGCCCTTTTATGGCGCCGAGCTTGAGCTGTTCGATAAGCGCGGCAAACAGAAGCAATACCGCCCCCATGTCGCTTTGGCGTCAGATAATATCGCCGCCGTGAGGCGCGCCGTTATGCAAGGGACAGGCATTGCTTTATTGCCCAACTGGCTGGTTGCCGCAGACATTAAGGCGGGGAACCTCATGCGCATCGCGCCGCACCTCAAGGGCGAAACACTTGATATCTCGCTCGCTTATGCGCCGGAACGAGGTCGCCCGCTTCGTCTTCGTTACTTTGTCGATCAGCTTACAGAAAGTTTCAGTAATAACATAATATGAAAACTGGTGGTCCCTGGAGCAATTACAGTAAACTTTCAAGTTATCAGAAACATGGCGTTTAAGCCAAAGAGCTACCGTGAACATCCAGTGGTTGATATACATAGGCACATTGCTCGCCCCACAAGGCTATCATAATTAGCTACCAACATAGTTGGCGCGTCGGACTCTTCATCGTATGGTGGCGTTCAATTAGAAGGGGTAACAGTAAATGAGTATACATCTGCGCATTTTTTTCAGTACGTTAGCGATTCTTTTCGTATGTGGCTGCGGAAATAATAATGACGAGGCTACAACTGAAAAAGCTGAGGCTTACGCAAGTCAAGCTGACAATAATACTCTGCGAAGCCAAAAATTTGGGATCACGATAAACAAGCCAGAGGGCTGGCATGCACTAGGCTTCGAAGAGTTAAACACCCTTGTAGATGTCGGCGGCGACATCTCGACCGCAGGAAATGACGAGCTAAATGCTGTCGTCGAAGCGAGTATGAAAAACACCTATAGTCTGTTCGCAGTTTCACAATATGAAACCGGCGCTCCAGTGGAAGAGAATCCAAGTGTTTTTGCAATGGCCGAAAATATCAGCCATGCGCCCGGAATCAAAAGAGGAAAAGACTACTTTTTTCACGCCAAAAAATTGATGGGCCAAGCCAATCCAAATTATGTTTTTGAAGAGGGCTATCAAACCCGCATGATAGACGGCGTAACTTTTGATCAAATGGACCTTACAATCGAAATGGTGGGCGCTTCCGCAAAACAATCCTACTATGCCGCAAAGCATGGAGATTTTATCATATCGATAATCCAGACATATATGACCGATGAAGGCGAAGCGATGACATCGGAACTGATCGATACGATTAAGCTGGATTGGTGATTGTGCAGTCTCGTCTAAACCAAGGCAGCAGAACTGTATGCAAATATCACGGCCACTGAGGTTGCGTACAAGCCGTAATATTTGTAGGCGGCGCAACCGGATCAATCTGGTCCGGGTCTGCGTCTGTAAGGTCCAGATAGGATTCCACGAGGCTTGAATAAGGCGGCAACGCCGCAACGCCGGTGTTGACGCCGTTGATCTCCGCCGCGCCCCAGATTTCAAAATGCAGGTGTACCGTTGTTGCCCGTGAGTTCGCTTTCAAGCGGTCAGAAATGCGCGCAATGCGCTGCCCCTTCGTCACTGGCGCGCCAATCGTAATCCCGGCGGGCAAAGGCTCCTGCACATGCAGGTACTTATAAATGTATCCCGTCTCCGCCCCGAAGACATTGATCGAAATGCTGCCGATATGACTGATATGGCCGTCTTCCGGCGCCACAGCCCAGTGCACGGCGTTCTCACAAGTTGCAGGCCGGATATCTTGCCCCAGATGCGCT
The DNA here is from genome assembly GCA_965230025.1 of Hyphococcus sp. Classification (GTDB taxonomy): domain Bacteria; phylum Pseudomonadota; class Alphaproteobacteria; order Caulobacterales; family Parvularculaceae; genus Hyphococcus. Next base: position 10,379 of record CBDDKD010000057.1, read on the forward strand.
TCTCCGCCCGGGCACAGCTCAGTGTCGTAACCATATCGCACTTCGCAATAATTATCCCGCCACGGATAAATGAAGTTCTCAGCATCGTTTTCCGAGCCAGGCACAGCGGGCCATGAGCCGCTGGCGTAACCGCCGCCGCCCTTGCCAAAAATTTGCGAATTCGGAAATGCAGGACCGTTCTCAACAGGAAAGCGCATCAGGGGAGAGACAACCGACGGGTCCGTGACGCCGCTATCGCCGCGTGTCGTCGACGAACCGTCGAGCAGTTCGCCCGGCGCGAAATGCCAGTTTGCAGGCAATGCTGGCGCGGGTGGGACTGGCGGCGCCGGCTCTTCCTCCTCAACGTCATCGGCCGGAGGCGGCGTGTCGTCTTCTTCAACCACAGGCGGATCAGGCGTTTCAACCGGATCAGGGTCAACGCTCGGCGTTCCGTCGCCGGCATAACGCGCAAATAAAAACGCAACCAGTACTGCAAGGATAAGGATGATCAGAGGACGCATTATGGACGCCTCCGTCCGGCGTCGCCCACAACGACCACCATCGTCTCCGCAACATCACCCAGCGCATCAGCGTCGTGACATGCAGGGTCTGTTCCTGCATCCTCATCAATGCAATGCCGCGTGATCGAATACGAAGCGCCATAAAGCGAGAAACTGCCGATCAGGGCTTCGTCAGAGCGCATGAGAGTGAGATTTGTCTGATCCCTTGTCGCCTCGCGCGCCGGCGTCATCACTGTCAGCAGACGCGAGCCGTAAAGGCTGTGCGCCCGGCCCGCGACCGTGAAATGCGCGCTATAGGAATCCTTGTTGCCAACAACAATCAGCGATCCGGCGTCTACCGCAGATGGCAGCAGTACCGGCAATTCCGCTGCATTCACAAACCGGCGTCCCTGATGAGGCGCAGCAACGAGACCTTGCGCATTCTGTTCCGTCAACGCCGCCTCTACGGCATCCCAGTCAATCGCTGCACGCTTGCGCGTCGCCGCCGGGTAAAGACGCAACTCCTCTTGCGCTGATCCGACGGATGGCGACTGCACAATCCGACCGCCGGATTTGGGCGGCGTGCGCTCCTCCGCCAGCGCCGCAGCGACAGGCGGCGTTTCACGTTCCGGCGTATAGCCGAGCATCAAATCATCAATGAGAAAACGCACCGGCCTATTACCGACAGAAACCCGCTGCAGCTCCACGGTAACGCGCGTGATCTCGGCGCCATCGGTTTTAAAAACCTGCGGATGTCGGCCAGGAAAAGGCGTCCTGATACCCAGTTGAAGCGCGTATCCTGCTGAACGATCTGTTCGCCGCTCGCATCAAAGCCGGCGACACGCGCAATAAAAACTTCGTCTATTGTCCCGCCGGTCGGATTAATGCGCATCGTGACTGCTTCAATCGGCTGGCTAAGCGTCATCACCATCGCCGCACCGCCCGACCGCACTTCATGAGCCGCCGCACGCTGACCACTCGCCGCCTGCGGATAAGGACAAAGCGACGCCATGACGTCGTCTGTGAGACGCGCGCAATAATGCACGCTGGCGCCACGCCCGAAAATAACACCATGAGAGTTTGCATACTGATCGTTGAGCCGGATGCCGGCGCCGACCTGACTTCCCTGCACATTCTCAAAATTAATTGAGGCCCGGCGTCACTTCGGGCTGCGGCAAGGCGAGCCGAAGATCGCGAAGATCAATGCTGCGTTGCTGTAGAACAGGACGCGGCTCGGTTTGCGCCACCGCATCGACGGTCAGGAAAAACAGTACGATGACGAACGCGCCTGCGCCACCCATAAATCTGAATGCTGCCTTGTTACCCACCATACCCCCCTCATTGAACAGGGTAATTTAACAGGAGGCGGACGGCAAGGCGCCAAGCATAGAACAAAAATCGGGCTTTAAGTGAATGATTTCCGGTGCGTTTTGTTGCGCCCGGATGGTAACGGAGCCATCCGGGCGCGTTTTCGCCACGCTTTTCAAGAATGAAGGGGCGCGCGCGGCGAGGGGAGGGACTTTAATCGAACCACAATCCGCACACGTGCGCGGTTGGGGCCATAGCGGTAATAGTGGCGCGCATTCCGGTCATAATAGATGGCGCGCTGCAGGGCGCGCTGTCCGGTATCTGCCGCCATTCCAAACCCAGGCGCTGCGGGGGGCAAACGGTAACGCTTTCGTCTCGCCGGCTTTCACGCCGGTCAGCGCGATCTTCGGCGCGGTCGAGCGGCCCGCGATCATAGCGTTCATCGCGACGGCTTTCACGCCGGTCCCGGCGATCTTCGACAAGATCGGGGCAGCGCGCCGGATCAAGCCGCCCATTCACCGGCATAAGCCGGCTGACCGGCGCCGACGCATCCCGCCCCAAAAACAGTGATACCCGCTACAAACAAATGACTGATACGCATGCTCATGTCTCCCTTCTTGGAAAACGCTACGAATAGCAAACCGGAAACTGTCAGCGATCCGCAAAGCGCCGCCCCCGACGCCAATTCTGAAACGCCGCAGGGCCGGAAAATCCGTCGCCGAAGAAAATAAAAATTTATCGACGGAAAATGCGGCGTTATGCGTTACAGTTGGTCAAGCCAATTTCCCGAAAGAGATCGTCATGAAGCTCGTCCCGGCCGTCGCCTTTATTTCACTCACATTGATCATGACTGCCTGCGCTTCCGGGCGCGCGGTCCGCGCGAGGCGGGTCCTGCGCCCGGTCTTCAGCAACCCGGGCGCCTTCTTGCTATGGCGCGCGACACGCAAGCGAAAAAAGGATGCAAAAGCGCCATCCCGGCCTATCGCGTAATTTCAAGTTTCGGCGATGGCTATGACATCGCGCAATATGAACTCGGCGCCTGTTTGCTGGAGAGCGCCACCGACAACCCGGCGGAGACGGCGCTCTTTCATGAGGAAGCAGCGCTTTGGCTGCGCCGCGCCGCCTGGGCCGGCAATGCCCGCGCGCAACTGAAGCTGCCGAAGCGCTAAGCGGCGCTGCGGGATCTGACCACACTCTGGCGCCAAACCCGGAAGAAGCCCTCGGCTGGGCGGTTGTTTATCGTGAAAACGCCAAACGCGACCTGTACGATCTGCCGAGCATTGCAGATCGCGTCACCGATCATCTGAACGCAACGCTCGACAGCGAAGCGCCAACAGCGCGCTGCTGAATTTGCTGCAGACTTTCAAACCATCGAAATGGCTGCGTTCGCCCTACCGCGCGCCGGTAACAATGAAGACCGCGCAGGACAACCATCCGCAAAGACAACAAGGCGGGACAGCGGCGCCGTCGTCCGCGCTAAGGCCGGCTAAAATTCATGGTTAATTTTCCCCTAAAACCAGAATTAAAATCTTACTGATCCGCTTACGGATGTAAGTGTTTTGACGTTGTTGAGATTTCATGTCACGCGTAACCCGTAGCGTAATTTTTATGGGGTTCTTCATGCGTAGCGTACTATTGGGGCGGCAAGCCTGTTAACCATGATGGGCGCGGCAAACGCCTCGATCATCGATCTCAGCGGATTTTCCAACGGCGAAACTTTCGATACCGGCGATGTCGCCGGACTGACCGTAACCACCGATACTGACGGCGGCGGCGCGGCGAATGATTTCGCCTTCATCCTCGACACCAACAATCCGGGCAGCGACGGCGACCTCGCCTCGCCGTTCGATGATCCCTCAACCGTGGGCGACGAAGACTTCATGCCCGGCAACGTACTGGCGCTTGCGCAGGACGCTTGCGGCATGGGCTTCTGCCCGGTCAACGATAATGGTTCGGGCGGCGTGATGACATGGACTTTCGACCGCGATGTCGCTTTCAACAGTTTTGACGTTTTCGATTTTAAAACCGGCGAGCTGAAAATCGAACTGTTTGATGAGCTTGATCAACTGGTGTTCTCGGCGATGGTGCCGACGTTCAACACCGACACCGGCAACAATGTGACCGATAATCTGTTCACCACCATCGACATTGGCGGCGTTATCTCCGCCGCGCGGTCTTCGACTTTGACGGCTCTGGCGCCATCGGCACGTTCGATGTCCAGGAAGTGCCAATCCGGCCGCCTTGCCGCTTCTGCTTTCCGGCCTTGCCGGCCTCGGTTTCGCCAGCCGCCGGCGCAAGTCAGCCTAAAAGATAAGCACACTTAGTTGAGTGGGACTTTGACCGCCGCGAGAATTGCTCGCGGCGGTTTTTTCGCAGATCATACAAAGCACTACCGGCATAAATCAGTTGTAACGGCATATTCACGGCCTCTGCTTTCCCCTTAGAGGCGAAACCCAGATAGAAAATACAACTTTTCGAAGCCGAAATATTATGGTTAATGCCCGGCGTTCCGTGTTTTCGCGGAGATAACTGGGGATAAACCAATGAGACATCTTCTGCTTGGCGCGGCCGGCGCCATCGCTATGGCGGGCGCGGCGCAAGCCAGCGTCGTCGATCTTAGCGGCTTCGGCAATGGCGAAACCTTCGACACAGGCGACGTCGCCGGTCTGACAGTCACCACCACCGCGGATGCGGCGGCGCGGCCAATGACTTCGCCATCGTCATCGACACCTCCAACGCAACAGGCGACCCCGACCTGGCGCAACCCTTTGACGACCCGACCACGGCGCCTGTGGAGACTTTTGATCCGGGCAATGTGCTGGCGATTGCGGAAAGCGGTTGCGGCGGCGGCTTTTGCAATGTCGACGACAACGCATCCGGCGGCACAATGACCTGGCTGTTCAATCGCGACGTGGCGTTCAACAGCTTCGACGTTTTTGATCTTGCGTCTCTGGAATTGACATTCAGCTGTTTGACGAGTTCGATAACCTCGTCTTCTCCGCCATGGTGCCGACACCGAACACAGACACCGGCGACAACGCATTGCCGAACCTGTTCACGTCGATCGTGATGGGCGGCGTCGTTTTCAGGAAAGCGGTTTTCGATTTCGACGGCTCCGGCGCCATCGGCACCTTTGACATCCAGGAAGTGCCGATCCCGGCGGCGGCGCCTCTGTTGCTTTCCGGTCTCGCAGGGCTTGGCTTCGCCAGCCGCCGACGCAAGAGAACCTGAAAACCATTGTTCGTTGCGTAGAGTTCAGCCGCCGCGGGAAATTCTCGCGGCGGTTTTTTATGAGTTCGCTTTTGGGCGAATCGGCAATCTCAACACGATGGTTGAGAGCGCGACCTCGTTCAATGTGACTCTTTGCATCCGACGATAATGCTCAAGCTGAAAGCGAAACCTCGTCAGAAATTAACTTCTGCACTATGATAAGCGTCAATGATAACTAAACTGTCTTTCAAAGCGGCATCGTCTAATGCGAAAATATTTTTTTTCTATTGGTCTCATTGTCCTGCTGGACCACATTTGCTGCAGCAGAAGAACTCTTATCACCCGCTGCATATTTTAAAGACCCAGCACTACGAAGCCTCCAAGTCTCGCCAAACGGTCGCTACCTCGCCATGGTGCGCGACATGCCGCTTGATGTTGAGAAAATCATGAGGGAAAGCGAAAGAGAACAGGAAAGCGAGACACCGCAATTATCCTTTACCAGTAAAACCGGCGGCGATCAGCTAATAATCTATGACTTAGATGAACAGCGCACTGTTGACGCCGCCAACTTCAGCAAAAATAGTATTTATTGGCTACATTGGGCGACTGACGACCGCCTGCTGATTTCCATATCGGCTTCATATAATCTTAAATATCGCAATCGGTTCGTAGTAGCACTTCCGGCATCGCGCACAATGCCGTTAGATTGGCGTACGAAAGAAAGCGTCCTGCTGTTCGCGAATGATCGCGCCATCACTCGCCAAAACCTGACCCTTTCCCGTATCGTAGATCCGCTTCCGGAAGATCCGGATCACGTTCTCATGGCGGCTTACAAAAATGGTGATCTGGATCTCTGGCGCGTAAATGTTCTCAGTGGCGATTCCGAAAAAATAGAATCCGGCGCTTCCGGCACTTTCGGTTGGGTCACCGATGGCGATGGCGGCGCATCGTTTCGGCTCGATCAGAACACCAACGGTACAATTATGCGTGTATACGCGCGAAACGAAAAAGGGCGCTGGCGGAAAGTCGTCGTAACCCGAATGAATGAGAAGGGCGAGGCGCCCGAGTTTTTGCCTATCGCCAAGGGACGTAAGCAAAATGAAATGTATGTTTTGGCGACGCCGAAAGATGAGCAAACCGCTACAATTAAGATCTATGACCTTGCACTTGGCGCGCTTACAGACACTGTCGCCTCCAATCATCACCTGGACTTCGGTGGCGGTCTAATTGACCCCAACACCGGCGAATATATGGGAGCATGGTTCATAGACGATAGACACCAACTTGTACTGCAAAATAAGGCGCTTCAAAAACACATAGACGCAGTGAATGCATTCTTTGAGAACGATGCAAATGTTCACTTGATCGCCGCCAGCAGTGACCAGTCGCGGCTCGTATTTCGAGTAAACAGCCCAACGATCTCGGATGATGTGTATGTCTATGATTACAAAGAGCGGCGGATCGATCCGCTTTTTGCAGGCCGGCCTGATCTTCACGAAACCACCCTGTCAGAAGTTGAAATTATTAGTTACAAAACCCGGGACGGGCATGGACGTTGTAGCCTATTTAACAAACCCTTCTGGCGTCGACGCCGAACAACCAGCGCCATTGGTTGTGCTGCCCCATGGAGGGCCTGCTGCTCGCGATTCTTATCGCTATGACCCTTACGCACAGTTTTTAGCAAGCCGCGGATACCGCGTTTTTCAACCTAACTTCAGAGGCTCCTCCGGTTACGGAAGAGCATTTTTGGAAGCGGGGTATGGGGAATGGGGTGGAGCCATGCAAAACGACCTGACAGATGGCGTGAATTATCTACGATCGCAAGGATTAGTGCTTGAAGACAAAATTTGCATTGTCGGCGCCAGCTATGGTGGCTATGCAGCGCTTTTTGCAGCGATGAGCGGTTCAGGCAATTACACATGCGCCGTATCAATAGCAGGCGTAACTGACCTTATCGAAAATCGTAAAATACGCAAAAAACGGAACTTCCGGGGGAGAAGAATGCTTATCAGCTTGCAATTCAGAAAATTGGGCATCCACGCCAAGATGCAGAAAAACTAAACAACCGATCCCCCGCGCGTAATGCTGCTAAATTCAATATTCCATTGCTAATCATTCACGGCAAGCAGGACTCTGTCGTGCCTTATTCACAAGCAAAAAAACTAATGGAAGCCCTCGACGCCGCAGATGTGCCATATGAAAAATATATTGTGAACTGACGAGCATACTTTCAAAAAATTGGGCTCTACCGTTCAAAGCATGCGGAAAATAGAGGCATTCCTGGCATCTCACATTGGCGGAAAATCAGGTCGTAGCTTTTGATAAAGCCAACTAAAAACGCCGCCGCAGGGCTTTTAAAACCTGCGGCGGCGCTACTACGCGGCGCTCCTCCCTGATAGAAAACGCCTTGTTCAAGCCGGCTCTTATTCGGCGGCCGGTTTGAACCGCGCTGTATTTGCCGATGCGCTCATGGCTTTTAGCCGAACTGATGCATCGTGTTGTCTTCTCCGGCGGCTTTCAGCGCCGCTTCGCCGGCGAAATACTCTTTGTGGTCGTCGCCAATATCGGAGCCGGCCATGTTCTGGTGCTTCACGCAGGCGATGCCCTGACGGATTTCTTCGCGCTGAACGGTTTTCACATAACCCAGCATCCGCCTCTTCTCCGAAATAGCGCTTGGCGAGGTTATCAGTTGAAAGCGCCGCCGTGTGATAGGTCGGCAGCGTGATTAGGTGATGGAAGATGCCGGCGCGCGCCGAGGCGTCACGCTGGAAGCTCTGAATGCGGTTGTCCGCTTCCAGTGCGAGATCGGTTTCGTCGTAATCGACATTCATCAGATTGTCGCGGCTATAGGCGCTGACGTCTTTGCCTTCGGCTTTCCCACGCATCGAACACTTGCTGGCGGAAGCTCAGCGTCCAGTTGAAGGACGGCGAATTGTTATAAACAAGCTTGGCGTTCGGCACGACTTCACGGATGCGGTCGACCATGCCGGCGATCTGTTCGACATGTGGTTTTTCCGTTTCGATCCAGAGCAGGTCCGCGCCATGCTGAAGCGATGTGATGCAATCGAGAACGCAGCGGTCTTCGCCGGTCCCTTTGCGGAACTGATAAAGGTTGCTGCGAAGCCGCTTGGGACGCACCAGCTTGCCGTCACGGGAGATAACGACGTCGCCATTGCCGACATCGCTGGTGGAAATTTCTTCGCAATCAAGGAACGAATTGTACTGGTCGCCAAGATCGCCGGGCGTTTCGCTATAAGCGATCTGTTTTGTCAGCCCGGCGCCCAAAGAGTCGGTGCGTGAAACGATAACGCCATCATCAACGCCAAGTTCAAGAAAAGCATAACGGCAGGCGCGGATCTTGGCGAGAAAGTCCTCATGCGGAACGGTGACTTTGCCGTCCTGATGTCCGCATTGCTTTTCATCGGAAACCTGGTTCTCGATCTGAAGGGCGCAGGCGCCGGCTTCGATCATTTTCTTGGCCAGCAGATAAGTCGCCTCGGCGTTGCCGAAACCTGCATCAATATCTGCGATGATCGGCACGACATGGGTCTGATAGTTGTCGATCTGGTTCTGGACGCCCCTCGCCTTAACCTCGTCGCCGGCTTCACGCGCCGCATCGAGATCGCGGAAAAGCATGCCAAGCTCGCGCGCATCGGCCTGCTTGAGGAAAGTGTAGAGCTCTTCGATCAGCGCCGGGACGGACGTTTTTTCGTGCATGGACTGATCGGGCAACGGACCGAAATCGGAACGCAACGCGGCGACCATCCAGCCTGAAAGATAAAGATAGCGGCCCTTTGTTTCGCCAAAATGCTTCTTGATGGAAATCATTTTCTGCTGACCCACAAACCCGTGCCAGCAACCAAGCGATTGTGTGTAATTCGCCGGGTCGCCGTCATAGGCCGCCATGTCTTCACGCATGATCTTCGCGCAGTATTTGGCGATGTCGATACCGGTGTGAAAACGGTTTTGGGCGCGCATGCGGGCGACCGCTTCGGCGTCGATCCCGTCCCATGCGCCGTTATGGCTTTTAATGAGCTGGTGTGTGGCGTTGATATCGTCTTGATAGGCCATGAGTTTCATCCTGATTACTAAAGTCGGCGGGCGGCGCCCGGTGTTCCTGTTCAGCTATGCGATAATCCCGCCAGACCTTTTTTGCAGCTGCGAAAAGGTGCGATTGTAATATTTTACAGAAATATTGTGTAAGGTTGTAAAGTTAATTACAATCAGGCGCTTCGGAGGTGAAAATGGCGAACCAGCGCAGCATATTCATGGGCCCGCGATTACGGCGACTGAGGCGCGAGCTGGGCCTTACACAAGCTGTCATGGCCGGCGATCTTGATGTCTCGCCGTCCTATATAGCCCTCATTGAGCGTAATCACCGGCCAATGTCCGCGGAACTGCTGATCCGCCTTGCTGAAACATACGATCTCGACATCGCCGCCTTCGCCGGCGCAGAGGACGACACCCTCTCACAGCTCGAAGCCGCCCTCGCGGACCCCGTATTTTCCGACCTCGGCATCGGGCGGGACGACATTCGCGACTTGACCGCAACCAACCCCGCCATGGGCGAAGCCGTCGCCGCCCTCTATCGAGCATATCGCACAAGCCAGACGCAGATGATGGAGCGCAGAGCCTCCGGCAATATCGACAACCCTGACCCGCTTGAGGAAGCACGCGAATTCATCGCAAAGGCGCGCAACCATTTCCCGGCGCTTGACGATGCGGGCGAAGAAATAGCACACGCCTTAAAATCCTCTGGAAGCAACCTTTTTGAGGCTCTGCGCACGCGCTTCAAAGACAAGCATTCTCTGACACTGCGCATTTTACCGGCCGACGTCATGGTCGGCGCCTATCGCCGTCACGACCGCCATCGCGGACAAATCGCGATTTCTGAAGCGCTTGATCAGGCGAGCCGCGTTTTCCATGCAGCGCTGCAGCTTGTTTTGTTTGAACAGGGAAAGACCCTCGATGACATTGCCAACGCCGCGGCGTTTGAAACGGACGCAGGGCGGCGCCTGACGCGCGCAGCGCTCGCCAACTACGCCGCCGCCGCAATCATCTTTCCCTATGAACAATTCTATCAATCGGCCGAAAATCTGAAATATGACATCGAAGCCCTGTCGCGCCGCTTTGGCGCAAGTTTTGAGCAGGTTTGCCACCGACTGACGACCCTGCAACGCCCCGGACAGACCGGCGTTCCGTTTTTCTTCCTGCGCATTGACGCAGCCGGCAATGTATCAAAACGCTTTTCCGGCGGCGTCTTCCCTTTTGCGCGTTATGGCGGCTCATGCGCGCTGTGGAACATTCATGAGGCGTTCCTCACACCCCGAAAAATCATTACACAGATTATTCAGCTTCCCGAAGGAGAGACATTCTTCTCACTGGCGCGCACGGTTCATAGCGGCGAAGGCGGCTTTCACGCCCCAAAAGCTGAACGCGCCATCGCGTTGGGTTGCGAAATCAAGCATGCGGACAAACTCATCTACAGCGACGGCGTTGATCTCGCCGAAAAGACGCCGACGCCGGTCGGCGTGACCTGCCGTCTTTGCCCGCGCCCTTCCTGCGCCGCGCGCGCCCATCCGCCGCTTGAGCGCCGCCTGATTGTTGACGAACACCGGCGCCTGGCCACACCGTTTACCTTCGCTTTCGATTAGCCCCCGAAAGCTTGCGTGAGGCCTGCCTTTCCCATAGAGTTCGCCGCGCGATCGGGGCGCAAAATCAAAAACGCATCAGGAGTTCATATCATGACCGTTTCTCTACGGAGCCTGCTCTTTACGTCAGCAGCGGCGATTACGCTGGCTGCGGCGTGCGACAATGGCGTCACATCGTCCGGCGCCAGCGCCCCGAACACAACATCGACAGTCGCCGCCACAACTGACGAAGATCAGACACAGGCCATCAATGAATGGTTTGAAAAAGAATTCGAGCGCCAGGTGGCGCGCTCACCAATGTATCAAACTTTCCTTGGACGGAAGACAAACTATGACAAGTGGGACAATGCAAGCGATGACTATGATCGCGAGTCTCATGCGCTCGAAATGGCCGCGCTTGCAGAAATGCGCGCGACATTCGATCTCGAAAATCTGAACCCGCAGGCGCAGCTTTCCTATCGACTCGCTGAATATGACGGCGAGCTTTCCGAGCGGCGTTTTCCATTTCGCAATCACTGGTATGAATTCAGCCACTTTCGCGGTCCACATTCGGGCGTGCCGCCTTTCCTGATCAACCAGCACAGCATCTCTTCGGTTGACGACGCCGAAGCATACATCTCGCGCCTTAACGGCATCGACGATTATCTCGGTCAGCATCAGGAAAACGCCGAAGCGCAGTTCGAACGCGGCGTCTATCCGCCGAAATGGTCTTATGTGAGAATGATAGACACCTCGAAGAATATCATTTCCGGGGCGCCGTTCGACGATAGTGACACGCCCTCTGCGCTTCTCGCAGACTTTGAGAAAAAAATCGCCGATCTCGATATTGACGATGCGGCGAAAGAAGACCTCCGCGCCCGCGCGACAGAGGCGATGCTGACATCGATGAAGCCGGCCTATGACGCCCTCATCGCAATGTTCGAGGCGCAAATGGAAACCGCCACTGATGACGATGGCGCATGGAAACTTCCCGACGGCGATCAGTATTACGCGCTGCAACTGGAGGCGATGACAACCACCACCATGTCGCCCACCGAGATTCACGATCTGGGCCTCAGCGAAGTCGCTCGCATCCACGCGGAAATGACGGAAATCAAAAACAGCGTCGGCTTTGAAGGATCGCTGCAGGACTTTTTCGTTTATATGCGCACCGACCCCGATGGAAGGTTTACCTATCCAAACACGGACGAAGGAAAAGAAGCCTATCTCGCCGAGGCGACGCGAATTATCGACGTCATGCGCGGCCGCCTGGACGAGCTGTTCTTCACCAAGCCGAAAGCGGACCTTATCGTCAAACGTGTCGAACCTTTCCGCGAGAAAGCCGGCAGCAAGGCGTTTTATCAACGCCCGGCGCCGGACGGGTCCCGCCCCGGCATCTATTACGCCAATCTATACAACACGGCGGACATGCCCACCTATCAGATGGAGGCGCTCGCCTATCACGAAGGCATTCCGGGACATCACATGCAGCTTGCGATTTCGCAGGAACTGGAAGGCCTGCCGAGCTTCCGCAAATATGGCGGCATCACCGCCTATTCAGAAGGCTGGGGTCTTTACTCTGAATATATTCCGAAAGAAATGGGTTTTTACGACGATCCCTATTCCGATTTCGGACGCCTCGCCATGGAGCTGTGGCGCGCGGCGCGCCTCGTCGTTGACAGCGGCATTCACGACAAGAAGTGGACCCGTGAAGAAGCGATCGATTATCTCATGACCAACACGCCGAACCCCGAAGGCGACTGTATCAAGGCGATTGAACGCTATGTCGTCATGCCGGGTCAGGCGACGGCCTATAAGATTGGCATGCTGAAAATTCTCGAGCTGCGCGCTCGCGCCCAGGAGGCTCTCGGCGACGATTACGACGTTCGGGCGTTCCATGACGTGGTGCTGAAAAACGGTCCCGTACCGCTCGCGATTTTGGAAGAAAATGTCGACGCGTGGATTGCACAGGAAAAAGCCTGACCCTTTCGGGTAATTGCCCGATGAACTGAATACCCAAGCCGCCACCGAAAAATCCGTTGGCGGCTTGATTGTTTTTCGCGATAAATTCGCTCATGAGAACACCTATGAGCACCCCTGACACCCGCCCACCGGTTTCCGCCTATATCCGCGCCTTGAATGAGGAACGGAAGATCGGGGAGGTCGTGCGCGGAGCGTTTCTGGTCGCCCGCGAGGTGATCGTAATCGACTCCGGCTCAACCGACCGAACGAAAGAGATTGCGACACAGGCCGGCGCCAAAATTCTTGAACAGGAATGGGTCGGCTGGGGCAAGCAAAAGCGCGTTGCGGAAGAAGCTTGCATCTATGACTGGCTGCTTGATCTCGACGGCGACGAAGTCGTGACGCCGGAATTCGCAGAAGAAGCCAATGCGCTGTTCGCCAATGGCGAGCCGGCGTTCAAGGTCTACAAAACCTTCCTCGCCCTCGCGATGCCGACAGGGGCCGTCTGGCGCGACTTCGGCCTGCAGACGCGCCACAAGATTTATGACCGGCGCGTCGCACGCATGCCAGATCATGACGGCTGGGACCAGTTTCGCGTGCCCGCCGGCGTCGACGTCGGCGTCGTCAAGGCGCCGATGCTGCACTACGCCTTCACGGACATTGCGCATCTGACGGCAAAGCTGAATCGAAATTCGTCAATCCCGGCGCCGATGAAATCACGCATAACGCTTGCGTCACGCATTCTCCTTGGCCTGCCGTTCTATTTCGCCAAGCGCTATTTCATGCAGCAATATTTTCGCGGCGGCGTCTATGGCTTCGCGCTCGCCATGCTTTACGGCCATGCGCGATGGTTGCGTGACGTAAAAATGTGGGAACAGTCCAGTGTCGACAATAACAACCGATGAAGTGAAAGATACTCTTCTCACTCTGGAGCAAAAACTCCTTGCCCCCGAACTACGCCAGAATGCTCAAGCCGCAAGCGATCTATTTGACGACGACTTCTTAGAGATCGGTCAGACCGGGCGGACTTTTACGAAGAAGCAAATTCTGCAATTCATGGAAGCCGAAAAGAACGATGATCAGTTATGGTCAATTGAGAAATTCTGTGTTCGGCAGCTTGCGCCAACAATTGCTCTCGCCACATATCGAATTCGCGAAAACGGCTCGCTGCGCAGTTCCGTTTGGAGACGCTCAGACAAAAAATGGACGATAGTCTTCCACCAGGGCACGCCCAGCCCTGAAGAAAGCGCAACATAGCTATACCGCGTTAGTCAGAATAATAATCCGTCACGAAGGCGTTGTACTGGACCGACTGAAGGACTTCCGGCGTCATCATCCGTCGAGTGCGAAAGCTCTGCTCAACCTTTCCGCGCCGCCAAATCCGCATTTTCGCCGTAATGCCTGAAACAGAAAACTCGCCGGATGAAGCGGCGTGCAGGACATTCTTCGGGCGCTTACCAAAGGACTTAAACGCGACATGTTTTTTGATTCAGCATTCAGATAGGCTGCTTACTCTGATAATTAAACAACTCGTCTTAAAATTAGACCTGTTCGTCTTATTCTCCTGTGGTGACAAGATAGGCTCTCTAAAAATCTGCGACTAATTGGGCGGCCGGTTATTACACGATCTGTCTTTACGCAACTTTGCGAGTGCTTTTTTCGTTTAACAAATGTCTGCACATCGGGAACTTCATTTTGCTGCATTACATTAAAACGCTCATTCTGCTGTCCTTAGCTCTAATCGCCTCAAACGCCTATGCGCTTCCTTCCAATGTGGAAGTGTTGTCTGATATTGCGTATGGCGAGGATGATAAGCAGACACTGGATGTTTATATCCCCGCCGGCGCGAAAGACGCGCCCGTTATCTTCATGGTGCATGGCGGCGCATGGCAAGGGGGAGACAAAGCGCGCGCGGCGGAATTTGAAAACAAGGTGGCGCACTGGGGAGCAAAAGGCTTTGTCTTTATATCCGCCAATTATCGCACGCTGCCAGAAAACAGACCGGTCGAACAAGCACAAGATGTAAAGGCGGCCTTACTCTTTTCTCAGGATAACGTTCGCGAATGGGGCGGGTCTCCCGAGAAATTTATTTTGATGGGACATTCTGCGGGCGCGCACTTAATTTCACTCGTCTCATCTCAAAACGCCGCTGATACAGAAAGCGGGCTAACGCCGTGGTTGGGAACGGTTTCTTTAGATACGACTTATGATCTTGTGAAAAGCATGACGTCCCCAAATCCTCCCGAGCTTTACAAAAGAGTGTTCAGTGAAAACCCTGACTATTGGGAAAGGGCGTCTCCCTTCTATTTGCTTACTGACAAATTACCTCCGTTCTTGGCGGTATGCTCAACGCGAAGCGATACATTATGTGTGCAAGCGGAACACTTCCTTGAAAAAGTGGAAAGTCTTGGGGGCTACGGAGAAATTCTTGCCGTAGATTTATCCCATAATGAGATAAATTCAGAACTTGGAAAAGAGAATTGCTTAACATCCAGGGTGGATGACTTTCTCAAGAAATTGAGCCTCGACATAGAATCACCACTTACAAGTCAAGGCGCCGGGACGCAGACAAGCTGTGCTAGCGATTGAAATGTTTACTTGGCCTTAGCCTGTTCTCATTCCTCATAATAATCTGTCACGCAATTAAGGTCGCCAAGACCCTTTTCGATGTAGCCGCCATTGTCGCCGGTCTTGCGCGGCGGCAGGGCCACCGGCTCAAATGCATCTTTATTGAATTCATACGGTACGCGATCAAGGATCGCGCGAATGATATTAAGGCGCGCTTTGCGCTTATCATTTGCATCAACGACAAGCCAGGGCGCCTTATCCGTGCTTGTCTGTTCAAACATCTTGTCTCGATATTTCGTCGCCTCAATCCAAAGCTCGCGGCCTTTCAGATCAATTGGCGATAATTTCCAGCGCTTGCGCGGATCGTTGGCGCGATCCTGAAATCGCTCTTCCTGCTCCTCGGCGGAAACATGAAGCCAGAATTTCAACAGGATCAGCCCGCTGTCCATCAGCATTTTTTCAAACAGCGGAACCTCACGCATGAAAACCTCATGCTGTTCCGGCGTGCAGAACCCCATCACCGGCTCGATCACCGCGCGATTGTACCATGACCGGTCGAACAGAACGATTTCACCGCCAGACGGCAAATGACTCACATAGCGTTCGAAATACCATTGGGTGCGCTCCCGATCGGACGGCTTCGGTAGAGCGGCGATCCGCCAGATCCGCGCATTCATCCGCCTCATGAGGGTTTTGATGGCGCCGCCTTTACCGGCTGCGTCGCGACCTTCAAAAATGATCGCAACTTTCATGCCCTTCCGGTGGACAGTCTCCTGAAGCTTGGCAAGCTCAAACTCCAGCTCCGCAAGCTCTTTTTCGAATTCCTTGCGCTTCATGATGTCTCCAACAGCTCGCCGCCGGCGCTAAAGCGGTAGTCTTTGCGGCAAAACTCACATGTCACATTAATCACGCCGTTTTCCACCATGTCTTCGAGGTCGTCAGCTGTATAGCGGCTCAGCACCGCTGCAATCGTATCGCCATTGCAACCGCAAGCGGCGCGAACGGCTTGCGGATCATAAACCCGAACGCCGTCTTCGTGGAACAATCGATAGAGCAACGTTTCCGGACTGATCGCCGGGTCAAGCAGTTCATCAACCTGAATGGTCTCAACAAACGCGGACGCCCTGTCCCATGTCTCCTGGTCGTCATCACCCAGGATGACTTCTTCGCCGCGTTCGCGCACGCCGCCCTCGCCCGGCATATATTGCAGCATGATCCCGCCAGCACGCCACGCCTCCGCCTGACCCGGCGCTGACAGACGGCCGACAGCAAGCTTTACGATGGTGGGAATTTGCTCGGATTGGCGAAAATAGGAAACCGCCGCCGCGCCAAGCGTATCTCCCTCAATCGGCGTGACACCCTGATAACGCTCCATCTCCGGCCCCTGGTCAATCGTCATCGCGATGTGCCCCTTGCCGAGCAGCGCCGCCGCGCCAGACTTTCCCGTAACCGCATCGGCGTCATGATATTTTGCGGTGGCCCGCAAGGCGCCCCCGGCGACGTAATCGGCGACAACCAGCGGAACGGCGCCGTCCCCCTGCGCCTGAAAAATCAGCTTACCGTCAAATTTCAACGCCGCGCCCATCATCGCGACCAGACTGGCTGCCTCGCCCACAAGTTCCGAAACTTCATCAGGGAACTGATGAGCCTGTAAAATGGTATCGAGAACGCCCGCAAGACGCACAATGCGCCCTCGCACAGCGGTCTCGCCAACCTGAAACGGCAACACGGCGTCATCGCCTGAAAAAAACTGGCTGTGCTGGTCTGACATGAAAAAAAGGAGCCCTATTCTTTCAGCTTATATCCGGATTTAAACAACTGGTAGCTCCAGACGCCGAAAACAACGACAAGGGCGAACGTTACGCACACGCCAATCAACAGATTGGATTCTGCCTGACCTGTAAAACCGGACCGAAACCCATCGATAAGATAATAGACCGGATTATACTGGCTGGCGGTTCGAAACGGTTCCGGTAATCGGTCAACGGAATAGAAGGTGCCTGACAGGAATGTCAGCGGTGTAATAACGAAATTCGTCACCGCCGCCAGCTGATCGAACTTTTCAGCCCAGATTCCGCCGACAACGCCCAGCATGGCGAAGATCAACGCCGCCGCCGTTGAGAAATATAAAATAGCCCAAATTGCTTCAATGCGCATCGGCGCGTCATTCATATACATGAACCCGGCGCTGGTAATCGCCGTTATCAGCCCGACGACAAAACCCCGTGTCGCAGCCCCGGCGACAAACGCCACCGTCAGCTCCGCCGCCGACAAGGGCGGCATCAATACGTCGACGATAGAACCTTGCACCTTCCCGATCAGGATTGATGACGATGAATTCGTAAACGCATTTGTCAGGACAGCCATGATGATCAGTCCTGGCGCCAAAAACTCGACAAACGGCACGCCATTAATATCCGGCCGCGCAGAACCAAAAGCCTGTGTAAAGACAATCAGGAACAAGAGCGTTGAAATAACCGGCGCCACGACCGTCTGGGTCACAACTTTCACGAAGCGGCGGACTTCTTTGACATAAAGCGTCCACAGACCCAGCCAGTTCACCGCGCCAAATCGACGTTCGCCAAACGCCGCCTGCGGCTGCGGGTCGAGGGATTTTTCAACAATGATGTTGTCTGCGCCGTCCATAAGCTGCGCGAAATCCTTTTATTGCGTTGCAACGATGTGAACCTTCGCCCGGCAGGCCGTCAAGCATGACAGATTATCAACATATAGTGGGCAAAAATTTATGGCGGCGCCATGTTGTGTTTCACAACCTGTAGGATACTATATCTTGGCGCATTTGGAAAAGTGCTGTTTTTACATACCAAATATTGATTTATCGGCGGAGCGAAGGGCGAGCCCCGCCAACATCAGGGAGAGCGGCGATATGGCCTGGACAGACGAGCGGGTGGAATTGTTGAAAACACTCTGGGCGGAAGGCCTCTCGGCAGCCCAGATTGCAAATAAAATGGGCGGGGTCACCCGCAACGCGGTGATTGGCAAAGTGCATCGCCTCGGCCTTTCCGGTCGTGCGACGCCGGCGAAACCGCAGCGCGGGCGGAGCGCCGCTCCGGAACGCAAGGAAGACAACAGTCCCATTCAAAAATCAAAACGGCCGGAGATGAAATCGGTCATTCCCGAGCCTGAATTTATTGCGCCACTGGTGCTCGACACGGGCGACAAGACGACCGTGTCGACGATCAAGAACAATATGTGCAAATGGCCGATCGGCGATCCTGCACAGGATGATTTCCATTTCTGTGGTCAGTCGACATTGTCTGGAAAATCCTACTGCGCCTATCACGCGCATATGGCGTTTCAACCGCCGCAACGCCGCGACGCTCGCAGAGAACCGCGCCGCGTACTCGCTAATCCGGAGAAGCGCCGGGCCGCAGGATAAACACATCCACATGACTACATGAATAAAGCCCGCCATTGGCGGGCTTTTTCTTATTCGGCGTCGAGCGCGTAACCGGCGGACCGCACCGTGCGGACCGGATCGCCCTGCTTGAATTTGTTCAACGCCTTGCGCAGGCGGCCGATATGAACATCAACAGTGCGCACCTCAACAAATACGTCAGAGCCCCAAACCGCATTCAATAATTGTTCGCGCGAGAATACGCGGCCCGGATGCTGGATCAGATGATCGAGCAGGCGAAATTCAGTCGGACCCAGATGGATCTCTTTGTCGCCACGCTTAACGCGATGGGAAACACGGTCGATTTCAATATCGCCATACTTCACCTTGTCTTCCGCAAGGCCCGGGCGGATACGTCGAAGAACCGCACGCACGCGCGCGATCAGTTCTTTCGTTGAAAACGGTTTGGTCAGATAATCGTCCGCGCCGGTTTCCAATCCGCGAATACGGTCAGCCTCTTCCGAACGCGCCGTCAGCATGATGATCGGGATATTGCGGGTTTCCGGTTTTGAACGGATGCGCCGGCAAATTTCAATGCCTGACGTTTTCGGCAGCATCCAGTCAAGAATGACAACGTCCGGCGGCTCTTCCTCCAGTCTCAACAACCCCTCGTCGCCATCGGCGGCGAGTGTGACTGCAAACTTTTCTTTGGTTAAATTATACTCAAGAAGCGTCGCAAGCGCCTCCTCATCTTCGACAATCAAAACGCGCGTGGCGGCCATAGCTGTCTCCGGTCGTTCTTACGTCAAACGGCGCCTGACCGCTTAGGCGGTGCAACTGTAATTGTCGAGGTCTCATCGCCTTTTGGGCGCATCTCCACCAGCGGCGAGCCAGTGACCTGAAAATGGATAGCTTCAGCGATGTTGGTTGCGTGATCGCCAACACGCTCGAAATTCTTGGCGATAAAGACCAGATGCGTGCCTGCGTTCACCTGCGCCGGGTCCTTCATCATCGCTAAGAGAATTTCCTGAAAGACAGAGTTGTAGAGTTCATCAAGCTCGTCATCGCCGCCCCAAACGGCTTTGGCGGCGTCGAGATTTTTCGCCGCATAGGCATTCAGAATATCCGAAAACTGGCGCAGGCTTGCACGGCCCATGCGCGCCACGCCCGATGTCGGGCTCGCCGGCGCTTCACGGCTGACGACCTGAGTACGCTTGGCTACATTCTTCGCGAGATCACCGACGCGCTCCAACTCACCCGTCAGTTTCATGATGGTCATGACTTCCCGCAGAGCTTCTTCCGGCAAAGCGTCCTCACCGAGGAGCGCCATAATCCGCGTTTCAATGTCACGATCAAATTCATCAATTCGCTGATCATTGGCGATCAGGTTCGCGGCCACCGCAACGTCGCGCCGCTCAAAAGCGGAAATCGCAGCCTGGAGCTGGTTTTCCACCAGCGCCGCCATGCGAGATAATTCAGCTTCAAGCGCACGGCGAGCTAGAAACGACGGATGAGAGGCTGCAACAGCCATAAGGGGTCCTAAACGCATCTGGATGGACGAAAGATCGTCTAAATGCCTAGTAATTGTGACATATTCTTGTACGGCGGAAAAATTATAGCGCAATTTGTGCGCCCAGGCGACCAGGTGGGCGAAAATCAGCTGGCGGCGAGGAAATAACAGTTAAACGCTGTCCCGCCCGCTAGCCGGCTCTCGATCTGAAAACCGCCCTGGTGACGGTTCAAAACGTGCTTGACGATCGCAAGACCGAGCCCAGTGCCGCCACTTTTTCGGCTGCGCTCCACATTGACCCGATAAAACCGCTCAGTCAGTCGTGGAAGAACAGCACGCTCCACGCCGGGACCAAAATCGCGGATCTGCACATAGACGAGGTCATCAATTTGAACCCCAAGCCGACTGGCGGTCTGGGCTGCGGAATCCCCGGCGCGGTGACCGGGCTCCCCTTCTTCAACCAGTGGCGGGGCTGAACCGCAACCTACACGGACTTTTATCAGCGCCGGGTCGCCGCCATATTTTACCGCATTATCGAGAAGGTTCTGGATCGCTTGAAAAACCTGATCGCGCTCGCCTCGGATCATCGGCGGCTCATCCGCATCGTTTATAAGATCAACAATCGCGCCCGCCTGATTAAACAGCGGTGCAAAACTGTCGACAACGTCATTCGCAATATCTGCAAGATTGAGAAGATCTCTTGGCGGCACATGCTCGTTTAGTTCAATCCGCGACAAAGACATGAGGTCGGCAACCAGTCGCTGCATGCGTTCCGCCTGCGCCTGCATGATCGGCAAAAACCGCTCCTGCGCTTCAGGATCGTCTTTTGCGTGATCCTTCATCGTCTCGATAAAACCAAGCAGCGAGGCAAGCGGCGTGCGCAACTCATGGCTAGCGCTGGCGATAAAGTCTGCGCGCATCTGGTCCAGCCGCCGTTCGCTGGTCAAATCACGAATAAAAACGAGCGATCGGGCGCGGGCGCCGTCAGCGCCAAGCGGCGCGACAAAAGCACGGCAGGAACGCTCAATCGCGCCGGTTGTCATAAAATCCACAGTTAGCGCCTCATGCGTGCGCAGAACTGATTCCGCCGCTTCGAACACATCCGGCGAGCGCAAGACGGCGGCGAAATGGCGTCCTTCTATTTCTTTCGATCCGACAAGGTCTTCCGCCGCCGGGTTTGCGTGCTCCACAATACCGTCGGCATCAAGAATAAATAGAGGCTCCGGCAAGGCCTGCGCCACGCCGCGGGCAATCTGAAGATTGGCGATTTCCGCTTGCTGCGCACTCAGGCCGCTTTCGACGATACTCTGGATAGGCCGCGCCCAAACGCGCCCTGATGAGAAACGATAGCGCACTGCGAGCGCAGCTAAAAAAGCAACCCAAGCAATGACGACAAATTCCCACCGCGCAAGACCGCTGGCGAGCATGGTGAGGCCAACGCCAGCGCTAATCCCCACCGCCCAGGTAAAATCGCGCAAACGCACGCGCGCAGCGGTCTTCGTGATCAGTTCTTTTAAGTCATCCTGCATGGCGGCGGACCCTATGCGTAGCGATCCGCGAAAGCAATTGCCGTAGCAACGAACTGGCGCTGGGAAACTCTGTTCACGGAAATGCTCACGCTAGCGCGCGCCGCCCCGGGTCACAGCGAACACAACGCCGCCTGCAAATCCCGCCAGACACTGCAAAGCAACACCCACAGCGTCACGTGCGCCGCCCATGGCGCCGACACCGCCGCCCGCAACAAGATTTTCGATAGACCAGATGGCGGTAAAAACCGCCGCCGCGCCCGCAATCGGATAGGCGACAGGCGCCAGCGGTTTCAGAACACGCTTGACGAATGCAGCCACCACAAACCCGATCAACAAGGCTATCGTCAGGACTGCGCCGTAAGCGGGCGCAAGGCCGAGAAAGTTATCGAGATAGGTCGCTGCTTGTTGCTTTGCGGTATAGACGGCGCCGATGGCGGCCTGTTTGGCGAGGACCTGCTGCGTATAGAAAGCGGAAGCTAACGCATATGTAACCGCCGACGACGCGATGAAGGCGGCGCCTAATCTGAAAATACTCATAATCGCCCCGCATTCCCTATTCCGCTTTCAACACCGTCGGTTTTGTCATATCACAAGCGCTGACGTCGAGCCCCCCAGGCATCTTTCAGGGAATTCATCGCGGCCAGTAACGATAGGGAATAGACTTTCATGACCCAGACGCTTCGCTCCTTCTTTCTCGCTTCAAGCATTTTCGCTCTAGCGGCGGCCTGCGCCGAACAAAATGACGCCGAGGTGACAGCGGCGCCCGCCGGCGGCGGCGATCCCGCCTTGCAGGAAACACTGGCCGATCCCGCGCCTGAAGGCGACCTGGAACTCGTGGTGGAAACGCTCGCGGAAGGGCTGGTCAATCCATGGTCAATCGCATTTCTTCCGGACGGAACAATGCTGGTGACGGAGCGCGCCGGGCGTCTGCGCATGATCCGTGACGGCGTTCTCGACAATGCAGCGGTTGCTGGTATGCCGGACGCTTATGTCGACGGACAGGCGGGATATTTTGATGTTCTTCCGCATCCTGATTTTACGCAGAACAATGTCCTGTTTCTCGCTTATGCATCGGGGACGGAAAGCGATAACGCCCTGCGCATTGCCCGTGGGACGTTCGACGGCGCAGCGTTCAATGACGTGGAAGTCATTTACGAAGCGAAGCCCTTAAAACGCGCCGGATATCACTATGGCGGGCGGCTTGTCTGGGGCCCGGACGACAAACTTTACTTCACTGTCGGCGAAGGATCCCGATACAAAGAACTCGCCCAGGATATGTCGACAAGCTTCGGCGCCGTAATCCGCATCAATGAAGACGGTTCAATCCCTGACGACAATCCGGATTTTGGCGAAGGCGCCTTGCCGGAGCTTTACACGAAAGGCCATCGTAATCCGCAGGGCTTTGTCTATGACGCACCGCGCAACATTTTCTGGGAGCATGAACATGGCCCCCGGGGCGGCGATGAAATAAACATTATCCGGCCCGGCGCTAATTATGGCTGGCCGCTCGCAAGCTACGGCATTGACTATAATGGCGCAAAAATTACACCGTTTACGGAATATGAAGGCACAACGCAGCCAATAAAATACTGGACCCCGTCGATCGGACCATCAGGCCTTGCGGTTTATCGCGGCGACGTGTTCGAAGGCTGGGATGGCGACCTTCTGGTAGGCTCTATGGCGTTACAGGCGCTTCACCGCGTGATCATGGACGGCGACAGCCCCGTCGGCGAAGAACGCTATCTGGTCGGCGAGCGCATTCGCGAAGTGCGGGTCGGCCCCGATGGCGCAATTTACGTCACCACTGAAGAACGCAGCGGCGAGCCCATCGGCGCAGTAATGCGACTGACACCACGGTAAAGCCTAAACACTGGTCGCGCGTAACGCCGCCTGGCGGGCGAACCGCAAGGTCACCGCTTTGCGGCGCGCCGGCGCCAGGGGCCTTGCTTCGGCGGGACGATTAATCGTGGCCCCGTAAGCGTCGGCAAAAATCAGCCCTTCTGTTTCCGGCAACAGCTCTTGTGGAAAAGCCGGATCAACGGCGAAATAAAACTGATCGCAGTAATCGCGATATTCGGGCCATTTCTGATCGGCTTCAAAATCCGCACGGCAGGATTTGACTTCCGCAATAATCAGATAGCCCTTCCGGTCGAGGCCCGCGATATCCGCTCGCCGGCCTGAGGCGAGCCTGAATTCCGCCAGCGGGCTGAGGCCGAGATCGATAAACAGGCGCATCACCCCGCGGGTCAGCAGCGAAGTCTGATCCGGACGTGAAAAAATTTGGCCGGCTGAGAGAGTGTTCTGCATTTGTTCATGAAACGCCGAGACGACAGTATCGTCAAGCCCCGGCAGCCCCAAAACTTGAAGTACTAGCCCTGGAATTCAGGCAATCGCACGATGAGGCCATCAAGCGCGTCTGTGACCTGTATCTGGCAGGAAAGACGCGAATTCTCTTTCGGCTCATAGGCGAAATCGAGCATCGATTCTTCCATCGGCTCCGGCTTGCCAACTTTTTCGGCCCAAGCGGCGTCAACATAAACATGGCAGGTTGCGCAGGCGCAGGCCCCGCCGCAATCCGCATCAATGCCCGGCACCATATTTTTCACCGCCGTCTCCATGACGGAAGTTCCTTTTTCCGCTTCGACGACGTGTTCAGCGCCACTTTGCTCAATATAAGTAATTTTAGGCATTTGTTGTTTTCCGTTGGACAAGCTTTAGGGGCTGTCATTTAAGGCCCTGATCACAGACGGCAAGCCCTTAATGCTGTTGATGACGGGAATGGGATTTTTTGAGGGCGGGACACGCCGAACAATCGGATAACTTGCGCGAGACGATCTTCCCGCCGATATGCTGCCTATGACGGAACTATCCATGAATTTGCAAACGGAAGCTGAGACGGCGGCGTTCGGCGCACGGCTCGCGCCCGCCCTGCGCTCCGGCGACGCGGTATTGCTGGAGGGACCTCTGGGCGCCGGCAAGTCAACCCTGGCGCGCGGCCTGATCCAGGCCTTCTGCGGCGCGCTGGACGTGCCAAGTCCGACTTTCACCCTGGTCGAAACATATGAGGGCGCGAAAGAGGCGATCTGGCATTTTGACCTTTATCGGTTGGAAAAACCCGGCGACGTCTGGGAGCTCGGGTTCGAGGAGGCGTTGGAGAGCGGCATATGTCTGATCGAATGGCCCGACCGGATTGAAAGCTTGCTGCCGGATGACGTGCTTCACCTGCACCTTGAAGTAAAAGACGGCGGCGGGCGGCGCTTGCGCGTCAATGCGCCTGATCGGTGGGCGCCAGCATTGCGCCAGGCCGGAATCGCGTAAAGTGAAACGCATGACGAATAACGAGTCCATGATCGATCAATCCCATCTCGACTTTCTAAGTGAGGCCGGCTGGGCCGGGGCCGATGCGCGGCCGCTGGCGGGCGACGCCTCAACACGGCGCTATTTGCGTGTCAGTCGAAATGGAAACGACGCCGTCTTGATGATTGCACCGCCGGGTGCGGAAAGCGCTCCGTGCCCCCCGGAAGCGAGTGTCGCTGAACGACAGCAACTTGGCTACAACGCAACGGCGCGCCTCGCCGGACCAAACCTCAACGCTTTCATCGCCATCGGCAACGCCCTTCGTGCGGCCGATTTGTCTGCGCCGGAAATATATGCAGTAGACGCACAGCTTGGTCTCGCTCTTATTGAAGATCTCGGCGACAGCCTTTTTGCACGCGTCGTCGATACGGTTGATGAAACCGAAATCTACAGCGCGGCGGTCGATGTTCTGGCCGCGATGCGCGCACAACCACCGGCGCGTCCGGCGACATCAAACTATACCATGCTCGACTATGACAATGCCGCGCTGCTGGCGGAGACCGAATTGCTTGTCGACTGGTACTGGCCTTTGACGAAAGGCGGTCTGGCGCCGGATGATCTGAAAGCGGAATATCTAGGAATATTTTCCAGCCTTTTGAAAAAGATTTCGCCGCCGCATAGTTTGGTGCTGCGTGACTTCCATGCGGAAAATCTTTTATGGCTTCCAGACCGAAAAGACGTCAAACGCGTTGGCCTGATTGACTTTCAGGACGGACTTTTCGGTGCGGCGGCTTATGATCTGGTCTCGCTCCTGGAGGATGCGCGCCGTGATGTAGAGCCCGGTCTGGCGGCGGCGATGGTTGATCACTATTGCGAGGCGGCTGCTAAATCTGGCGGTTTTGATCGCGACGCATTCTCGCAAGATTACTCAATTCTCGCCGCGCAACGCAATGCAAAGATACTCGGTATTTTCGCACGCCTCGCCAAGCGGGACAACAAACCTCGCTACCTTGATCTTTTACCGCGTGTTGAAGCCCATTTTCGAAGCGATCTAAAACGACCCGGACTGGAACCGCTGCATCGCTTCTTCGCTACTCATTTGCCGGAGCTGGCGGAATGAACGCAAAGCCTGACACAGCGATGGTGCTCGCCGCCGGTCTTGGTACGCGGATGCGTCCGCTTACGGATAAAATGCCGAAGCCCCTGATTCCGGTAGCTGGCAAGGCGCTCCTGGATTATGCGCTGGACAAGTTTGCAGATGCGGGCGTCAATCGCGCCATAGTCAATGTTCATTACCTCGCCGATCAGGTTGAAAATCATCTCAGCGATCGGCGGGCGCCGGAAATCGTCATTTCCGACGAACGCGATTTGCTACTGGAAACCGGCGGCGGATTAAAAAAGGCGCGACCACATTTTGGCGATGCGCCGGTCTTTTGCACAAACACCGACGCCATTCTCATCGATGCGGCGCAGGAGGAAGCCTGCACGTCTCTCAGCGCTGTCTGGCGCAATGCGAAGATGGATGCACTCTTGCTGCTCGTCCCGATTGAGAACACCAGCGGCTATGACGGCAAAGGTGATTTTAATCGCAACGCCGATGGCCGCATTGCCTTGCGCGAAGGATCGACGGCGCCGCTCGTCTTCACGGGCCTGCAATTGATCTCCCCCGCGCTTATCGACGAAGGCCCGGAAGGCCCATTTTCAACCCGCATTCTATGGGATCTGGCGTCAGCGCGCGGGCGTTTATTTGGCGCCGTCTACAAGGGCGACTGGATGCATGTGGGTGACCCGCAAGGCTTAGCCGCCGCCGAAGCGCGTCTTGCCAGCGGGCGCGGGTAAACGTGCCCGAGCCGGACATTTTCACGCGCGCCGCACCGCGTATTTTCACCGTCAATGCCGGCAGACCGTTTCTGGAAGACCTTGCAAGCGCGCTACGCGCCGCCCTTGAAACGTATGACGGGCTCGAACTTGCGGACGCGCTGATTTATCTGCCGACCCGCCGTGCGGTGCGCGCGCTAGGCGAAGCATTCGTCACAACAGCGCCAGACAAACGAGCAAGCCTGTTGCCGCAAATACGCGCCCTGGGCGATATCGATGAAGACGAGATTACAATTTTTGACGGAAGCGCTGAAGACGAGATTGATCTCCCGCCAGCGATCTCCACACTGGAACGACGACTGACGCTCGCCCGCATGGTCGCGGCGCGCGACCGCGCTTTTGATGGTCATGAACGCTGGGCCGGCGCAATCGCCGCTGGCGATGAGTTAGGAAAACTTCTAGACTCTTTCTATACGGAAGAAGTAAAACCGGACGCATTACAATCTCTTGTGCCGGACGCACTGGCGGAACACTGGCGCCATTCGCTGGCATTTCTCTCAATCATCACAAACGCATGGCCGGACTATCTGGCGGAGCGAAATTTAAGCGATCCGGCGGAGCGCCGCGTCAAACTGATCGACCGGCAAACAGAACGCTGGCGCTCAGATCCACCCAAAAAGCCCGTCATCATCGCTGGCACCACCGGATCAACGCCCGCTGTCGCGCGCATGATGAAAATCGTGGCGCGTCTGCCCATGGGGTGCGTCCTCCTCCCCGGGCTGGACATCACGTCCGGCGACGAGTTCTGGGACAACATCGACGAAACCCATCCCCAGCGTGGTCTGCGACAACTCCTGAAAGAACTGGATATTGAGCGACGCAGCGTGGCGCCCTGGCCCGAGCCGGCATCAACAGAAATGCATAAACGTGACGACGTCATTGCGGTAGCGCTGCGTCCGGCGGACGCTTCCGACAGCTGGCGTGACTGGGCCGTCGCCATTGATCAGGACCGAAAGGCGCTGGCGCATCAGTTGGCGGATGTGGAACTTGTCGAAGCCAGCGATGAAGAGCGCGAGGCCGCCGCCATCGCCGTGAAAATTCGCGGCGCCATCGAAGATCCGGGGAAAATGGTTATGCTGGTAACACCGGATCGGGACCTGGCGCGGCGGGTCGCCGTTAAAATGCGACGATGGGGTGTCAATGTTGATGACTCTGCCGGCGTACCGTTTCCAAATAGTCCGTGCGGAACATTTTTACGACTGGTCGCGGCATGGCTCGCCGATCCGTCGGATGCCGTCGCTCTGATAGCGGTTGTGCGCCATCCATTATTTGGCGGTGGGCTCTCTCACAATGATCGCATGCGCTCAACAACAGCTATCGACCTCGCATTGCGCGGTCTGAAACCGAAAGCAGGCGCGGCCGGCTTGAGGGCAAAAGTTCTCTCTGACGAACGGCGCAATGAAGCGGCGGCGCCAATATTAGACGCCCTTTGCACCGCCCTTGAATACTGGCCGGAGACACAAACAAGTTTTCAGAACCGGGTTAAGGCGCATTTGAACATTGCCGAAGCGCTCACTGCTACGGACGCAGTTACCGGCGCCGTTCGCCTGTGGCGCGGCGAAGATGGCGAGACCGGCGCCAGCGCGCTTGCGGACATCGAACAGGCGGCGTCAGGCATCGCTCATGGAGACGCGTCCGATTACCCGGAGATCTTCCATCAATTGATTAAAGGCTTTGTGGTGCGACGCCGGGCGCCCGCCCATCCGCGCATCGCCATATTAGGGCCGCTGGAAGCCCGACTTCAACGTGCGGATATCGTCATTCTGGGCGGACTCAATGAAGGCGTGTGGCCACGTGACGCCGCGATTGATCCGTTTCTGTCACGCCCCATGCGCCGCAATCTCGGCCTGCCTTCGCCTGAACAGCGCATTGGCCTCGCAGCGCATGATTTCGCTCAACTCGCCGCGGCGCCGTCGGTGATGCTGACCCGCGCCACGCGCGCCGGCGGCAAACCAACAAAACCATCACGCTGGATTGTTCGCTTAAAGAATATTCTAAAAGGCGCGGGCGCGCTTCCTTCCATAGAGCGAACGCATCATTACGAAACGCTCGGAGCGCGACTTGATAAACCCACGCAGCATTTACGTATCGCGGCGCCCCAACCTCGCCCGCCTGTCGAAGCGCGCCCAACGATATTTTACGTCACCCGAATCGAAAAACTTCTCCGCGACCCTTACGCTGTTTATGCAAGAAATATCCTGCGCCTTGAAAAGCTCGAGGCGCATAATGAACCACTGGGCCCGCGCGATATCGGCAATCTCTTCCACCGCATATTGCAGGACTTTGCCAAAGCGCCGCCGCAAGAAACGCATAGCGCGCGCTTTGATCTTTTGAACCATTTGTTCGACCAGCATGCGCCTGATTTTGGTCTGACAGGCGAACACATGCCGTTTTGGCGCAAACGGGCGAATGAAGCCTTTGGCTGGCTGGCCGACTGGGACGCCGAACGGCGCATCGCCGGGCGCCCCGCCATTGTTGAGGGAAAAGGCGAGTGGACCTTCACCGTCGACAATCGCGAATACAATCTCGGCGCGCGCTCCGACCGGATCGACCTTTTGAACGACGGCGGCGCCTTTATCATCGACTATAAAACCGGAACGCCGCCGCCAACCAAGAGACAATCGCAGAAGTTCAGCCCACAGCTTCCGTTGACAGGCCTGATTGTTATGCATGGCGGATTTGAAGCGCTGGGCCCGACGCCCGTTCAAGGTTTCGAATATGTTCGCGTGATCTCACGCAGCGGAAAAAAAGACGATGACTCCGGCGCCAGCGGCGACAACTGCGTGACAATGATCGAAGAAGCGGACGCGGGTTTGCGTGAGTTGATGCGACACTTCAATGATCCGCAAACGCCTTATCCGTCCCAGCCTCGCCCGCAATATGTTGATGACTATGGCGACTATGATCATCTGGCGCGCCGGCGCGAACGCAATGCGCAAGGAAGCGAAGAATGACGCCCCTTGAGCAAACAATACGTAATCAGCGCCTCGCCGCTGACCCTGCCCGTTCGGCCTTTGTCATGGCCAACGCCGGATCAGGCAAAACGCGAGTCCTCACCAACCGCGTTGCGCGACTGCTCCTGGAAAAAGTTACGCCAGACAAAGTACTGTGCATCACTTTTACAAAAGCCGCGGCCGCTGAAATGGCGGAACGCCTTTTCAAAGAACTGGGCCAATGGGCGTTGCTGGATGACGATGATCTCAGCGTTGCGCTTATTGAGATCGAAGGAAACGAGGCGCCTGCGCGATCACCACGCGACCTTGCCGACGCACGACGACTGTTCGCCCGGGCGCTGGAAACACCGGGTGGGCTTAAAATCCAGACCATTCATTCTTTCTGTGAGAGCGTGCTGCGCCGATTTCCGCTGGAAGCTGGCGCGCCGCCAGGCTTTACGATTGTAGAAACAGGCGAAGCCTCACGCCTGTTGAACGCCGCGATCGACACTGTTGCGGCGCAAGCGATCAGCAAATCTGAATTAGCCGAAAGTTTTGATCGTCTCGCCATGTTGCGCGGCGAGCAACAACTGCGTGAGCTATTGATTAAGGCAAACGGTTTTGAATTCGATGCGGCGCTCGCCCGACATGAAAGCCTCGACGCCATGATCGCTGCGCTAGCCGATGATCTCAGGGTCAATGTCGATCAAACCGAAAACGATATTCAGGCTGCATTCATGCAATCAATTGACGCCGTACAATTTGAAGAGGCGCGCGCCGCCCTCGCGGCGAGCGGCGCCAACGCGAAAAACCGCTGCGCCGCGCCAATCCAAAATTTTCTGAATGCATCCACAGCGGCGGAACAGTGGGGGGCGCTCAACAAACTCTTTCTCAAATCCGACGGTGCGCCCCGCGGCAAATACGGCGACAAGAAAACAGAAAAGATCGCCTCATGGGTCAATGATTTCCTTCTTGATTTGGAAAAGGGCTTTATCGCTGCAAACGAAGCGCAGAAAGCCGCTGTCCTTTATCGCGACACTGCAGCATACTACCGTATTCTTGGCGAAGTGCGCGATGTCTATCGCCGGTCAAAGACAGCGCGAGCAACCCTCGATTTTGACGATCTCATCCACCGCACGCGCCGTCTTTTTTCGCAAGCTTCATCCGCATGGGTCATGTACAAACTCGATCAGGGGATCGACCACATCCTCGTTGACGAAGCGCAGGACACCAGCCCGGCGCAATGGGACGTGATTGATGCCTTGCTTAAGGACTATTTAAGCGGCGCCGGCGCACGCGACATCAATCGAACTTTCTTCGCTGTCGGCGACATGAAGCAATCCATTTATTCTTTTCAGGGCGCAGATGTCGACCTTTTCGAAGAGAAAGAAACAGACCTTGGCAAACGCCTCGCCGCCACCGGCGATTATAAAAATGTCGACCTGCAATTATCTTTTCGCACAACCGAACCCGTCCTTGATTTCGTCGATGCATTATTTGTTGAGCGTGACGCGGCGGAAGGGCTCGGGCACCGCGGCGTTCCTACTCACAGCGCTAAACGCACCGGCGAAGCGGGACTGGTCGAACTCTGGCCGCTGACGCCGAGGCCGGCAAAAACCGAAACCAATCCATGGGACGCCCCGGTGGATGAACCGGAAGCGAACCATCCTGTTCAAATCCTGAGCGACCGGATCGCTACGACGGTCAAGGACTGGCTCGAACAAGAAACAATGCTCGAATCGCAAAACAGACCGGTTGAACCTGGCGACATCATGATCCTGGTGCAGAGCCGCAGCCGTCTGTTTGACGAGGTCATTCGCCGGCTGGCGCAGAATGGCGTGCCCGTCGCTGGCGCCGACCGTTTGAAATTGCTTGAAGACCCTGCGGTTGAGGATCTTCTCTCCTATGCAAAGTTCACGCTCCTGTCATCCGACGATCTTTCACTGGCCGAAACACTAAAAAGTCCTCTGTTCGCTTTCGATGACGACAACGATTTGTTCCCGCTTGCTCACCCTCGCCGCGCGGGCCAATCGCTATGGAATGCGTTGAAAGAACACGCGGATGAGAAACCCCAGTGGCGCGCCGCCGCCGAAGAACTTTCCGTAGCAAGAGCAATTGGACTTCGCCAGGGGCCGTTCGCGTTTCTGAGTCATATTCTGGAGACTGGCGCATCGTCAGGGCGTAAGCGTTTTTACAAAAGATTGTCGCCCTCATCGCGTGACGCCGTGGATGAAATGCTGCGCCAGGCCCTTGATTTTGAAAACGCCAACCCGCGATCACTACGCGCTTTTGTCAGCTGGTTTGAAGAAAGCGCCGGCGAAATTAAACGCGAGATGGAGCGCACCGATAACGCTGTGCGCGTCATGACCGTACACGGTGCGAAAGGGCTGGAAGCCAACATCGTCTTCCTGATCGATGCGCATCGCGGTCCCAATCTCAGCCAACAGGACCCCATCCAGAAACTCGGCATACGCGCGGACGGCTCATCTCGTACCGTAACGACGCCCCTTTTCGCTGGCGGCGCCGAGCGTGACATTTCCATCACCGCCGCCGCACGCGAAGAAAAAAAGCAGAAGACCTACGAGGAATATCGCCGCCTTTTATATGTGGCGGCAACGCGGGCGCGCGACCGGCTTTATATCTGCGGTCATGAGTTGGGCAATGATCGAAAGCCACGCGAAAAGAAGACAAGCGTTAAATCATGGCATGCCCTCGCACAGGATGCCTTTGACCGGTTAGGCGAGCGCGTAGAGCAAGGCCAGGCTCCACTATGGGAGAATAATGATGAGACAGTCCGCCATATTTCCTGCCCTCAAACCGTTCCGGCAGAAAAAGCCGACGAAACGCCAACGCAGGCGCCCGTGGAAACGCCGCCATGGCTGACTTTACCGGCACAGCCTGAAACGGCGCCCGCGCGCTTGACGCCCTCGCGGCTGGCTGATGAAGATGAGGCTGCAAGCGAGCCGGCGGAAACACCGGCGCTGTCCCCATCCGAAACCGATAAATACTTCCGTGGACGGACGCTTCATCGGTTACTCGAACTCTTGCCGGAGACGCCGCAAGCTAAACGCCAAAATGCAGCTGACCAGCTTCTTTCTCGTCTAGCGCCGCATATTGACGAAAGCGAACGCAATCGATGGCGCGATGAGGTTTTGGCGGTGCTCACCGACGCGCAATTTGCACGTGTTTTCGGGCCGGGCTCGCGCGCCGAAGTCGCCATCGCCGGAACGCCAAAAGGCGCCAGTTTCGACATCATTATCACCGGGCAAATTGACCGGCTCATTTTCGATAAGAATGAAATTCTCATTGTTGATTACAAAACCAATCGCCCGCCGCCCGCGCGCGTTGAAGACGCTGCGCCCGCCTATATCGCACAGATGGCCGCTTACCGGGCGTTACTTCAGGAAATCTATCCGGATCATCAAATAAAAGCGGCGTTACTCTGGACCTTCGACGCGCGCCTGATGGCGTTATCGGATGAGATGCTCGATCACGCTTTCGCGCGCTGGCTGGCGCCGGGTTGATCTTAGCGGCGACGCCCTTATCTTGCCCGTTAGATCATAGCCGCGCCTTGCGGTGTTCAGGAGTATAAAGTCATGCCAACAAAGGCTGTTACCGACACGAGCTTTTCAACTGACGTCCTTGAAGCGGACGGACCTGTCCTTGTTGATTTCTGGGCGGAGTGGTGCGGGCCCTGTAAACAGATCGGCCCGGCGCTGGAAGACATTTCCAATGAGTTCGCTGGCAAGCTGACGGTCGCGAAAGTCAATATTGACGAAAGCCCGCAAACGCCTGGCCAATATGGGGTGCGCGGCATTCCAACGATGATGATTTTCAAGGATGGCGAACTCGCCGCGACCAAAGTTGGCGCCGCGCCCAAAAGCGCGCTTGTCGCCTGGGTCAATGAAGTTTTGAAAGAAGCCGCCGCTTAGGCATGATCCTTTAAAATTTCACCTGCAAGATAAAGCGAGCCGCCGATGAGAATTCTCGGCGGCTCTTTTAATTCCCGCTTGCAGGCGAGCCGCATTGCCTCCGCGGTTGATGCGCAAGCTTGCGCACTCAGACCGGCCGACTGCGCCGCCGCTGCGACTTCCTCAGCCGGAGCAACGCCATCTTGAGCCGCTGCGACGGCAAAGACCTCACCTGCAAGTCCGGCAAATGGTTCAAAATATCCTCGCGCATCCTTGTTCGCCTGCATTCCGGCGATCATGACCAGCGGACGGGCGTGACGGTCTTCCATGTCCGCCATTGCGCGCGCGATAACGCGACCTGCATGGGGATTGTGCCCGCCATCAAGCCAGATTTCCGGCTCCTCGCTAAGGAGTTCTTGCGCCATATCGATTAGCGGACCGCTCACGAGACGCTGCAGACGCGCCGGATGATCCGCCCGTGAAACGCCGAGAGAGAGAACATTATCAGCAATATTAAGGCCCGCGGCTTTTGTAGTTGCAATGGCGAGTCCGGCGTTTTCGATCTGATGGGCGCCGTAAAGACGGGGCGTGTCCAGATCCGAAAGGCCATCTTCGTCTTGATAAATCAGTCGTCCGTGCTCTGAAAAAATATTCCATTGCTCCCCGTGGGCGAATATCGCCGCGCCGGTATCACTTGCACAACGCTGCAGGACGGACATGGCGTCAGGGCTTTGTTTACCGATCACCGCAGGCGCGCCACGCCGGAAAATTCCCGCCTTCTCCGCCGCGATAAGGTCAATCGAATTACCTAGAAATTGTTGATGGTCGAGATCAACCGGTGAAACGCTTGTCGCCAATGGTTTTTCAAGTACATTGGTTGCATCGAGCCGGCCGCCGAGGCCAACCTCCAGGATGAGGTAGTCGGCGGGCGTTTCAGCAAACGCAATCAACGCAGCGCAAGTGATCGTTTCAAAATAGGTGAGCTTTTGATCGCCAACAGCCTGGTCGCATTGCTCCAGGGCCTCGATAAGTGCTTCGTCGGTAATCTCGCGCCCCGCGAGAACAATACGCTCGTTGAAGCGCACAAGATGTGGCGACGTGTAAACGTGAACACTGTTCCCTGCAGTCTCCAGAATCGATCGAAGAAAGGCGACCGTTGACCCTTTGCCGTTCGTTCCAGCGACATGAAAGACGGGCGGCAAGCGCTTGTGCGGGTCGCCCAGGTGCTCAAGAGCGGCGAAAACCCGGTCCAGTGAGAGGTCAATAACCCTTGGACGCCGGCGTGCAACGCGGGCGAGAACCGCTTCAATATCGCTCAAGGGCGTAAGGTCCTATTCAGCAGCTTTATCAAGCTGTACCGGCGCTGCTGGCGTCACCGCCGGCGCTTCGCTGGAAACAACAAGCTGCGGTTGCGGCGCCTGTCGGCGTTCTTTGATCAGCACACGAATAAGCTTAGATAAAGTCGTTTTCATTTCATGGCGATGCACGACTAGGTCAACCATGCCTTTTTCTTCCAGAAATTCGGCTCGCTGAAATCCTTCGGGCAGTTTTTCACGAATGGTCTGTTCAATAACGCGCGGGCCGGCAAAACCAATCAATGCGCCAGGCTCCGCCAGATTAATATCGCCCAGCATGGCGTAAGACGCCGTCACGCCGCCAGTGGTCGGGTTCGTCAGAACAACGATATAAGGAAGTCCCGCCTCTTTCATCATCTGCACTGCAATAGTCGTGCGCGGCATTTGCATGAGAGAGAGAATGCCTTCCTGCATGCGCGCGCCGCCCGATGCCGCAAAGACAACAAGGGGCGCACGGCGCGTAACGGCTTCTTCGGCCGCTTTCAACATGGCTTCGCCCAACGCCATGCCCATGGAGCCGCCCATGAACTTGAAGTTCTGAATGGCGACGACAACCGGAGCCCCATCGATGGCGCCGGCGCCGACCTGCATGGCGTCGTTCTGCCCGGTTTTCCTGCGATTTTCTTTCAGCCGCTCAGTATAGCGTTTTTCGTCACGAAACTTCAGCGGATCGGCAACGGGTTCCGGCAATGCGATCAGCTCGTAAGCCGCGTTATCAAACAACATTGAAAATCGTTCCGCCGGCGCCAGCGGCAAATGATGATTACAGGACGGGCAAACCTGATGCGCGCTTTCCAGATCGCTCTGAAAAATCATTTCATCGCAACCGCTGCACTTCGCCCACAGCTTGTCTGTGCCGTCATCTTCGCGCTTGAAAATGTTCTTGATTCCCGGGGGGATGTTTGAAAGCCAACTCATTGTCTGAACTCTCTTCCGAAATCTACTGGCGACGCGCCGTGTGGACGGCCTGTGCAATATCGCGCGTTATGTTCAAAACTGCATTAACCGCTTGCGTTACATTATCAGGGTCGCCGCCCGCGTCTTCAAGGCCATTCGCCAGAACATCGACGAGCGCCGAGCCAACCACAATAGCGTCAGCAAAAGCGGCAAATTCATTCGCCTTTTCCGCCGTTTTGATACCGAAACCGACCGCAACCGGCAAGCCGGACGCCTTCCGGGTGCGCTGAACGGCCTGTTTTACGGTCTCGGCCCCACCGGCCGCCTTGCCTGTGACCCCTGCTACGGACACGTAATAGACGAAACCGGAGGTGTTTTTCACAACGTCGGACAGACGGGCGGCGTCCGTGGTCGGCGTCGCCAGGCGAATGAAATCGATGCCGGCGGCGCGGGCCGGCAAGCACATCTCGCCATCTTCTTCAGGCGGCAAATCCACAATAATAAGGCCATCAACGCCGGCGGCCTTCGCGTCCTTTAAAAACGCCTCGACCCCATAGGCGTAAAAGGGATTGTAATAGCCCATCAGAATTAGCGGCGTTTCATCATCCCCCCTCCGAAACGAGCGAACCATTTCAAGGGTCTTGCGCAAAGTCTGGCCGGCATTCAGGGCTCGTAGACCGGCGGCCTGGATGGCGGGGCCATCCGCCATGGGATCGGTGAAGGCGACGCCCAGCTCAATGATATCCGCCCCGGCGGCAGGCAGCTTTTTCAGAAGATCAAGACAGACCTCGCCGTCCGGATCACCCGCCATGATGAAGGGCACAAAAGCGGCGCGATCTTCAGCCTTCAATTTGTCAAAACGGGCCTTGATACGGGACATTCAGAAAACTCCAAGCCGCCTGCCTAACGCCGGCGCGGCGAAATGCAAGCAAAGTTATCCCCGCCCTTCTGGCCGGTGGTATGATCCAGCCGGGGGGCTGGTCCGAACGCTGCGCCTGGAAAATGCAATCGCCGCGTTCATCTAAAGGAGTCCCTATGTCAGATCCGCAGCAATATTTTTTTGAGTTACCCGCCAACGCAGCACCGGCGCCTTTTGGCGCGCCCGAGAGAGTCTATCCGGATATTCACTGGTACAATCAGAATCGGGCCTCAAATCGCATATTCCACGCCGTTGAAGGCGTAGAAGCCGTTGTCATTCACGCAACCGCCGGCGGTTCATCGGAAGGCGCGCTTTCCTGGTGGAAAAGCCCGCAAGGCGGCAAAGCCTCGGCGCACTGGATCGTCCCCAGCGAAGAAGAAGCCGCCCACGGTCAATTCGCCTGGGCTGTCGTTTATGAATCGCTTGCCGCCTGGCATGTGCGTAACGCCGCATCGCATCCACAGCTTGGCGGGCGGGAAAAGATCAATCACTGGTCGCTTGGCATCGAGATCGTCAACCGGCAGATTCCAGGCGACTCCTACTCCGACTGGCAGATGGAGACGACAGCGCTTCTGGTTCGTTATTGCTGGGCGAAATATCCGAATTTAAAATTCGTTTTCTCTCATGCTTTTGTCGATCCAGCCCGGCGCTCCGACCCCGGCGCGAATTTCGACTGGGGCCGATTTCAAACACTTGTACTTTCACCGAACAACGATCCCGATACGGATGTGCTTGTCACTGACATGCCGTCCCGTGTCGAGAACGCAGAGGTAAACCCACCGTCCGGCGCGCCCTGTTGTATGT
This sequence comes from Hyphococcus sp., assembly GCA_965230025.1. Classification (GTDB taxonomy): domain Bacteria; phylum Pseudomonadota; class Alphaproteobacteria; order Caulobacterales; family Parvularculaceae; genus Hyphococcus. The sequence continues at coordinate 47,927 of CBDDKD010000057.1, forward strand.
AGCAATTGCCTCAGCGCCATACTTAAAAAAACGAGCTGGAGACATTGATGAGATTATGCGCGACTAACGGAATAAGTATGCTGCCGGTTTTTTCACGTATCCATAGAAGGCCGAACCCAAGATAGAATGTGAACACGAACGCAACGATACTGAATCCGAATGCGCCTTCCTGCCAGAAAAGGCTATGTCCCAGGCCAAACAACAACGTTGCTAGCAAACCAGCCCAATTGATCGGCGCGCCTAAGAAATTGACGCCCCTACTTTCGGCGGCAATCGCCAGAACAAGCAGCAGCAATCCCCGGAAATAAATTTCCTCATCGATACCAGGCATGGTTGCTTGATACAGAAGACGCTCAACACCGAGAGAACGCCCGTCACTTACAGCGATCTCCGCAGCAATGACCGACGCAACCAACAACCCTGTAGCAATAATAGCCGGGACGATGGAACCCGGATTCTGCGCCAGCGTCACCCCGGCTTTTCGAAAACTAATCTTTTTACTGACTAAAGATAGCACTAGAAGCGCCAGAATACTGACAGCGACAGAAGCGATCTTGCCGTCCCAGTTCCAGTTGAGATCGCCAAAAACCGCTTCAATATCCCAAAAGGGAATCCCGATCAGATTGACGCTTGCGTAGAGGCCATGGAGAACGACAGCAATAACAAGCCACGTTGGATTGACGGCAGCGAAGCGAAACACCTTCAGCAGCGCAACAATCAAAAGGACGACACCCCACCACGCGCCAAAACTGATTGCGTATTCCAACATCGCCCCACCTTAGTTCTTCACTCGCCAGCCACGATTACAGGCTGCAAACGCGGTTTTCCTTGCCGCGTATCGGCATTGCCTGATATATTAAATCAGCAAAATATTGTTATTCTACGACAATTTATTATCGAAATAAGATTATTATGTCAAACGCAAAACTAAGACGCATCCGCCAATACAGCCTTTGCATGATGTGGCTCATCCCCACTATTGCTTTTTTGTCTGTGCTGGCCCCGATACTTTACTGGGTGGGCGATATAGACGTCATCTGGTTTGGCGACAGTAACCTTGTGCTGGCGGAAAACCCTCCGCTTAAGGAACGTCGCCTTGTTGGCGTTATCGCTGTCGCGCCGGCATTGATTGTCTGGCTGGTTGCGCTCTATCAACTATTTGCAATGTTCAGCAATTTTCACGCAGGTCAGGTATTCGCCATATCGACTATTCGGCGCATTCGCGCTTATGCATTGTTTGCCGGCTTGACGGCGCTCCTCACAATCGCCGGCAGCGGCGCGAGGCGTTGGGCGCAAGGAGAGTTCAGCGATCAACCGCTATGGACCCATATCCAGATTTCACTGGAGCATTGGCTGCTGATCTTTACGGCGGCTATTTTTTATTTTGTATCGTTCGCTCTTGAATGGGCGAAGGACTACAAGGACGAAGCGGAAAGCTACATATAGGCGGCGCCAATGACGATCCTGGTCAGGCTGGATGTAATGCTGGCGAGAAAAAAAATGAAATCAAAAGACCTCGCGGCGAGGATCGGCGTAACAGAAGCCAATCTTTCAAAGCTGAAGTCAGGCCGCGTCAAAGGCGTTAAGTTTGAAACGCTTGATAAGATCTGTGAGGTGCTGGACTGTCAGCCTGGCGACTTGCTTGAGCATGCTAAACCCGGTGACTACGACACGGTCATCCCGCTAAAAGCCAAAGCCGCCGGCTAAAGAACACTAGTTTTCCATCGTCAGCACCGCAGCATAGGCTTCAATGCCGTAAAAGAGATTGCCCAGCCGAATATTTTCATCCGGCGCATGCTGATTGTTGTCGTAATTTGCAATCGGCAGCACAACGATTGGGGCGCTGGACGCTTCCTCGAACATATAAAGCGGCAGCGATCCGCCGAGTATTGGCGTCAACACAAGCGCATCGCCCGCCACCGTTCTGAGCGCGCCGATCAGCGGCGCAACCCGTTCGTCATCCATACGACTTTTAACGGCCGGGTACCCGCCGCTGCGCGTGACCTTTGCAATCAGGGGATGCGCCGCCCTGGTCTCGCGGTCCGGATCGTTCCGAATGACATGATAACCCTGACGGCGGATGTGATCTTCGACGAGATCAAGCATCGCCTCGGGATCATTGCCTTTGACAAGACGCAACCCGATAGACGCAGTCGCCGAAGGCGGAATGACATTGCGCGCCTTATCGCCAACCTCGGCGCTTTTCAGGCCTTGCAGATTGAGCGCCGGCTGCAGGATGCGCTCGCCAAGGGGCGCATTATCCGCCTCTGACCTTGCAACGCCAAAGGTGGCGCGAAGCTCTTCATCAATCGCCGGCGCCGCTGCGATCGCATCGCGATCAATCTCGGATACAGGCTCGGTCGAGTTATAAAAATCGCTGATCAAGACGTCGCCTTCACTGTCTTTCATCGACGCCAAGAGGCTCGCCAGACGCCAGCCCGGACCCGGCGCCCAGTTGCCATAATGACCACTGTGGAGGCCACGATCAGGCCCATAGACAGTGACTTCCAGCCCAGTAACGCCGCGCACGCCAAACACCAGCTGCGGATTCCCCGATTGATGCGCCGGGCCATCGCAGAAAAGCCAGAGGTCGATATCGGAGAATTTATCCGCATGAGCGGCAAGATAGTCATCGAGATGGCCAGACCCTCGCTCTTCCTCTCCATCGAAGATAAGCTTTATATTAGACGTAAACGGAATATCAGCGCCCTGCAGCGCATCGATCGCCGCAAGCAGCGCGGGGAATGGCGCTTTGTCATCGCTCGCCGAGCGCGCATAGATGCGCCAATCCGGATCAATCGCATCGCCCGGCACCGGAAACGGGATCACCTCTCCTCCATCCGTCATCGCCTCGGAGTAAAGCACCGGCTCAAACGGAGAATGACTCCATTGCATATCTTCCGTCGGCTGGCCGTCATAATGCACATAGATTGCAATGGTGCGGTCCGCGCCCGGCGTTTCCAACGCGCCATAAATCAAGGGCGGCGCGCCTTCATGTTCCAGAAGCTGCATGTCAAAACCGCGCTCACGAAACATGTCGGCGATTGTTTCCGCATTCAACCGGATATTCTCTGCGTCCAGCGCGTCGTTAGGGATCGCCAGAAGGTCGACAAAACTTTTTACAATCTGCGGGCCGTTTTGCTGGTGATAGGTTTTTGCGACGTCGACAGCAGCGGAACCGGGGCCTTGCGCATTTGCAGCGCCCTGCAACAACACCGCAGCAGCGAGCCCGAAAACAGTCTTCCATCCTGCATACATATCTCATACCTCCCAACAGCAAAAAGCCCGGACACTATTGCATCCGGGCTTTGACAACGCAAAATCAGTTTTTGTCAGGTTGCCGCATCTTTTTCCATGTAATTGTCAAGATCGTCTTTCACGGCCATGACCGCTATTTTGTCAGCTTCCGGCGCATTCTTGACCGTCTCCATCATGGCGAATGTGCTCTCCAGCTGCGCGCGCATTTCCGGCGGCACCATATCCATCATGGATTTGTCCATGCCTTCCATCATCTCCAGCGAGCGCGGATCTTCCTCCTGCATTTTCACGGCGAGATATGCGATCATGACGCGGTCACCAACACTCCCCCACTCCGTTGTCGAAAAACCATGCTGTTCAACTGTATTGGCGAGCTTGGCGTGATCGCCGGGATGTTTTTCTTTCAAAATTGTGACCGCCGTAGAATATGGCTTGAATGGCTCGCCTGCGATCGGCCGCTGCGCGATCTGAAGGTTTTCAATCTTGCCGTCGTCTCGAAGCTGATCGCCCAACGCCTCAACGGCGGCAAGCGTCGCCACAAAGCGTTTCGCCTGATCTTCCGTCAACGGCTTGTCTTCGCCTGCGAGCGCGCCCGTGATAATGATCAGCGCGCCAATGGCGCCGGCTATTAAACGTTGAAACATAAAGCTTTTCTCCCTCATTTGAATTCATTGCGTCCGGAAAAGGCGCATCTGCGGCGACGAATCTAGCACGAATCTGCGCTGGCGCTATCGGCTCAATCTGAAAGCTTGGTAAGTGTACGGCGCGCCTTAACCTCACTGCGATGGCGCTTGTTTTCCAGGCGTTTCCGCTTTTGCGATGGCGGCACGCGAGTTTTTTTGCGCTTTGGCGGCGGGTTGGCGGCGCTCTCTATCAACGCCGCAAGCCGGGCGCGCGCATCCTCGCGGTTGCGCTCCTGAGAGCGATAGCGCTTCGCTTCGATGATGATCTCGCCGTCCTTGGTCATGCGGCGTCCGGCGATTTTTTTGAGCTGTAATTTGATGGCGTCCGACAGCGACGGCGAATTCATCGCATTGAAACGCAACTGAACCGCTGTCTCGACCTTGTTGACATTCTGACCGCCAGGACCGGACGCGCGGATGAAGGCCTCAGTCAGCTCCCAGTCGGCAATGGTGATGGAGGGGGGAATGACTAAAGGCATATTGTAACTTGCAGGTAATCTGTGGGTATAACAACCTGAACTCGCACCCTTCGTTTGCGGAAGTGTATCATGCGTAAATTTGGCTTAATCGGTGGAACATCGTGGCATTCTACAGTCGATTATTATCGCGAACTCAACAAGACTGTGAACCAACAATATAGTAACAACACAAATCCGCCTCTTTATTTAGCCAACCTCAATCAAAACGAAATTCATAAGCTGCAGCAAGAAGATGAATGGCAAGCCATCAGTGAAATTCTAATTACCAAATGCCAGGAGCTTGAATCGATAGGGTGCGAAGGACTAGCGTTTTGCGCAAATACGCCGCACCGCGTCTATGACACAGTCCAGAACCAACTGAATACGCCCATAGTTCATATTGGCGCTTCAACCGGCAAGTGCATTCAAAAACTGAACCACAAGAATGTCAGTCTTTTAGGCACACGGTTCACAATGGAAGGCGACTTCATTAAAGGTATGCTTCAGGAGCGTTTTTCCATTAGCGTTGCAACACCCAATGAAATTACAAGAGCAAAAATTCAAGATTTGCTTTATAATGAAATGTCTCACGGGCGCTTTACATCATCGGCCCATGACTATTTTCTGTCAGTGATAGATCAGCTCAAAACTAATGGTGCGGAAGCCGTAATCTTTGGCTGCACCGAATTTCCAATATTACTGAGGGACGCCAAAACCAGCTTACCGAAGATAGACAGTGCGATGTGTCATATAGAAGATATAGCAAAATTCATATTGGATATGCAGGATTGCGACAACGGCCTCCTTTTAAAATAGAGAACGTAACGAATTAGAGACATAACGCAGCATACTCACTAAATTCATTCTTAACGACGCTCACATAGACTGTGAAACTGACGCTTGAATAGTTGTGGGGCATTTTATGACCTGGTTTTCTGAATATGGACGGGTGATGTTTTTTTGCGCCTTCTCGCTGGCTGCAACAGCTTGTGCCAAAACGCCGGATGCAGCTGATGAAACGCCCGTCGATCCAGAACCTGGCCTGTATGAAGTCGCGCTTTCCGGGGCGGGTCTTTTAAAAGCCGGTGAAGAAAAAGAGGGACCTCACGCATTTTGTTTGACTGAAGCGGACCGCAGCACATTCCCACACACTCTCGTAAAGAAATACTATCAGCTGCATTACAGCTGTATGAGCACACCGTTACCGCGTGAAGGAAACACCATCGCTGGCGAAATCAAATGCGCCGCCGACCCCAAGCTTGCACAAGGTGCTAACCGTTTTGTCTATAAGGGCGCCGTTTCAAAAGACGCTGTCGACATCAACGTTCAGATGAAGTTTGATGCGGTGATCAAAGAAGAAGAAATGACCAAGGCACAGGCGCGGGAGCTAAAACTCGGCATGAAAACTTTTGAGCTTATGAAGTTCGTTATTGAAGCGGACCGTATTGGTGAGTGTTGATCGCTTATAAGCACCGCTAAACCGCCGCTTCCCGCCGCACTTCACTCGCGCGTTTCTTCACACTCTCCGACTTCAACTGTCCGCAGGCGGCGAAAATATCGCGACCGCGGGGCGTGCGGATGGGTGACGCGTAGCCGGCGCGATTGACGATCTCGGCAAAGGCTTCAATCCGTTCCCAGCTTGAACATTCATAGGGCGCGCCGGGCCATGGATTAAACGGGATCAGATTGATCTTGGCCGGAATGCCTTTGAGGAGGCGCACCAGTTCGCGCGCCTCAGCATCCGTGTCATTGACGCCTTTCAACATCACATATTCAAAGGTGATGCGCCGCGCGTTGCTGGCGCCCGGATAATTCCGGCACGCATCCAGAAGCTCCGCAATCGGATATTTGCGATTGATCGGCACCAGTTCATCGCGCAAGTCATTATGCGTTGCGTGCAAAGATATCGCCAGCATCGCAGAGGTTTCTTCACCCAGGCGTTGCATCTGCGGCACAACGCCGGAGGTCGACACGGTCACGCGCCGGCGCGAGATCGAAATCCCGTCGCCGTCAGAAATGACGTCAATCGCCGACGAAACATTGTCGAGATTATAAAGCGGCTCGCCCATGCCCATGAACACGATATTGGAGAGCATCCGGTCTTCGCCGCCGGACGGCCATTCCTCCAGATCGTCCTTGACCGCAATCACCTGATTGGCGATTTCCGCCACCGTCAGATTGCGCACAAGGTTTTGCGTACCCGTATGGCAGAAGGTGCAATTAAGCGTACAGCCGACCTGGCTGGAAACACACAAGGCGCCGACGCGCCCGACATCCGGGATATATACGCATTCAACCTCGACGCCGGGGCCAAGACGGAGAAGATATTTGCGCGTGCCGTCGACCGAGACCAGTCGCTCGACCACTTCCGGGCGCGCGACAACAAACTTTTCGGCAAGCCCCTCACGCATATCCTTCGAGATATCAGTCATGGCGCCAAAGTCCGTCGCGCCATGTTGATAGATCCATCGCCAAAGCTGGTTGGCGCGCATCTTGGCCTTCTTTTCGTCGAGCTGAAAAGCGCCAGCCAACGTCGCGCGCAGCTCCGCCCTTGTCAGCCCGGAAAGATTCCGGAGGCTGGGGTCATCATGCGCCCGCACATTAGGGCGGCTAGTAAGGTCAAGTTCGGCCATAACGGCGAGATATAGGGGTTCGGACCAGTCCCGTCCACGCCGCCGCAAAGGAGGCTATTCGTTCACGCTTACGGTTTCGACCTCGCCGAGAATGATTGGGTAGCCGAGGCCCGCCCAGCCCTGAATGCCTTCGAAGAGGACGGCGGTTTTGTCGAAGCCGCGGCGGCGCAATTTCCGGATCGTGCTTTCGGCGGCGGCGCGCGGACATTCGCAATAGCCGACAATCCACACATCGCGTGGCAGATCGTCAACGATGTCGTCGAAATCGCTGTAATAGGGGATCGGTACGGCCCCCTCGATATGGCCCATGCGCCACCATGAGGTCGCGCGCGTATCGAGAATGACCATACGCGTCTTGGCGTCAAGCGCCGCATTCAGATTTTCCGCGGAAACATAGATGCCGTCGTCTAGGTCGAATTCCGGGTCGGCGCCATCAGGGTTGATGACATAGTCTTCTGGCGCGGGCGGCGCCGAGGCTGCCGGCTGTTCAAGGTCGGCGCCTGTCGCCTTTGCGCGCAGAAATGCCGTAACGCCATCAATTTCATCCGCACTCAACCGGTCTTTGAATGCCGGCATCGGCGTGCCGTCGCGGCCACCTTCGATCGTGCGCTTGATGAACCGGTCCGACGCAAAAATCAGGAAGACCTGATTGGCGAGTTGCGTGCCTGTGCCGCCTTCGCCGCTGGCGCCATGGCACATCGCGCATTCGTGGGCGTAAATGTCGGCGCCCAGCGCCGCATCGCCGGGGATGCGGTCATAGGCAAGGCGGGCGCTGTCGCCGTTTTCATCGTATCTGGGGTCCGTATCGACCCGTTCGTACAGCCACTTCACAAGCTGGTTGATTTCGCGGTTGCTCATGGGCCCGCCGGATTCTTCGCGATAGGCGGCCATGGGCGTTCCCGGACGACCATAGGCTATGGAGCGGAACATGAGGAGGTCGTTGCCAGGCGCAATAAGAGCGCTGGAGCGCAGAGAAGGCGCATGATCGTTGGCGTAGCCTTCGCGGTCGGCCCCGTGACAAAGCGCACAAAAACGCTGGTAATTTTCAGCCGCCGCTTCAGCTTGACCTTCGCTTAAGGGGCTCGTCTGCGCCAGCGCCGCAACCGGGTTTACAAACAACAAGGGCGCCGCCAGCGCCGGAAAGAATCGCCAGATCCGGTGAAAACTCATATGCCTCAGCTATTCCTGCTATTGCTCCGCGTGCAGGAACGTACTGACCAAAGGCGGTCCTGGGAAGGCGCGCAAAAGATGGCGCCGCACCGTTCGTCGCTGAAATCGACCGCTTGATCCTTCGGAGCCCCGCCCGTCAGCTCTTCCTCATCGCCAGCCGCCGCGCCTGAGACTCTTCCGGCCATTCCTGGCGCCAGTCATAATATTGCTCGTGAACCGGCGCGCCTTTCGGGATCTCCACCCAGGGCAACTTCGTTGACGCGAAGATATGAATGTCCGGCGGAACGCGGCGCGGCTCATCCAGGGTTCCCACACGAATGAAACTCACCCTATCGCCAATTCCCGAATAGTGGCTCCACAATGCGACTTCGCATTCAGGGCATCGCATGACCTTTTGCCCCTGTCCGCTTTCCGAAGGCGTCATCACCGCCTGCGGTTCCCCTTTCATAAGTTCGACGCGGTCTGTTTCGATCATCGCATTGAGGACGAAGGCTGAGCCTGTCTCGCGCTGACACCACGTGCAATGGCAGCAATGAACAAACAATGGCTTCGATGTCATACGATACCGTACGGCGCCGCAGGCGCATCCGCCCTCCGCCTCAAAGTCACCTGCCCTCATGCGCGCCTCCCTTGCCACAAGCCCAGGCGAATGATTGCTAATTTGCGCGGCCCATGTTGAGACATGAATTACTATATCAAGGCGATCGCGTGGACCAGCAAACAGACAACAGCGCAGCAACCATTGCTGACAGCCCGACGAGCCCCCGCGCCCGTGCATTCGCAATCGCGCTCTTACTCGTGGGCGCAGTATGCGCCGGCATGGGTCAGACCATCGTTTTTTCCGTTTTGCCGCCGCTCGCCCGTGAGATCGACCTCAGCGATTTGCAGGTTGGCCTGATTTTCATGCTGTCGGCGATGTGCTGGGTGACGACGGGACCACACTGGGGCCGCGCAAGCGACAAGACCGGCCGCAAGATATTCATCCTCATCGGCCTTATGGGTTTCGCCGCTTCCATGCTGTTGTTCGGCGCGTCGATACGGCTTGGCGTTGTCGGCGCGATCTCCGGATTGCCGCTTTACGTACTGATGGTTGGAACGCGCATGCTTTATGGTTTGCTTGGCTCCGCCGGGCCGCCCGCCGCGCAAGCCTATATCGCAGACCGCACCAGCGCGAAAGACCGCACCGCCGGGATCGCCAGCTTCTCCGCCGCCTTTGGCCTCGGCGCCATGCTGGGTCCGGGCTTTGGCGCCGCCGCGGCGGTGTTTGGGCCTGTTGCGCCGTTTTTCGCGATGGCGATTCTCGCCGGCCTCATGAGCATTGCTGTATTCATATTTCTGCCGGAACGAACAAAACCGGCAAAGCGCAAAGACTATTCAAAAATCAAACTGACGGACCCGCGTCTCAGACCCTTTTTAATTTTCGGCCTTGCCTTTGGGGTCGCCAACGCCATTCCCATACAGACGGTCGGTTTTTACTTTATCGACCGTCTTGGATTTTCAACGGAGCTGGCGCCGCAGCTGGTTGGCGTCGGACTGATGGGCGGCGCCATGGCGTCACTGTTTTCGCAATTGGTGATCGTACAGCGCTTCGGGCTGGCGCCACGGACGCTGATGCAGATCGCGCCGGCGCTGATTATCGTCGGTCATATTCTCATCTGGGTGACTGCGTCGCTTGGGCCGGTGGTCTTCGGCATGGTCATCGCCGGCTTTGGCGCAGGGCTCGCCGTTCCGGGCTTCAACGCCGCGGCGTCTCTGGCCGTACGCGCGGATGAACAAGGCGCCGCCATCGGCCTGGCGAACGCCGCCGGCGCCTCAGGCTTTATTGTCTCGCCGCTGATCGGATTTGGTCTTTATGCAATAGCGCCGCAAGCACCCTACATTTTCACGACGATCCTCGCAGTATGTTTGTGGGTATTCGCGCTTAACAGTCGTGCGGTTAAAATGCGCGCCCGGAAGCGGTGTCAGAAAATGTCGGGGAGCCGGCGTCAACGCCCTACCGGTAATCTATTCCGCCAGCGTTCTCATCGTTAGTCGTCAAAGAACAAAATGTCGCCGGGCTGACAATCAAGCTCGCGGCAGATCGCTTCCAGCGTTGAAAAGCGAATGGCTTTCGCTTTGCCTGTCTTCAGGATTGATAAATTCGCAATCGTCACGCCAACCCGTTCTGACAACTCTGTCAGCGACATGCCCTTATCGAGGAGCACACGATCGAGTTTTACGGCGATACCCATCAAACAGTTAAATCCTGCTCTTCTTTCATGCGCGCGCCCTCACGGAAAACCTCAGAGAGAACGAACACGGCGATAATGGCGAGCCATGAAATGATGGTGGAATTAATCTCCACTTCCACAGAGAAGATCAGCGACAAAAACCCAAAGGCGAATTTCGCGCCTTCCCCGATCAACAGCGCATATCCAAGGCCGCGAAAACGGTCTGCGTTTTCCTTGACGAAAGGCGAGCCAAATCGCAGCGTTTTCAGGATTTCCAAAAGACGATTGACGACAAAGAGCATCACGCCAAACGTCACAAAGTGATGAGCGATTTCAAAAAAATCACCGGCGTCAACATCAACGTCAGCATCCACATTAACACTGCCGACGCCATCGACAGCGCTCATGATTATCGGCACAAACGGAACGACAACCATGGCGATCGCCAAGCCAATAAAGGCGACCCACAAAATGATGCGTGTAAAATGAAGCCCCATCGCCAGCAATGACGCGAGTGAGCCTTTGCCAATCGCTCGCATTCGTCCGTCTCCGTCTTTTCGTTAAATCCTTCACCGCCAGAACTGGTGCGCCCCACTAGTCCGTCGCCCAGTCGCTTAATGTTCGCGGCAAAGAACTTGGCTCACGTTAACCGATTCCAGGCAAGGTGAACATGATCTAGAAGAAGGCCACAAGGCACAGCGTTTTCTGGCAGCTGTTGGTCTTTTCGGTTTCGGACTGTGGCGCTGCGGTGGCGAGCCCGACGAGGCTGGCCGCCGCGACCGCCGCAAAAACGCCAGCGGCCGCAAGGTGAATTAACTTCGACATTATGCAACTCCCGCGAAGGAACCAAGCGCCGTAAAGTAGCCAGCGCCGACCAGGCTTATCGTAACCAAAACGGCCAGACCGTTGACAACGCCGCCAAAACCACCGAAGTTATCTGTTGAGTGTTTGCTAGACATGGGATTTTCCTTTTCTTTTCCTTTGTTGAACCAACGCAACTCATTCTGATCTTCTGAGCGGTTCGGGTTTTCCCCAGCCGCTCTTTTTTTGTTTCGGGCTCTTTTTGTCCCTCGGGAGCCGCCGGTCTTGTCTGTTTCGCCCTTTTGGGCTTTTTGAGCCGGCTTTTCCGTTGCGGCGATGTTTTCGCCGTCTTGTTGATTATCGATATACACTTATCGAAAAACAATGCAAGAGGTTTTTTCCGAAAAACGATAAATATTTTCCGAAAAGGGATAAAAACATGGACCAAAATGTGCGTAAATTGGGGCCTGGAGAGCTGATTATCGCCTCTCACAATGACGGAAAGATAAAAGAAATCAATGAGTTAGTCAGGCCGTACGATATTGTGGCGGTCTCTGCAAAAAAAATTGGCTTGGAAGACCCGGAAGAGACTGGAATCACCTTCGCCGAGAACGCCGCCATCAAGGCTCATGCGGCCGCAACCGCCTCAGGCCTGCCGGCGCTGTCGGATGATTCCGGCCTTTCCGTAACCGCGCTTTCCGGCGCTCCCGGCGTGTATTCCGCAAGATGGGCCGGCGAACCACGCGATTTCACCCGAGCCATGCGCAAGGTGGAATCTGCGCTTACGGAAAGCGGCACCGAAGATTTTTCTGCGCATTTCGTATGCGTTCTATGCCTCGCCTGGCCTGACGGCCACGAAGAAGTCTTTGAGGGCAAAGTACATGGCCGGCTTGTTTTCCCGCCACGCGGCGACAATGGTTTCGGTTATGATCCGATCTTTATGCCGCAGGGGTATGACATTACCTTTGGCGAAATGGACCCGGAAGAAAAACATTCCATTTCCCACCGCGCAGATGCGTTCCGTAAACTGATGAAAGCATGTTTGAATGATTAAAGCTTTTAAACTTCTGATAATCGCGGTTACTTTTTTCGTATGTCCTGCAAACGCAGCTGACAGCAATAAAGCCGTAGAGAATACCTTGCCGGCGCCAGAGCTTGAAAAAATTGCTGACGGCGTTTGGATTCATAAGAGTTATGAAATCATAGAACCCTGGGGTCCGATTCTTTCACAAGGGCTTGTGATTCAAACGAACGCTGGCGTTACACTGGTCGATACGGCGTGGACCGATCGCGATACCGAACAGCTTCTCATGCTGGTCGAGAAAGAAACCGGCGCATTGCCGTCCGTCGCTATCGTCACACACGCCCATCAGGATAAAATGGGCGGTATGAATGCATTGATCGCCGCTGGCGTGGAGACTTATGCAGCCCCAATGACGAATGAGGATGCGCCGACGCGCGATCTGACGCCCGCAGAAAATATAATAACACTGAACGGCGCTGAGGCGGGGTTCATGCCTTTGATCGGCCCCATGGACCCACGCAACCCGCCAGCGCCCATGTCAGCCGTCTATTATCCCGGCGCCGGTCACACGCGAGATAACATTGTCGTCTATTTCCCGCCCGCAAGAGTATTATTCGGCGGATGCCTGATCCGGCCGGGGAACGCCAACAGTCTTGGCAACACCGCTGACGGCGATGTCGCCAACTGGGCCGCCGCGGTGCGTGAGGTTGCGGCGGCCTTCCCGGAGGCTGAAATCGTCATTCCAAGCCACGGGGCCATGGGCGGGCGTGAACTCTTGGATCATACGATTGCGCTCGCTGAAACGGCGAAAACGGACGCCCAATGATAAATTATAAGAAAATTATCACAAATTACTGTAATTTGATAACTTGAGATAACTTCCTTATAATCGACCCTCATGGACCCAAGACGAAACCCTTACGCCCCTGGCGCAGGCACGCCGCCGCCAGACCTCGCCGGCCGCGACCGTATCATTGAACGCGCCGCCATCGCCCTTGATCGCATTCGCGACGGGCGCGCAGCGCGAAGCTTTATCTATTATGGCCTGCGCGGTGTCGGCAAAACCGTCCTCCTCAACAAGATCCGGCTCGATGCGGAGGCGCGGGGCATCGCCACAGTGGCGATGGAGGCGCCGGAAGGCAGAACCCTCCCCGGCGTGCTCGCGCCCGCCCTGCGCTCTGCATTGTTGCGCCTCAGTCGCGGCGAAGCGGCGAAAGAAGGACTGTCGCGCGCCATGCGCGCGCTGGCCGGCTTCGTCAACGCGTTCAAGTTCAAATATGACGATGTTGAAGTCGGTTTCGATTTTGAAACCGAGAAAGGCCTCGCTGATTCAGGCGATCTTGATACGGACCTCGCCGACCTTCTCTCCGCCATTGGCGAGGCGGCGGCGGAGCGCAAGACCGCATTCATGATGTTTATCGACGAGCTTCAATATGTACCGGAAGAACAACTCGCCGCGCTGATCTCCGCCTTGCATCAAACCAGCCAGCGCCAGAAGCCCGTCACCATGGTCGCCGCCGGTCTGCCGCAACTGCTGGGACAGATGGGACGCGCGAAATCATACGCCGAGCGGCTTTTTGAATTCATTGAGACAACGCAGCTTGAAGAAGCGGCGGCGCGCGAAGCGCTTATCAATCCGGCAAAACAGGAAGGCGCTCAGTATAGAGATGACGCCATCGCGGAAATTCTGAAGCAGACCCAATGCTATCCCTACTTCCTGCAGGAATGGGGGAAGCACAGCTGGGACGCGGCGGAAAAATCGCCGATCACCATCGACGACGTCAATCATGCGACAATCACGGCGCTCGCAGAAATGGACGCCAGCTTCTTCCGGGTCCGGTTTGACCGGCTGACACCGGCTGAAAAGCGCTATCTGCGCGCCATGGCGGAGCTTGGTTCCGGCCCCCACCGTTCAGGCGACATCGCCGATATTTTGGGCAAAAAGGTCAATGAAGTGGCGCCGACCCGCAGCCGGCTTCTCGACAAGGGCATGATCTACAGCCAGTCCCATGGGGACAACGCATTCACCGTGCCGCTGTTCGACGGCTTCATGAAGCGGGTGATGCCGGCGCTGGAACGATGAGCGCCGAGGCGGCGCTCGGTGTTTATGTGCATTGGCCTTACTGCGCACGCATATGCCCCTATTGCGATTTCAACGTCTACAAGAACAAAAACATCGATGAGGCGGCGTGGATAAAAGCGTTGACACGCGACCTTGCATACTGGGCGGAACGCACGAAAGGACGCAAACTCGCCAGTCTCTATTTTGGCGGCGGCACGCCATCGCTGGCGCCGACCAGCGTTATTGAATCGGTTATTGAGACTTGCAGCCGGCTGTGGGGGTTCGGTCCTGATCCTGAAATTACGCTGGAAGCCAATCCAACGGATGCGGAGCAATCACGTTTTCATGCAATCGCTGCGACTGGTGTTAATCGTCTGTCTCTCGGCGTCCAATCATTACGGGACGAAGCGCTTGGCTTTCTTGGCAGAGACCATGATGCAGCGTCCGCCATCAGCGCGATCACCCTCGCACGGAAAAAATTCGACCGGGTCACCTTCGATCTGATCTATGCGCGTCCTGACCAGAGCCTCGACGCATGGGGCGCAGAATTAAAAGAAGCGCTTTCCTTTGGCGTCACACATCTGTCTCTCTATCAACTGACAATCGAGCCCGGAACGGCTTTTGAAAAACAGGTGCGCACGAAGCGCTGGGCCCCGGCCGATGAAGACCTTTGTGCTGACCAGTTCAACCTGGCGCAGGAGTTGACCAAAGCGGCTGGGTTGCCGGCTTATGAAATATCGAACCACGCCGCGCCGGACGCCCAGTCGCGCCACAATCTGATTTACTGGCGCTATCAGGATTATATCGGCGTCGGCCCCGGCGCCCATGGACGCCTGACGGTGAACGGTGAGCGGATTGCGACGGAGATGACGGCGCGACCGGAAAATTATCTGAACGCGACAGGCACGGGGGCTTGCCTGATCGAACCACTGAGCGCCGAAGCACAGTTAATCGAGCGCCTGACCATGGGCTTGCGATTGAGCGAAGGCATAACGCTCTATGCGGATGACCCATTTTATCAAAACGAAGCCCGCGCGGAAAAACTACAGCATGCAATCAATGACCGTCTGTTGGACCTTCAATGTGGGCGCTTGACGGCAACATCCAATGGACGGGTTGTGTTGAACCGCTTGCTTTATGACTTACTCGGATAAGCGAAAGACGTATTTTATGAATAACGCCTCAGATATTGCGCATATCATCCAACTGGCGGTCGCGCCGGTTTTTCTTCTCGCCGGCATCGGCACGCTGTTAAACGTGGTCGCTGCAAGACTTGGACGCGCTGTTGATCGCGCACGCTACCTTGAGGAAATACTCACCAACGCGCCAGAAGCCGCCCGTGAAAATTACATGCCCGCACAACTTGCGGTGCTCGATCGGCGGATCGTCTTCGCACAGCGATCTATTTATTTTAGTACTGTCTCCGCGCTTCTTGTCTGCATCGTCGTAGCAACACTTTTCGTTGGCGCTCTTGCAGAATTGAACCTCGCCGCACTGGTCGCGATTTTGTTTATCGCAGCAATGCTGGCGCTGATTGGCGGCTTGGCGAACTTCCTTTCAGAAGTTGCAATCGCCACGCGCATGTTGCGCGTACGCACCGAGTTGACCATGAGAGAATGAATATTACTCGGCTGAGGCAATATCAGCCGGATCTACAAGCTCAATATCGGAAAATCGCCGCCGCGATGCGTTGGAGAATTTCTTGAACATCGCTTTTCCCGAAACATCGTTTTCGCTTTCCACAAGCAATGCCGGTCCATCGCCAAGCGGCGGCGCAAAACGTTGATCCTGATAAAATTGCTTGACCTTTGCAATCGGCGCCGGCTTGAACGGCTCAAGCGCGCGCAGTTCGATGCGCTCTATGTGACCCGTTGTTTTATTCAGTGTAATTGTCCCCTGAAGAACGTCCTCCGGTAAATCCTCGCCATTCACAGGTCCACGGAAAATTGCGTAGGCATCCGTCTCTTCAACGAGCGCCAGGCCTGCAAGCACATCGCCAATTTTATTATAAACCAGCTTTCCATCCGGCCGCTTTCTGTCTTCTAGGTCTTCGATTTCCTCGCGCAAATCCTTGTCCAGATCCTCAAGAGAGGCTCCGACGAGCCGCCAGCGCTCACCAACAGGCAAGCGCGGGTCGTAGCGGACTTTGACCGCCACTTCCTCGTCGTTCTCCCGCCCCCAATAGTCGACCGTGTAAGCAAAGCGCGTGTCGGCGTGAGCTGCGGCCAGGTCCGCTGCTGCAATGAGCATATCGCGCGCCATTTGCGGTGGCGGCGTATCTTCAGCGGCGACAAAAGAACTCGCATTTATCGCAAACGCGACACACGCCAACAATGCCAAACGCATATGAAGTCCTCCTTCGAACGCCCCCGCCCGATAAGAAAAAATGATCAGTAGCCGGGCGCGAAGCTGCGCGGCGCAGGGTCGATCACCTGGATGCCGCCGGGCTGAATCTCAAGGATCGCCAGCCCACGTTCCACCGAGCCGTCCGTGTTCAAACGAAAAAGACCATCAGCCCCGTAATAGCCGTTTGGATCGGTAATCGATTCCAGACTGAAACGGTCGCGGCGGCGCTGCGTCGCGGCGAGGCGCGCTGACAGCAGCGTTGCATCATAGGCAAGCGACGCCAGTCGCGGCGGCGGCGCGCCGAAGGCGCCGGCATAACGGTTTTCAAAATTGCGGGTGATCTCAGGATCGGGGGCGGCGAACCAGCCGCCGCGTAACGCCGGCTCGCGCGTTAAGCGCGGATTGTTCCAGGCGGAAACGCCAAGTAACTTCACCCGCGTAATATCCACATTGTAATAGGGCAGCAACGGCGCGAGGGCGCGCAACAACGTTCCCTGTTCCGGCATTAATACCGCCTGATAGCCTTGCGTATATCCCGCCTCGGCATTTTGCGGGCGCGGGTCGTTGGGATCGAAGTCATGACGCAATTCGATCGGTACAATTTCAGTTGAATATTTTGCAAGCCGCTCAGCAGGCGCGAGCATGGCGTCCGGCTCCTGCTCATAGCGCTCTTCATGCACGATGACGCCGCCGCGCACGAACACCTCTTCAGCGAAGGCGCCGGAAACGCGATCACCATAAGGGGTCATCGGCGCTAATACGCCGAACCGCGTCATTTCCTGACTGACGGCGTATTCGGTGACCCGCTCAATTTCGAGTTCCGGCGGGAAGCTGAGCAGGAAGACGCCATCGCCCCCGGCCCGCAAGTCGGACGAAAACGCAATCATCGGGGTTCGCGCAGCGCGCGTCACGCGTGAGGCGGCCTCAACAGATTCTGAAAACAACGGCCCCAGAACAATTTCTGCACCATCTGCAAGCGCTGAGCGTGCAGCGGCGGCGGCGCCTTCCGGCGTGCCTTTTGTATCTTTGGGGATCAACAAATATCGGGCGTCGCCTGCATCGAAAGCAGCGAGCTGCGCAGCATCGAACATCGCCGAAGCAATCTTTTGAGCTGCTGAACTGGAGGCGCTGAATGGGAGCAGCAACCCGACGCGCACCGGCTCGTCGCCATCCATATGAGACGGCCGCACAAAACCACGCCGGTCATAGCTGTCAGCTTCAGGCTCAAACTCCGGCAGTTCCTCACCAGGCTCAGTCGCCGGCTGGTCAGGCTGGGCGACAACCACCGGGCCCGGACGGGTCGACGACGTCGACCCACAAGCTGCTAGCGCCGCCATAAGCGCGGCCAGCAAGCCCGCCCTGATTATCCCGAGTTCGATCCGCATCCGCCGGTCCCCTTTTCACTCATCAAAATCGCGGCGAGACTAACCGGCGCCGCAGCGCCAGTAAACAAGCCGTTTTGCCGTTCAGCCCCTCAATCAGCGGGCCATGCGATTGACGCCGCGCTCATAGAGCGCCAATCGTCAACAAGAATGGTTGATACGACAATAACACTCGAACCCGGCCTTTATGTGACCGCGACGCCCATCGGCAATCTCGGCGATATCACCTATCGGGCCGTCGCCGCTATGAAAGCCGCGGACCTCATCCTGTGTGAGGACACAAGGCAAACGGCGAAACTGTGCGCCGCCTATGGCATTCAGACAGCCCGCAGCGCCTATCACGACCACAATGGGGAACGCGCCCGACCCGGTATTATTAAAAAACTGCAAGACGGCGCCGCAATCTGCCTTGTCTCAGACGCCGGCACGCCGCTGATATCCGATCCAGGCTACAAGCTGGTTCGCGAGGCGCGCGACGCCGGCGTTCCGGTCATACCCTTGCCGGGCCCCTCCGCCCTGATCGCTGGCTTAAGCGCTGCGGGCGCGCCAAGTGACCAGTTCTATTTCGCCGGGTTTCCGCCTTCCAAGTCGGGTGCTCGTGAAAAGTTCCTGCAGTCCCTGGCCGGCATAGATGCAACGCTGATTTTTTATGAAACCGGGCCGCGCCTCGCGGCGAGCCTTGAAGCAATGGCGACAGCCTATGGCGACCGGCGCGCCGCAGTCGCTCGAGAACTGACCAAAATCCACGAAGACATTCGTGAAAGCGCACTTAGCGAGTTGGCGAAGCATTATCACGGCGCCCCAGCGAAGGGCGAGTTGGTGATCCTTGTCTATCCGTCAGAGAAAACGCCTGCGACAGCGGAGGATCTTGATACGTTTCTTTTGAATGCGTTGCAGAAAATGAGCGTGAAAGACGCCGCCAGCGCAGCGGCGCAGACCCTCGAGGTTTCACGATCCAGCGCATATGCGCGCGCACTTCAACTTAAAGACAATCAGTGACAGCTTCGCGCACCGACCGCCAAAGAGCCGAAGCCGCCGGGCGCTGCTCCGAGCAACTGGCGGGATGGTATTTGCGCCTTAAAGGCTTTTCCATCCTTGAGCGACGATACAAAGCCCATGGCGGAGAGATCGACATTATCGCCAGGCGCGGCAAGCTGATCGCTTTTGTTGAAGTCAAGGCGCGCCAATCGATGGATGACGCCATCAATGCGATCAGCGCCCGCAACCGCCTGCGGATCATCACCGCAGCGGATTTGTTCATTGCGCGCCACCCGCACCTTGCACGATGCGACATGCGCTATGATATCATCGCGATTGCTGGCTGGAGGCTAAGGCACTTACCGCAGGCGTGGCGGAGCGACGACTGAACTCGAACGTGACGGTCTTTTGGGTTTTCTCTAACCGCAAATGCGCGCAGTAACGCTTTTGTTTCGTAAGCGGGCGAGTACAGAGGAGTATGATTTATGTTACTAAACGCATCACGCATGATTTTGGCCGCCGGGGCCGTTATTTGTCTGGCCGCCTGCGCATCCAGCCGAAGCCTTGATGACAGCTTTACTGACATTGCTGCGAATGCGGAGTTGAAGGGCGTCCTATTTTCCGATCGCGCGCATGATTATTCAGATGTCGATCTGACCGTTCATGAGGGACGGTTAATGCTGACAGGCACGATGCGCACCGACGAAGGCCACGAAAAACTGATCGCCAATGCATGGAAGGCTGAAGGCGTCGATCAGGTGATTGACGAAATCAGGATTGACGAAAAAACCTCTTTCGGACAGGGCTTTGAGGACACACGTATCGACCAGACCCTGCGCGCGAAACTGCTAGCTGACGCAAATGTGACCAGCGGTGATTTCAAAATCGCAGTGTCGAAGGCGATTGTTTATCTTATCGGGTCAACGCGCACGCAGGCTGAACTCGACGAAGCGCTGCAGCTGGCCAGCACCATCAACGGCGTTGAAAAAGTCGTTCACTACGTTACTGTCCGTATGCCAAGCGCTGACAGCCAAACTCCTCAAGAGAACTAAAACAGCCATGCTTAAAATCGCTATCCAGATGGACCCGATCGGCGCCGTTGACGTCGATGCCGACACCACGTTCGACATGGCGCTGGAAGCGCATAGCCGAGGTCATGAGGTTTGGGTTTACGCGGCGCCTTCACTGCAATTGGATACCGGTCGCATTTATGCGCGGGCTCAAAAGATTGAAGCAATTCAAAGAAAGCAGGGTGAGCATGTAAAGCTATCTGCGCCACAACCGATCAACTTGCGTGAGGTTGACGTCGTGCTCATTCGTCAGGACCCGCCTTTCGACATGGCGTATATTACAGCTGCGCAAATTCTCGAGCGCCTGCAACCGGGCGTCCTTGTACTGAACGATCCGCGCTCCATTCGCGATGCGCCGGAGAAGCTTTATGTCACCGAATTTGAAGATCTGACGCCGCCGACGCTTATCACCAGTGACGCTGAGGCGATACGCGCTTTCCGTAAAACCCATGAAGACATCATTGTGAAACCGCTTTACGGTAATGGCGGGGTCGGCGTCTTTCGTATGAAGCCCGATGACGGCAATTTCAACGCCTTGCTAGAGATGTTCGCACTCACCTATCCCGAACCCCTGGTAGCGCAAAAATTCGTCCCGGCGGTCACCAAAGGCGACAAGCGCATTATCCTGCTCGACGGCGAAGCGGTCGGCGCCATTAACCGTGTCCCGGCAAAAGGCGAGACCCGTTCCAACATGCATGTGGGCGGGCGCGCGGAAGCTGTCGAAATGAGTGAGCGCGACCAGGAGATTTGCGACCGGATTGGGCCTCTCCTTTCGGAACGTGGGCTGATTTTCGCCGGAATCGATGTGATCGGCGACTATCTGACGGAAATTAATGTGACCTCCCCCACAGGCGTTCAGGAAGTTCGCCGCTTTGGCGGGGCCGATATTTCTGCTTTGTTTTGGGACTGGGTTGAAGGGCGTCTGGAAAAAGACTAGGCGAACGGGCTAAAATCCCGCCCCTTAAGAGCGGATATCATCCTCACCGGCGCACACCTCTGGCCGGCAATTCCGGCAGGCCATGACAAGCGCAGACACAGCATCCGCCACAAACGACGCTTCACCGGCGAAACTGCGCGTCGCCCTGTTCTCCGGCAATTACAATTATGTGATGGACGGACCGGTGCGCGCCCTTAACACGCTGGTCGCTTTTCTCGAAGAAGAAGGCCACGAGGTTCTGGTTTTTGCGCCAACCGTAAAAGAGCCTGCTTTTGAACATAGCGGCACGCTGATTTCCGCGCCTTCTTTTTCAATTCCGGGCCGGAGTGAATATCGGCTGTCGCTTGGCATGTCCGGTGAGATCAAACGCCGACTTAGCGACTTCAAGCCTGATCTCATTCACATAGCAGCGCCCGACCCGCTCGGTCATGCCGCCTTGCAATACGCACGGAAAAACAATCTCCCTGCGGTCGCTTCATTTCATACACGCTTCGATACATACCCGCGTTATTATGGCGCCAAGTGGCTTGAAAAATATCTGACCAACTACATGCGCTATTTTTATCGCCGGTGCGAACATGTCTATGCACCGTCAGAAACAATGGCGCAGGAATTGCGCGATGAAGGCATCGGTCGCGACATTCGCCTTTGGACGCGCGGTGTCGACAGTATTCTGTTCAACCCAGACAAACGCGACCTTGCCTGGCGCAGATCCATCGGGTTCAACGATGATGACGTCGTGATCGCCTTTGTGGGCCGTGTCGTTCTGGAAAAAGGGATTGATATCTTCGTTGAAACCCTTGCACGAACCAACAAGGTCAAAGCGCTGGTGGTTGGTGAAGGACCAGAGCGCGCACGCTTTGAAGAAAAACTGCCGACGGGACATTTCACCGGTCACCTGCAGGGCGAAGACCTTTCACGCGCCTATGCAAGCGCGGATGTTTTTTTCAATCCAAGCATTACCGAGACTTTCGGGAACGTCACCCTGGAAGCAATGGCTTCAGGCGCGCCCGCGCTCTGTGCAAATGCAGCTGGCAGCGCATCACTGGTCGAGCACGAGGTCACTGGCCTCTTAGCGGCGCCAAACAGCCAGAGCTTCGCCGAAGCGCTGGAACGGCTCGCCGATGACGACGGCTTGCGCCGACGCCTTAGTGAAACAGCGCGCGCGCGCAGCCTCGATTATTCCTGGCGGACGATTTTGAGCCGGCTGGTCGACGATTATCGCGAAGCAATTGACAGCTTTCACCAAGCAGGCGCGCGTGCAAGCGCATAGTCCAACCATCTCTCGCTTGCGCCAAACGAGTCTTCGGGCTCGTGATCAGTGGGCGCTGCTGCGCCAGCGCCGGGACGTTCAAAGGGCGCTGAAATTATCCCGAATAGCGCTGTTTGTCGGGATTGTATTTTATCTGCTCTACCGACTCAGCCAGGTTGGCTGGGTTGATGTTTTGCAAGTGCTTCCGGTAACACCGTGGTTCTATATCTTCTTTGTACTGCGGTTCCTGGCGCTGCCGGTCTCCGAGCTCGCCATCTACGAAATCGTTTGGTCAAAACCGTTGGTGGCGGCACTTTTTCGTATTCATCCGAAAGCGCGTCTACAACTTCGCCGTTATGGGATATTCCGGCGAAGCGGTTTTAACCCTCTGGGCGCGTCGCCGGTTGAATCTGTCAGACAAGACCATCCTTGTCGGCGTGAAGGACAACAACATTCTGTCAGCGTTTTCGTCAAACGCCGCGACGGTTATTCTGGTGCTTGTGCTCGCGGCCACCGGCGGCCTCCAGGCGAGTATTGAGGCTTTTCCCGGGGCGCGCTGGTTGTTTACGCTTGCGTTTCTCTCGGCGCTGGTGCTCGCAACGGTTGTCGCGATCTTCCGTCAGAAACTCATTGCCCTTCCACCGGGCGTTCTGCCAAAACTGCTCAGCGTTCATGGATCGCGCCAGGCCCTGCTAATTTTGCTGCATGCAGCCATGTACGCCTCAGCACTGCCCGGTGCGCCTTTGATGGCATGGATTACGTTCATCGCGCTGCAGCTTGTTCTTAGCCGCATCCCGTTTCTGCCTAACCAGGACATTGTCTATCTGACCGCGGCGCTGACGCTCTCACCCATTGTCGGCGCGCCCGAAGCGGCGGTCGCCGGCATGCTTGTCGCCGAGGCCGGGCTGTCTCAGCTTTTCAACGTCTTCATGTTCGGCGCCACCGCCCACCTCGCGCGCACGTCACACAAACCGGCGATCTAGATGACCAATATCGTCGTGCGCCTTCCGAATGTTAAGATAAGTGGCTACAGACAGCCAACCGATGCTATGAATTTGCCCGAATTGCCAGAACGGATAATCCGCTAAGCCTCGTCATCCATGAACCTTCTCGATCGTTACATTCTGCGCGCCGTTGCGACCCCGCTTTTGCTGGCGCTTGGCGTCGCTGCAATGCTCCTGATGATCGAACAAATGCTGCGCCTGTTTGATTTTGTTCTGGCCGAGCAGGGCCCGGTTGACGTGGTCTGGCGCATGCTCGCCAATTTGGTCCCGCATTATCTGGGACTCGCCCTGCCGCTCGGAACATTTCTTGGCATTATGCTCGCGTTTCGAAACTTGTCCATGTCGAGCGAGCTTGATGCACTGAGCTCCAGCGGCGCCTCTTTCGGGCGTTTGATGCGTCCGGTCTATGTGCTTGTCGTATTTCTGATGGCGATTGATTTTCTACTGGTCTCGTATGTGGAGCCATTAGCACGTTATAAATATCAACAGATCCGTTTTGACGTGACAAGCGGCGCGCTCGGAATCAAAATTCCGGCTGGTGAGTTTGTTGATATTTCAGATCGCGTAACGATCCGGCTTGGATCGATCAATACTGAAACCAGAACTGCGCAGGACATCTTTCTTGAACGCCGTAACTTAGCCGGCGGCACTACGACAATCACCGCAAAAAGCGGCGCCATCTCAACGACACCGGAAATCAGTTCGCTTCTGATGAAACTGGAGCAAGGTCGGCAGGTTATTGTTGACCCGCTCGGCGACCGTATTCAGGCGCTGAATTTCGATACATTCGACCTTGAGGTCGACTTGCCCGCCATCGGCGTCTTTCGCGAGCGAGGCGGGGATGAGCGCGAAGCGACATTCAACGAAATTATCTCATTCCTGCAACGTGAAACCCCCGGCTCATCGCCGCTTTACTATGAATATAATGCAGGCCTGCATTGGCGCGTCATTCATCCGCTGACCTTTTTGGTCATGCCGATCCTCGCCATCGCAATGGGGGTCACAGGCCGGCGCCGAGCCTCGTCCCTGCAACCGGTCATCGGTGTCGCCATTCTCATTGTTTATCACGAAGTGCTGGAAGAATGGGGCAAGGTCGTCGCCAGTGAAGGACAGCTATCTCCCTATATTTCCATGTGGGGCGTAATCGCGGCTTTCGCCGTTGTTTCGGTTGTTCTTTATCAGGGGTCAATTGACAAGGCGCGCACTGCAAAGGTGATGGCCAGACGCAAGCAGGAAACCGTTCGGCTTGCCGCCGCAAATAAACCAGCCTCGCCGCAACCTGGCGGCGCACCATGAGTACGCCACAGGGAATTTTCACCCTTTACGTTGGGCGCATGTTCCTTGTGCGGTTTTTTGCGCTGCTTTTGTTCTTCGTGATCATTTTACAGATGCTCGATCTCTTGAATAAATCGAGCGATATTCTGGAAGTTGATGGTGCTGGCGCAGCGGCGCTCTGGCGTTACATATCTTTGCGCGCACCGCAGATCGCCAGTCAATTTACGCCTTTCGCAGCGCTCCTGGCGATTGTTTTGACCCTGGCGGGACTCAGCCACACCAGCGAAATCACCATCATGCGCGCCGCCGGAATGTCCGTGTACAGGGTGTTATTCCCATTCGGCTTCGTTTGCGCAGCCGTCGCCATCGGACATTTTATTTTTCATGAAACTGTCACTGTCAAAACATCCGAGGCTCTCGATTATTGGGAGGCGAATGACTATGCGCTGGATCTGCCTGAAGATACGGGCACCCGCACCAATATCTGGATTCAGTTCGATGGCGAAATCATCAGCGCTGAGAGCGCGGCGCGATTTGGCGAAGCAGTGCTGCTCACCGAAGTCACTATCAGGGGAGAAGATGCAGACGGCCTGATGGAAAACGTCATCGAGGCCCGGGCGGCGCGATATGAGAGCGGTGTCTGGCGCCTTTTCGGCGTCAAAACATTGAACGCCGCGACGCTTGAGGTTGGCCGGAGCGAAGACGCCATATGGACAAACAGCCTCGATCCGGAGTTTCTTTTCGCGCTGACCTTGAAGCCTGACCAGACCAGCCTTGGGGACCTGGTAACGAAAATCGGACAACTGAACGAAGATCGCGCCGACACCCGTGCGGCTATGACATCGCTATTGAGCCGAATTTCCAAACCCCTGGCGACGCTGGTGATGCCGCTTCTCGGCGCCATCGCCGGATTCGGCGTTCACCGTCAGGGTGTCCTGCTGGCGCGAACCGTTACGGGTTCAGCTCTTGGATTCACCTATTTCGTCGCAGAAAACCTCGCGCTGGCGCTCGGCAAGCTGGGCGCCATGCCCGCCATCATGGCTGCGTTTTCTCCATTTGCCTTATTTATGGTGGTCGGCTTTTCCATTCTCCTCACCATGGAAAACTAGGGGCTATTCGATCTAGTTGCGATTTTCACCACATCGCACGCTGAATATTCATTCAACACCCCCTTGGCGGCTTGTCCTTCCGCAGCGCATGGCCCAAATAGGCGCAAATGACTGCACGTCCTGACATTATCACGCTCGGATGCCGTCTTAATGCGGTGGAAAGCGAAGCCATGCGGCGCCTTGCAGGCGACGCCGGGCTTGGCGACGATACTGTCGTTATCAACACCTGCGCCGTCACCAATGAAGCTGTGCGCACAGCCCGACAAACCATCCGCCGTGTGCGCCGTGATCAGCCCAAGGCTCGCCTCGTTGTGACCGGCTGCGCGGCGCAAACCGATCCCCACGCCTTCGCGGGTATGGACGAGGTGGATGCGGTCATTGGCAATCAGGAAAAACTTCAACCAGACCAGTGGCAAGCTCTTGCCGACGACCCGGCCCCGGCCTTTCACGTCAACGATATCATGTCGGTTCGCGAGACAGCCGGTCATATGATCGACGGCTATGGCGACCGCGCACGCGCATTCCTGCAGATACAAAATGGCTGCGATCATCGCTGTACGTTCTGCATCATTCCCTTTGGTCGCGGCAATTCACGGTCAGTCCCAATTGGCGTCGCCATAGAACAGGCGCACCGACTGGTGGAGGCAGGCCATAAAGAGATTGTTCTGACGGGTGTGGACATGACGTCTTATGGCGCCGACCTTGAGGGCGCACCACAGCTCGGCGCGCTTGTATCAGCCATTCTCGACCAGACGCCTGATCTATACAGATTACGTTTATCTTCCGTAGACGGTGCCGAGATCGACGCGGAGCTGTTTGAGCGCATTACGGGCGATGAAAGACTGGCGGCTTATCTGCATTTGTCGCTACAGGCTGGCGATAACCTTATCTTGAAACGAATGAAGCGCCGGCACACGCGGGAACAGGCGATCGAATTGTGCGCGCAGATTCGACAGCATCGTCCCGACTTCGCCTTTGGCGCGGACATCATCACTGGCTTCCCGACAGAAACCGAAGATATGTTCCGGCGCAGCGTCGATCTGGTTGATGAGGCGGGGCTGCAATTCCTGCATGTTTTTCCATTCTCGCCCCGTGATGGAACGCCGGCGGCGCGCATGCCGCAACTTCCCCGCCCTGTCATCAAGGAGCGGGCAGCGCGACTGCGCGCCAAGGGGACGCAAAGCTTGCACGCCTTTCTCAATGGCCTGATCGGGCGGGAAGAAGACGCCGTCATTGAAAGCGGCGGACGGGCGCGTCTCAGTAATTTTGTTTCCGTGAAGCTCGCAGCGCCTGTCGGTGGCATTGGAAACATCGCAAGAATGCTTTTAACAGCGCGTCATGACGACATGATGGTCGGCGAAGTTTTACAATGATATCAACCCGGACGGTCAAGCGCCGCCATCCATGTCGTTCCGCAGACGTACAGAAATTTTGAAGAGGTGACATCGGTGTCAAAAGGTTTTTTTTCCGGCATCTTCGGCAAGAAAGAAAAACAGGGTGAGACGCCGAAAGATCAACACGCGTCCGAAGCAGAGGCTGCGCCAGAACCACAGACGGCACTGGGTCAGCCGCCATTGGACGTAACCGAGCCGACTGCCCCCGTGTCGCTCGAGCCCGCTTCTCAGCCAACAGAAGAACCAAAAAAGAAGCAGGGCTGGCTCTCGCGATTAACCTCCGGCCTGTCGAAATCGTCGGAGAAGCTGACGACCGGCGTTGCTGCTATCTTCACCAAGCGCAAGCTCGATGACGACACCATTGAGGAGCTGCAGGACCTCTTAATCACGGCGGATCTCGGCGTTGCGGCCGCAACCCGGGTCACCACCGCGCTCGCGAAAGACAAATTCGACAAGGAAGTTTCCGACGACGAGGTGCGCGATGCGTTGGCGAGCGAAGTCTCGTCCACGCTCGCGCCGCTTGAAAAACCGCTGGTGATTGACGGCGGACAAAAGCCTCATGTGATTTTGATGATCGGCGTCAACGGCGCCGGTAAAACGACGACTATCGGCAAGCTCGCCCAGAAATTCAAAGACGAAGGAAAGTCCGTCATGCTTGCGGCGGGCGATACGTTTCGCGCCGCCGCGATCGAACAATTGACCGTCTGGGGCGAGCGCACCGGCGCACCCGTTGTCGCCCGCGAAGTTGGGGCGGACGCGGCCGGTCTAGCGTTTGACGCCGTGAAAGAAGCGCAGGCGGCGGGAACCGACGTGCTGATCATCGATACCGCCGGGCGATTGCAGAACAAAACCGCGCTGATGGATGAGCTGGCGAAAATTGTGCGCGTCCTGAAAAAGCTGGACGACACAGCGCCCCATGATGTCATTCTGGTGCTCGACGCCACGGTCGGACAGAACGCCATCAGCCAGGCGCAAGTATTTTCCGATATCGCTGGCGTCACCGGTCTCGTCATGACCAAACTTGACGGCACGGCCCGGGGCGGCGTTCTCGTCGCGCTTGGCGATAAATTCGCCCTGCCTATTCATTTCATCGGCGTTGGCGAAAGCGTTGAAGACCTTCAGCCTTTCCGGGCAGAAAGCTTTGCACGCGCTCTTGCAGGCGCTGGCCAACACGCCGTTTAATCCAGCCCGCCAATTCAGGAGCGTTTAATGACCGACACAACGCCGAGCACGCCCCGCCTTTCCGGCGGCGCCAAGCTCGCGGTTGATATGGGACCGCTGATCGTTTTCATGGTCGCCTATTTTTTCGGCGCTCGCCTTGTTTCTCTGGCCGGGGCTGTCACTGGGCACGAGTGGTGCCTGCAGGAAGGCGCCGAAATGTATCTCGCGGTCGCCGGGTTCATGCCCTCTTTCGCCCTCGCATTCGCCTTTAGCGTTTGGAAAGAAAAGCGCGTTGCGCCGATGCTGCTCGTCAGCGGCATTATCATCGGCATTCTCGGCACGCTCACGCTCGTCCTGCAAAACAAGACATTCTTTTATATGAAGCCGACGATTGTCTATTTCCTTTTCGCCGGGCTGCTTTACGCCGGGCTGGCGACCGGCCGCAATTTTATGAAAACAGTTTTCGATGGCGCGCTGCATTTGCCCGAGCCCGCCTGGCGCACCCTGACGATCCGATATTCAGTATTTTTCGCCGCCCTTGCTGTCGCCAATGAAATCGCCTGGCGATGGCTGACTCGCGATTGTCCTATCGAAAGCGCCGCAATTTCTGAGGCGGCGGGCGCATGGAGCTGGCTGCTTGGCGAATGCGGCGGCGCTGAATTGGCCAAATGCGCGGGAGAGGCAAACTGGGTCAAACTGAAAGTCTTCGGGTTTACGGTTGTCAGCCTTGTTTTCACCGGCCTGCAGACGCCGTTTATCGCCAAGCATATGATCGACGATAAACCCGCCGACGGCGCCTAAAGGCCGTCGAGCGGATTTGAGAAAGGCGGGAAATTAGTTTTCCCCAGCGTGTCGCGATAATGACGCAACGCCCAACCGACTGTCGGGAAAGCAATGTCCGCCCAGGGGATGTCATCCCAACTCGCCAGCATCACATCCTGACTTTCAGGGCCTGGGGAAATCTCCGGCGTTTCCAGATTGGCCCGGTACATCAGTTGCACCTGTGAAATGCGCGGGACACTGTACACCGCAAGCAGCCTGTCGAGGCGCAAACGAGCTCGCGCTTCCTCCCACGCCTCTCGCAACGCGCCTTCTTCTGCGGTTTCCCCCAGTTCAAGATACCCCGCCGGCAGTGTCCAGTAGCCCTTACGCGGCTCGATCGCACGGCGGCACAGAAGCAATTTGCCCTCCCATGCCGCGACAGACCCGACGACAATTTTTGGATTTTGATAGTCTACAAAACCGCATGTTGCGCATACCGACCGTTCGCGGTCGTCCCCATCCGGCATATTTTGCTCAAACCGAGGTTCCAACTGGTATCTTTTGATCATCATCCGCCGTCCGAATAATTTATTTTAACAATCGTAATCTGCAAAACGTCCGTCCAAGGCATTATATAGCGCCTTTGTGATCCGGTGTGGCAAAATTGTCGATGACGAACAGTAAGTAATGCACTATGTAGCCATTTCGTTTAAACCGTCCGCGTCAGGCATAGTTTTGCCCTCTATCTGGAATCAAGTTAACTGTCCTTTGGAAAAAACCGTTATCGGATATTCAGATCGCGGCATTCTCATCAACAGGTTTCAATCAGGCCAAATACGGAGAATATGAATGGCTTATTCGCTTAAGAGCTCACCAGGTCACCTTCTGCGCCGCGCCCAGCAATATGCGCACGACCTTTATTCAAAAGAAGTCGGCAGCTCTGGCCCAACACCGCGTCAGTTCGAAGTTCTGCATGTCGTTGCTCAAAATGAAGGCTTGAGCCAGACCGATCTTGTCCGTCACACAGGCATCGACCGCTCTACGCTCGCCGACATGATTGCGCGCATGATGAAGAAGGGTCTTCTTTCCCGCAAACGCACAAAAGAAGACGCCCGCGCGAACGCCGTTTCCATCACCGCGGCCGGCAAAAGAATGCTGAGCGGCGCAAGCTCGAAAGTCACCAAGTCTGACAGTGCGGTTTTGAAAGTGTTGCCGAAAACGCAGCAAGCAGCGTTCATGAAAGCGTTGAAAGCCTACGCAGAAGCGCTCGACAAGATGGAAGAGGGCGCCAGCGCCCCGAAAAAAACGCGCGACCAAGCGCAAAGCCGCCAAGAAAACGGCCAGAAAAACAACCAAGCGCAAAACTGCAAAGAAAAAAGCGCCGGCAAAGCGCAAAGCGAAGCGCAGAACAAAGCGCCGCTAAATTTTTCGCACACGACTATGCGCAAAGCAGGAACGCCGCCCCATTCAGGCGGCGTTTTTGTGTGTTGAGGAACCTATCGCTTGCGCGGCGCCCGCCACTCCCGATCAGGCTCCAGCCCCGGTCCTTCGGAAAACGATCCCACTGGCCGGGCCGTAACCGCCCATGCTGGTCACCCTGTCATACATCACGAGGGCCGCTGCGACCGAAAGGTTGACGCAGAACTTCGTCGGGATCTTGACCAGGTGGCTGCACAGCGCCTTCGCTTCATCGGACAGATCACCCTTTTCCGGTCCGAGCAGATAGGCGGCGTTCAGCGGATGGCGAAAACTCGGCAAATCCACCGCCCGCTCATCAAGCTCGACGCCAACCAGAACGCACCCTTTTGGCAGGCGCATATCTTCGAGATGGTCCCATTCATAAAGCGGCAAATGAGAGGTGCTTTTGGCCGTGTCCGACAAATTGGTTTCGCGGGCGCGATGATGCGCATTGACCGTAAAGGCGAAACTCGCCCCGAAAGCATGCCCAGTACGCAGGACCGCGCCAAGATTCATCGCTTTCGAAATACGTTCCGAGCCAATCCCGAAATATCCACGCATAATTTGCCTGCTTCTCTAGTGCATGGCGGTAGCGGGTGACGCCCGGGCCGGTCAAGTGGACGCAAGCCGCCATTTCAGGGCATGGTGCGGCGCATGAGCACTGCTGACCCGTCAGAATCGACAGTCGATGATAGAATTAAATTTCTCGTCATCGCCTCGGAACATCCCGAAGCGAGGCTGGCGGCGTTTTTCTCCGGCCGGCGCGCCAAACGGTCCGGCGCACGCGTTACGCTGCTGCATGTTATTGAGCCGCCTGAATTCGGACACTGGGCGACGGTTGCACAAACCATGCGCGCCGAAGCGCAGGAAAACGCAGAGTCCGTTCTTCATGAATTCGCCGCGGAAGTGAAAGCGCAGTCCGGTGAAGCGCCAGAGGAGATCATTCGCGAGGGGCGCATGGTCGATGAGATCAAAAAGCTCATTGAGGAAGACCCTCTCATCGCCATTTTGTTTCTCGGCGCCTCGACGGAAAGCAGCGGACCCGGGCCGCTTGTCTCCGCATTGGCGCACAATCCCGCCTATCTCGGCGCCCGTCCGATTCCAGTTGTCGTGGTGCCCGGGTCTGCTACACGCGATGAGTTGCGTAAATTATCGGGGTAAAAATGGACAGCGACAAATTTCATATTCCGGGAAAGCATTATTTGCTGTCTCATTCGGTCGGCGCCCAGCCGAAATCTTATGATTCCGCACTGGAGCATGGTTTTACAGGGCCATGGCGAACAGATGGCGTCAGTGTCTGGGGACCATGGTTTGAAGCGCTTGACCGGTTTCGCGCTGGCCTTGCGCCACTGATCGGCGCGCATGCAAAAGATATTTGCGCACAACCGAATGTCTCCAGCGGCATTTCGAAAATCCTTTTCTCGCTTCCGGAGCGGGCGCGGCGAACGAAAATTGTTCTGACAGAAGATGATTTTCCGACCGTTGGTTTCGCGCTCACTCAGGCGCGCAGACTCGGCTACGAACTTGTATTTCTCCCCGGAGGCACGCAGCTCGCGGATCCCGACGCCTGGGCGCTCGCCTTTCAGGACGATGTGCAACTGGTCATCGCAACACAGGTTTATTCCAATACCAGTGTGTTGGCCCCATGCGCCGAAATTGCCCGGCGCGCGCGCGAACGCGGCGTATTTTCAATATTGGATATTGCGCAGGCCGCCGGAACAGTTCCGGTCCAGCTCAACGACTGGGATGCAGACTTTGCCGTCGGCACGTCATTAAAATATTTGTGCGGCGGCACGGGCGCAGCTTTTCTGTGGGCGTCACCCGATGCCGCGGCGCGCTCCGCGCCAATGGATGTCGGATGGTTTTCTCATGCGGAACCCTTTGAGTTCGATATCCACAATTTCGAATATGCCGACGGCGCCACCCGATATACGGGCGGGACTCCATCGATTGGACCGCTCGCCGGCGCCTGCGCCGGTCATGAAATTCTGAACCGCCATGGTGTTGATGCGGTTTATGAACATAATCAGGCGCTATTGGATCGACTTTTCGCTGGTCTGCCGGCTGAAGCGTTTCTGTCCTCAACGCGCGAAGGTGCGCGCGGCTCCGCGGCCTTGATTAAAGTTCGAGATTATGACGCCGCCGCCGCAGCGCTAAAAGAAGCCGGCGTCACGCACGATAGCCGACAAGGGGCCGTGCGCATTTCAGTTCATCTTTATAATGATGAAAGGGACGTAGATACATTGCTAAGTGTTCTGCGGTCATGGATCTGACCGCCGCTGCGTCAAATCTCAAGCTTTAACGAAACAGGCGCATGGTCCGACGGTCGTTCCCAACCGCGAACGTCGTCGTGAATTCGATACGCGTCACGACCGCCCGCAAGCGCGGCTTTCTTCAGCGCAGGACTTACCCAGATATGATCGAGACGCCGCCCGCGATTAGAAGCGCGCCAGTCGCGTGCGCGATATGACCACCACGTATAAAGTTTTTCTGGTTCAGGCACGAGCTCACGCGCCACATCGACCCATTTATGGGCCGCCTGCATCGCCGTCAGTTTCTCCACTTCGATTGGCGTATGCGAGACGACTTTCAAAAGTTGCTTATGCGACCATACATCATGCTCGCGTGGCGCCACATTGAAATCGCCGACGATGACTGACTTTGACCGAGGTCCCAGATCGCTAAACCACGACGTCAATTCATCAATGAAATCAAGCTTATGGGCGAATTTATCATTCTTTTTCGGATCCGGCTCATCGCCTCCTGAAGGAATGTAAAAACTATGTATGCGGACGCCTTCAACGGTCGCCGCAACATGTCGGCTATCGCCTTTGCCGCAAAATTCCCGCTTTTCAATTTTATTCAGCGGCAAACGCGATGCGATTGCGACGCCGTGATACCCCGCCTGACCGGAGACCGCCAAATGTTCGTACCCGGCCTGTTGGAAAGCCTTTGTCGGGAAGCTGTCTTCAAGGCACTTTATTTCCTGAAGACATAAAACATCCGGCTTTTCCTGTAACAGAAACTTTGTGACCTGATCGATACGTAGGCGGACAGAATTGATATTCCATGTAGTGATTTTCATGTGCTGCTCGGAAAATGGGGAAGGCTTGGACAGCCAAGGCCTAGGTTGCGAAGAACCCGACGTCAAGGCGACTTGTTGCGATGAGGATCGGAACGCCATATGACCACCCATGAATGGAGAGTTTCCTCGATTTCACACCGGGCGATCTGCCCCTTTGGGCCGCAGCCATTGCGGTTGCAGCCGCCTTTTTAACCGCCGCCCTGACCGCCGCCTTTGGGCTTGGAGGCGGTCTTGCGCTGCTCGCGATCATGAGCGCCGTTTTGCCGGCGGCGGCGGTTATCCCCATCCACGGCGTCGCCCAGCTTGGGTCAAACGCCGGGCGCTTTTACCTCCAGCGCAATGATGTTGTCTGGAAGATCGTCCTGTGGTTCTCGGCCGGCGGGCTTATCGGCGCCTTGCTCGGCGGCAGGCTGGCCGTAGACATGCCGGTCTGGCTGCTGCGCGGCGGCGTCGGCGTTTTTATCCTCTATACGGTGTGGGGACCCCGGCCACAGGCGTTCTCGCCGGGTGTGAAAACCTATTTCACAACCGGCGCCGTCGGATCTTTTCTCACCATGTTTTTCGGGGCGACAGGCCCCATCGCAGCGACCATGCTGTCCGCAACAAAACTGGGCCGTTTGAATATTGTCGCCACCCACGCGGCGTGCATGGTGGCGCAACATGGAATGAAGATTATTATTTTCGGACTTTTAGGATTTGCCTACCAAGCCTGGGCGTTACTGACGAGCGCAATAATCTTATCCGGCTTTGCCGGCACTGCTCTGGGTACGCATTATCTGCGGCGCATGCCGGAAAAAACATTCCAGAAAGGGTTCCGGCTCGTTCTTACCCTGATTGCACTCTATCTGTTGGCCGCCGCTGCGATGTCTTTCAGAACAGGTTAAAAGACGACCCCGTGACGCCCACCGGCCAGCGCCCGAACTCAAAAAGCTGCAGCTTCGCGGCGAACGCATGAGTGTCGGCATCAAAGTCAGGATCACCAGCGGCAATCAAAGCGAGCGCCGCGCCATGAGCGGCCTGCACCGCCGCGCCGACAGCTAATGTCTTTGACGCCTCATCTTCAACATCCCAGATAAAGGACGCCTGCTCCATCGCTTCCTTTGCCGGTTCAGACACTTTTTCGGCAATCAGCGTCAGGCCAATCCGCAACGCATCTTCTGACATTGTTTCAAGCGCGCGCGCTGTCAGGTCTGACCGCTGCAATTCTTCAGCCTCCCAGGCCGGACTGTGCCAGTCGAGACTCTCCGCCGCCGCCGCTGCATCTTCCCAGTCCACCAGAATGGCGATGTCGGCCTCCGGAAACCCGAGGCCATCCAGATATTTTTCCGCCGCGGCCTTGGCGCCAGGGGTCAATGGCTCGCCAAGATTTGCAAACCAGGGCAGGCGATCCAGCGACCGGGCGAATCGCGACAACGCTTTCAGTCCGGGCAGCTCCCGCTCGAGATCTTCCAGTTCCTGCTCGTCCATCTCGAAAACCTCTTTTCCGGCGCTTCTAACGGACACTACCGCGTCGCACAAAAAGAAAAAGGCGTCCGACCTTTCTCAAGATCGGACGCCAAGCTGCGCTGTTGCGCCTACGCCGGGAGGGGATATTC
Organism: Hyphococcus sp.; assembly: GCA_965230025.1. GTDB lineage: Bacteria > Pseudomonadota > Alphaproteobacteria > Caulobacterales > Parvularculaceae > Hyphococcus. The sequence continues at coordinate 83,034 of CBDDKD010000057.1, forward strand.
CGGCGACGCGACTGACGGTCAGGCCTGCAAGCGGGGGGGCAACGCTGGCCTGAACATAGTGCCCTTCGCGTACTGTTACATTAACGCATCACAGAGGAGATTTTCAATAGGGAGGCGAAAAAAAGCTTGCCTGTGACCCTGCGACAAAGCTGCGATATTTGTAGCGTTGCTAATTTTTAAGGAACTGGCCACCGGCGTCAGGAGTTTGGAACAGCCTGTTGGCGAGGCGTACGCCCTCCTCCACATTGTCGAGCGTGACCACGGTAATACCATTTTGAAGGTCGCGAACGATCCATCGCGTCAGGGTCATTTCCGGCGCCCTGGCGATAATCGTCAGCTCGCCCTCGGTTTCTTCCTCATTCGAGGCGAGGGTGACCGCCACCGTGTCCACGCCGCGATCCACAGCGACGACATTGGCGTCGTCGCGATCAATTCGTTTGCGCAACAAAAACTTTAAAGGGGTCTTACCAACGGGATATGAGTCCGTTGTCTCCAGCGCTTCATCGCGGACATAGACCAGCCCGCCATTCGCAACGATCAGAAGCGGCGTCGGCGGGTCATACTCAAACCGAAGGAGACCTGGCCGACGCAGGTAAAAGCGCCCGGATGAGATGGCGCCCGATGGCGCAATCTGCGTGAAGTCCCCCGCCAGCGTATCAAGGTCTTCAAGATAGCCGACCAGTCGCTCGACCACGACTTCGTCGCTTTCACCATCAAAAGCCAGTGTTTCAGGAAATGCTTCCTCATCCGAAACGGCGTCATCTGCAACAGTTTCCACCGTTTTCGGCGCGGGCTGCAGCGTCTCGGCAGACTCCTCAATATCCGCCTGGGCCAAAACAATCTGGACCGGGTCAGACGTAATCGCCGGCGACGCCGGCGCGGCGGCTATCGTCATATCGACGCAGATCAGGGAAATTGCAGAGAGCATCGCCAGGGTCATCGCTTACATCCATTGATAGGCGCGAGCGTCGCCCGCAACACGAGCTCATAGGTAATGCCGCCCCATGACGAAAGGAAGCCCGGATCGTGGCGGGTCCGTGGCGACCCCACACAGCTTTGTGAGGCCGTGTTCGAGCCTGCCCGCTATTTCATCAAAGCGTAAGGCCCTCCGCGCTCAACCGCCCGCTGATAGGCGGATCTCGCATGAACGCGATCAAGGAACGACCGGATGCGCGGATAGCGGCTGACATCGCCGCGAACCGAAAACCCTTCCATCGGAAAGCTCATCGCAATATCGGCAGCGGTAATCTCATCGCCCGCCAGCCATTCGGATTTTGCAAGCTCGTCATGGAGGTTGTCGAACAACGCTTTTAGCGTGTGATCCAGATAACCGTCCCGAACGCCCTTTGTCAGACGACGAGCGATCGGTTTTGCAAAGAACGGCATCGGCGCGTTTTCCATGCGGTTCATCATCAGCGCCAGGATCAGGGGGGTGGCGTAGGAGCCCTCTGCCGCGTGAATCCAGTATTTGTATCGCAGAAAATCCGCAGACGCTGGGTCCGGCGCCAATGCGCCGCCATGCTGGTCAACAAGATATTCGAGGATGGCGCCGGTCTCTGCGATGATACGGCCATTATGTTCGATGACCGGCGACTTGCCTGTGGGATGAACTTTCTTCAACTCAGCCGGCGCAAGGCTGGTTTTCTTGTCACGCTCATAGTGTTTGATCTCATAATCGGCGCCGAGCTCTTCAAGCATCCACAAGACGCGTTGCGAGCGCGAGTTTTCCAGGTGATGGACAATAAGCATTTGAGGTTCTTCCTATGAGAGCGTTGTCAACGCTTCTTTTGTAAATTCCATGAGTTCGTCATTGCGACCTTCTCGTATTTTGTTCGCCCACTGAGGGTCCTGCAGAAGAGCGCGCCCGACAGCAATCAGATCGAACTCATTACGCGCCATGCGCTCGATCAGATTATCAAGGCTCGCGGGTTTGGAGACTTCGCCTGCATAAGCAGCCGTAAATTCACCAGACAGCCCGACCGATCCGACAGAGATGGACGGCTTTCCGGTGAGCTCACGCGCCCAGCCGGCGAAATTCAAGTCCGACCCCTCAAAGGTCGGTTCCCAGAAACGCCGCTGGGAGCAATGGAATATGTCAATGCCGGCGTCGACCAGAGGGGTCAGCCACTTTGTCATTTCTTCCGGCGAACTCGCGGCCTTCGCATTAAAATCCTGTTGCTTCCATTGCGACACCCGAATGATCAGCGGGTAATCATCCCCAAGTTTTTCGCGAGAACGGCGGATAATTTCGCAGGCAAATCGCGTGCGCCCCGCCCAGTCGCCGCCCCATTGGTCATCGCGAAGGTTGGTTTCATCCCAAAAGAAGCTGTCAATCAGATAGCTATGAGCGCCATGGAACTCGACGCAATCAAAACCAATCTCCTTCGCAGCAACGGCCGCATCGACAAACTCCGTGATCGCGGTCTCAATTTCATCTTCGCTCATTGGCGCCCATAAAGGCTTGCCGGCCACCTTGAAGCCTGACGCGGACCAGGACGGAATATCCGGATGCTCGGTTTTCGCGGGGTTTCGGTAGGGACCTTCATGCCAGAGCTGAATGCCGATTTTGCCGCCAGCCTCATGCGCTTCTTTGACAACCTTGCGCCAACCCTCTTTGGCTTTCGCCGTCACGATATTCGGAACGTTCGGCGTTCCCGTGGCCGTAATCGCATTTGGCGAGACCCCCTCGGTGAGGATCAGGCCCACGCCGCCTTCAGCGCGGCGGCGATAATATCCGGCGACATCGTCGCCTGGCGCATGACCCGGCGAGAAAGACCGCGTCATCGGCGCCATGACGACCCGGTTCGGCAGCTGCAGTTTTTCCGATTCAAATGGCTCAAAAAGAATATCAACGCCGCCGGACATAGAAGCTCCCTTCAAAAATGACAGCCGATAGCATAGATGCCGGTCTACCCAAACGCATCAAAGGATCACAGCTGCGCCAGTGGCGGAAACTTTTCAGCAGCCTATAAGTCGTCTTCATGAAATTCCTCGATCGCACAAAAATATACGTTCAAAGCGGCGCCGGCGGTGCGGGCTGCCTGTCTTTTCGCCGCGAAAAGTTCATTGAATTCGGCGGTCCCAATGGCGGCGATGGCGGCGACGGCGGCCATGTCTGGGCCGAAGCGGTGGATAATCTGAACACCCTGATCGACTATCGCTACCAGCAGCATTTCAAGGCGAAGCCGGGACGGCCTGGCGAAGGCTCGAACCGCACAGGGCGAAATGGCGAAGATATCGTCATCAAGGTCCCCGTGGGCACACAGATTTTCGAAGAGGATGAAGACACGCTGATCGCCGACCTTGATGAACTTGGCGAGCGCGTTCTGCTGGCGAAAGGCGGCAATGGCGGATTTGGCAATGCGCGGTTTAAGTCTTCAACCAACCAGGCGCCCCGAAAGGCCAACCCCGGCCAGCCCGCGGAGCATCGCACGATCTGGCTGCGCCTGAAACTGATCGCAGACATCGGCTTGATAGGCTTGCCCAATGCAGGGAAGTCGACATTTCTTGCCGCAGTCTCAGCCGCAAAACCCAAAATCGCCGATTATCCGTTCACGACGCTTCACCCAAATCTGGGCGTCGTACGCGTCAGCGAAGGACACAGTTTTGTTCTCGCCGATATTCCCGGCCTCATCGAGGGCGCCCATGAGGGCGCGGGGATCGGCGATCGGTTTCTCGGCCATGTTGAGCGCTGCGCAGCGCTGCTGCACCTTATCGATGGGACCGAGGAAGATGTAGCCGGCGCTTATCGCACGGTCCGCAATGAACTGGCCGCCTATGATCATGGGCTGGCCGAAAAAGAAGAGCTTGTCGCGCTCAATAAAATTGACGCACTGACACCCGACGAGATCGAACAAAAAAAACAAGCCCTCGCCGACGCTTGCGGCAAGACGATTCATGCGATTTCCGGCGTGACTGGCACAGGCCTTCCTCAACTATTGGGGGCTCTTTCGGATCGCAGCGACAAATCCCGCGCCGAGGCGCGCAAACCCAGCGACACCAAAGAGCCTGACTGGGCCCCATAGGCCTTTTTTGAAGCCGGTTTTGCAATCCACGCTCAGGCCCCTATGTACATGGCGACGCCGATAGACGCCGCCGGACCCCATTTTGCCCTCACTCGCATCTTCATATCGCCGCCATATTGGACTTTTGGGCGGCTCCTTCAATCCGCCTCATGATGGTCACAGGGAGATATCTCTGGCGGCTCTCGACCGGCTTGGTCTTGACGTTGTCTGGTGGCTGGTGACGCCCGGCAACCCGCTGAAAGATCCGGGCCTGTACGCCCCGCTTGAAGACCGGCTGCGTCAAGCGAGGAAATTTTCTGACCACTGCGACATCGTTGTCAGTGATTTTGAGACACGCCATAATCTTCAGTATACGGTTGATACAATTGAGCGCTTAAAAATGCTCAACCCCGGCGTACAATTTGTCTGGCTGATGGGGGCCGACAGCCTCGCCAGCTTTGACAAGTGGAAGGACTGGCGGCGCATTACGGAACTTGCGCCTATCGCGGTTTTCAATCGGCCTGGATATGGCGACAACGCGCTGGAAAGTCCTGCCGCGAAGATGCTGGCGCCATTTCGGATTGACGAGGCCGAACCTGAAAAGCTGCTGGAGAGCGAACCGCCCGCATGGGTTTATTTTTCAGATACCGACAATCCACTGTCATCAACTGACATTAGAAACAAACAAAATCAATGAATGGAGACGCCTGACACGTGACTGATTTAACAGCGCCTTATGGACCACTCGCTTATTTTCTCGACTTGCATCCTGATCTTGGAGACTTCAGGACCGATGTAATCGATGGACTGTCACTCGAACAAAAATCTATCTCGCCGAAATACTTCTACGATGAGCGAGGATCGAAACTGTTCGACCGCATCACCGAACTGGAAGAGTACTATCCAACGCGTACGGAGAAAGAAGTTTTCCTGACAAATGCAAAAGACATTACATCTTCAATCGGTCAGAACGCTGCTATTTTTGAATATGGTTCCGGGTCGAGTGATAAGGTGGAATGGCTTATCAACGGGGCGCCCAACCCTATCGCTTATGTCGCGATGGACATCTCAAAAGACCACCTAATTGAAAGCGCGTCAGCATTGGCGAGCGCAAATGATTTGCCTATTGCGGCGGTATGTGCGGATTTTCACGCCGCCATCGAACTCCCCACAGGCATCCTGCCGCAACAGAACCACTGGCTAGGCTTTTTTCCCGGCTCGACAATCGGCAATATGAGTCCTGACGCCGCCAGCGATTTCTTGAGTCGCGCAAGCACAACGCTCGGCCCTGACGCAAAATTTCTCCTGGGCGTCGACCTCGAAAAAGATAAAGGCGTGCTGACAGCGGCGTATAATGACAAGGAAGGCGTCACTGCCGCCTTCAACCTCAATCTGTTACGCCGCATGAAACGTGAGCTTGATGCGAAACTCAATCTCGACGATTTCGAGCATTATGCATGTTATAATGAAGCGGACTCCCGCATTGAAATGCATCTGCGCGCCGTTCATCCCACCGAAATCATAGTTAACGGCAATGCATTCCCTTTCCGTGAGGGCGAGACGTTACACACGGAAAATTCGTATAAATACTCAATTGAACGGCTGGAGGCGCTGGCGCAGTCAACGCCATGGCGACTGGAAAAAGTCTGGACAGACCCCAAAAACTGGTTCGCTGCGTGCCTTTTAAGCAACAATTAATTTTGGCGCTCACGGTTGGAGAGCGCCCTGAACAGGCTTATATTGAACGTGTGGGGGCAGCCCCCGCGTTGTTCATGGAGGAAGACGCTGAATTCACAGCACGGCGCTGCGGCCGCCGGAAAGACCGCATTGAAGCTCGTCCGAAATGCTGACGGCCATGCGCCTGACGCTGAAGAGGGCGCGCTTTCAGGGCTTTCGCCTGAAGAGCAGAGCGCTGAAATTCTCTCGATCATTTTACACGAGTTGGATGATGACAAGGCCGAAGATGTTGTCACCATCGACCTTCACGGCAAGTCGGACATTGCTGACGCAATGATCGTCGCGTCCGGGCGATCACAACGCCATGTTGGCGCAATGGCGGACAAGGTTATGCGCCGATTGAAAGAGGCGGGCTTTGGCCGCGCCAAGGTTGAAGGCGCAACGGCCTGCGACTGGGTTCTGATCGACGCCGGCGACGTCATTGTGCACCTCTTCCGACCGGAAGTACGCGCCTTTTATAATCTTGAGCGCGCATGGTCAGAAGCGGCGCGCTCGCCGGTTCAATCCGACGCCTGAGCGCGACCGGCGACGGCTCAGGATTATGGCGGCGAAATGAATGCGCCTTCAAATTAAAGCCATTGGCGCAAAGCCGGGACCTTCAGAGACGGCGCTGATCGACGAATATGTGAAGCGCGCTAATGCGCTCGGGCGTAATATCGGCTTTTCAGGCCCTGACATCGAAACATTTGAAGCTCCCCGCTCACTCAGCGGCGCGAAGCGCCAAGCGAAGGAAGGCGCGCTGTTACTTGGCGGCCTCTCGTCAGGAACCACGATTATTACGCTGGATGAGCGGGGGAGAAATATCCCCAGCGAAAAGCTTGCGGAGATGCTGGGGCGCTGGCGAGACGATGGCGGCGCCAACGCCTGCTTCCTGATCGGCGGCGCAGACGGCCATGACACATCTGTTCTTGAGCAGTCGACGCTAAAGTTGTCATTTGGCGCCTTAACCTGGCCCCATGTGCTTGTCAGAGTGATGCTGGCGGAGCAACTATATCGTGCAATGACCATTCTTTCCGGCCACCCCTATCATCGCTCATGAAGCCAAGCGCCCTTCTTATCGCAACCCTGGTGTTTGCGCCGCTCTTTCCTGCCAGCGCGCAGCAGACGGCAGACGAATTGCAGGAAATCGAGCGCCAGTTAAAAACCCGCGCTGAAGAGGAAAAACGCCTGCGCCGCGAAGCGCAGGAACGGGAAAAAGAAGTCGCCGCCCTGCGCCATAGCCTTATCGAAACAGCGAATTCGCTTCAGGAAGCCGAACGTAAAATTACCGCTCTTGAAGAGTCGATCTCATCGCTCGCCATCGAAAAAAATGAGGCTGAAACAGCTCTGGCCGCCGAAAGCGAAAATCTGAGCGATGTCCTCGCGGCGCTGCAGTCCCTTGAAATGTCAAAACCACCGGCGCTTCTCGTTTCGCCTGAAGATGCAAACAAAGCCGCACGGGCCGCCATGCTTCTCTCCGACGCAGCGCCTGCTGTGGAGGCCAGGGCGGCCCGCCTGCGCGCTGCAATTGAACGCCTGGCCTCGCTGGGGGAGGCGCTTGCCAGCGAGCGGGCGGCCTATGAGGCCACAAATGTTGAGCTTGCCGCGCGTCGCGAGGTTCTGGCGGACCTCATGGCGCAAAAGGAAAAAGAGCGGGACGTCGCCGCCAGCCTCGCCGCAACGGCCCAAAAAGAGACAGCGCGCCTCGCCGTGGAGGCGACATCACTGCGCGATCTGATCGGCCGGCTCGAAAGGCTGGCCCATTCTGTAACGCCCAGGATCAAACCGCCGCCGCCACGCGAAGCCGCCCCGGTGATTGCCAGCCCCGCCCCGCCGGCGGTCAAGCCAACGCCCGCCGCTCCCTTCTTGCCCGCCAAGAAGTTCGCGGAGGCCCGTGGCGCACTACGCGCACCGGTCGCCGGCAGGCTAACCGGGAGATTCGGCGCCAACCGGCCCGAGGGGGGGAATTTCGAAGGTTTGCGGTTTTCCGCCCGAGATCAGGCAATTGTGACCGCCCCTTTTGAGGGACGCGTTGTTGTAGCAAGGGATTGGCGCCCAATTGGCAATCTTTTGATTCTGGACGTTGGCGATGGCTTCCATGTACTATTAATTGGCGTTGACGCCATTTTGGTGGAGGAAAGCCAGCGGGTGGCTGCTGGCGAGCCGATCGCAAGAATGGCTGACGGGGGCGCAAATCTGGATCTTGAGATCCGAAAAAATGGAGAGCCTGTTAACCCGGCGTTGTGGCTATCCAGAAAGAGTATGCAAGAGCTGGCGTTCCAGTCAGAGTGACAAGGTGTAATTGATGACAAAAACTTCCCTTCGTTCCCCGTCGCGTCGCAAACTAAGATCGCAAGGCTATTCAGGAGGCGCTTTGATCGCTGCCGGAATCAGCGGCGCGCTGATCTTTGGCGTTTTATCGAATGCGGTCTTTGCGCGTGTTTCTATTTCCGCCGATACATTCCGTCAGCTCGATCTTTTCGGAGAAGTGTTTGAGCAGGTGCACGAGAATTACGTATCCGACCCTGATGATGCGGATATGATTGAGGGCGCCATCGATGGTATGCTCAACACGCTCGACCCTCACTCAAGTTATTTATCCGCCGACGATTTCCAGACAATGCAGGAGCAGACTCGCGGCACTTTCGCCGGCCTCGGCATCCAGGTCACAATGGACAATGAGGGACCCGACAAGGGCTTCATTAAAGTCATCGCGCCGATTGACGACACGCCCGCAGCGCGCGCCGGCATGCAGACGGACGACCTCATCGTTGAGATTGACGGCGAACCAGTGCTGGGTCTGTCCATCGACGAAGCAGTCTCGAAACTTAAAGGCAAGAAGGGTACGCAGGTCGACATCAAGGTCGTACGTAACCGTGAAGAAGAGCCTTTCGATTTAAGCCTTGTACGCGACATCGTCAGGGTTGCTTCCGTCTCGTCGCGCGCTGAAGGCGACTTCGGCTACATCAGGATCGCCGCGTTCACAGAACAAACCGAAGAGGGTTTGAATAAGGCTCTAAAAGAACTCGCAAAGGAAATCCCGGGCGGACCAAAGGGCATCGTGCTTGATCTGCGGTCCAATCCCGGCGGCTTGCTTGACCAGTCGGTTGCGGTCTCTGACGCCTTCCTTGAAGGCGGTGAAATCGTATCGACACGCGGACGCCGCGCTCGCGACACATTGCGCGAAATGGGCACGCCAGGTGACAAACTGAACGGCAAGCCGATCATTGTACTGATTAACGGCGGCTCCGCCTCCGCATCGGAAATTGTCGCCGGAGCCTTGCAGGACCGCAATCGCGCCTTACTGCTGGGCACCAAGAGCTTCGGTAAAGGGTCCGTGCAAACAGTGATCCCGCTGCAAAACGGACTTCAGGGTGCGCTTCGCCTGACGACGGCAAAATATTATACGCCATCAGGGAGGTCGATTCAGGCGCTAGGCATCGTGCCGGATATCCGCATGCCGGTAATCTATCCGGGTCAGGACGAAGTCGTTGAACGTCCTGGCGAGAGCGACTTGCCAAACGCCCTCTCTGCCGAAGGCGAAGGCGCCGTTGAGGATACCGTTGAAGAAGCGGAAGTGATTGCGCAATCGGAAGAGGACGCAGAGGCGGAAAATGACGGCCTGCCGCCGGTGGAGCCGATAAAATGCGGGCGCAAGGAAAATGGCGATTTAGACGATTGCCAGCTTAATCGGGCGCTGGAAATTCTGGCGGACACCACCGCTTATCGCCGCGCCCTGGCGGATGCGGGCGCCGCCCAGCAATAATCAGCCTTAAATACCCAGTAAAACGGGGCGCGCGCAGCAAATTGCGCCGCCCCGTTTTCAATTGGTTAACCCTATTCTTCCTAGGTTCAGTCAACGAAGAAAACCGGGCGCTGCGACGCCCCAATGACGCATGTTGACAGGCCTTATGGGCGTTACACGCCGCCGAAAATATCGCCCGCCAGTGCTGAGCCGGCTAACCCTTGCATGGTTCGGCGCTTTTTGCGTGCTTGCGATTCTCGCCGGCGTTTTCATCCACTCCGCCTCTAGCGAACGCGGCCCTGGCCGTGTCGCGTTGGCGCTAAACGACATTGAATTCTTTGCACGTGAGCAGACTAAAGCCGCCGCCGAGGAAGAGCGTCTTGAAAGCCCGCCGGACGGCCTGCGTCTCAGCGCGCCAGACTTGCGAGAAAACAATACCCCGCAAGAGGACTTCGCCAGTGCAGAAGATGGTATGGAGACGAACGACACCCTTCTTTACCCGGAGGAGTTTCCATCAACGAACATTACGGAACTCGATCAGCCGGCTGGCGATATCGTCATTACAATCAACGGCGCCCGGCAAGGCGCGGCGGCGCCGATTACCGCCTCGCTTACGCCAGTTGTAAAAGCCATTCCCGACCCGGACCCGGCGCTCTTGCGCACGACACCACTCGGAAAAATACCGCGCATCGCGCCTGACGGCCGCAAAGCGATGACCGCATACGCCAGACCATTTGAGAATCAACAAGGATCAGCGCGGATCGCTCTCATTGTTGGCGGTCTGGGGCTTAACACAGCGCTGACAGAGCGGGCGATCGACGAACTCCCCCCGGAAGTCTCGCTGGCCTTTGCCCCTTATGCGAAAGATTTGGATTTCTGGACCCGCAAAGCCCGTAAGGCCGGCCATGAAGTTCTGATCGAACTACCCATGGAAGGCTATGGAGAAAGCAGCCGAGCGCTCGGCGCTGCGGCGCTTTTATCAAGCCGCACGCCACAGGAAAATCTGCAAAGGCTGGATTGGCTCCTCGCCCGTTTTGGCGGGTATTTCGCCGCGACAAACTATATGGGCGCCAAGTTTTCCTCCGACACGGAAGCGCTGACCCCGATTTTGAAAAAGCTGGGCGACGCCGGCGTCGCCTATATCGACGATACGGGCGCCGCACGATCCGCGATCGCTGCCGCTCCGGTCACTTGGACCACGGTCAACCGGATGATCCCGCCGTCTCCTGACGACAGTGGCCGCCGCGCCGTGCGCCGTGAACTTAGCGCACTGGAAACGATCGCAGCGCGTGACGGCGCGGCGCTCGGCAAAACTTATGCGTACAGCGCCACCCTGGATGAGATCATCAAATGGGCGGAAACGATCGATGACAAGAATCTTGTGGCGGCGCCAGCCTCCTCGGTCTTGCAGGCGCGCGACGCAACCCGCTAAGGGATACCCCCGAAGCAAAGTCTCATCATCGTGGATCATAAAACCCTCACCGCTCACTATCGCCCGAATGTCGGCGTCGCGCTTTTCAATCGCGATGGGCTTGTTTTTTATGGACGTCGTGTTGGCGACTTCACGGGCCTTGGCGAAGGACCGGACCAGTATCGCTGGCAGATGCCGCAAGGCGGTGTTGACGCAAAAGAAGACATCGCCGCCGCTGCTTTTCGCGAATTGCAGGAAGAAACAGGCGTATCGTCGGCGCGCCTTCTGACAATAACGCCGGGCTGGCTCGCCTATGATTTCCCCCACGGCTACAAAAAGAAAAACTGGCGCGGGCAGCGCCAGAAATGGGCGGCGATGCTGTTTGAAGGCAACGAAAGTGAAATCGATCTTGAGGCGGATAACCATCAGGAGTTCGATGACTGGCGTTGGGGTGAGTTGGAAGACGCACCCTCACTGATTGTGCCATTCAAACGCCATGTCTATGAAGAACTGATGGCGGCGTTTCTCCCGCTGCGAGATTTTATTCGATCAAATTCATGACCGCCGCTTACCCAGCAGACTTTCTGCTCGACCGCCTGCTCTATCGTGATGGGCTGATGCTGGTGATCAATAAACCCGCCGGATTGGCGGTTCATGCGGGTCCTTCATCACAAAAAAGCGCCGACAATCTGGAAAACTATTTTGACGCACTCAGGTTTGGCCTGCCGCGCCCGCCCGCACTTGCGCATCGTCTGGACCGTGACACGTCGGGCTGCCTTGTTCTTGGCCGTCATCCAAAAGCGCTGCGCAAACTTGGCAAACTTTTCTCCGAGGGCCGCATTGAAAAAACCTACTGGGCGGTTTGCAAAGACGCGCCGGGAAAGCCATCCGGGACCATTGACGCGCCGTTACTGAAAGCCGGCCATGGCAAGGGTTGGCGGGTCACGATTGATGAGGCGGGCAAAGGAGCGCGCACGACCTATCGCATGTTGGCGAAAAAGGGTGGTTTGTCCCTCATCGAAGCGAAACCAAAAACGGGCCGCACTCATCAGATCCGCGTTCACCTGGCGTCAATCGGCGCGCCGATCCTCGGCGACCCTCAGTATGGAGATTTAAGCGCGGAAGAACGCGGCCAGCCAATGATGCTGCACGCACGGCGCATCATCGTTCCGATTTCGAAGAATAAGGAGCCGATTGCTGTCGAGGCGGAGCCGCCGGAGGCAATGGCTGAATTGTTGAAGGCAATAAAATAACCGCAGGCGATGCAAACCGTTATTATTTAGATATTTGATTCCGGGTTTTGCAGCGGACACGCCGCAATCGGGCTCGTTTCGCTAGCAAGCGCGTCAAGTATCCAACATTCGTCGAACACGGAGCAATAGCACACCTTCATATTGGCGCGGCCCGAGCGAATGAGATCGCGAAATGCTTCGACGGTTTTCTTCGATGCGGATGGAACCTCAACCGACACTGCCGTAATGTCTTCATTTGGGGCGAGAACGATGCCCGCGACAGGCGCGTTGGAAATGCCGAACTGCTCCTTTTCGGCGGTCATTTTCACGATGTCGTACCAACTTGTCTGCACCGCGCCATCGATAGTGGCTTCGACCGACCGTATCTGGGCCGGGCCAATGCCGCGATTGCTTACAGTCAATTGAAATCTCTCTTCGCCCGGGACTCCAAAATTCATATCGCTGACCCGAATATGCGGCCAGACCGAGGCCTGCTGTTGTTTGCGCACTGCGTCCGCTTCATTTAGCGCCGCGTAAAGCGCAACAGCGCCGGTAAACATACCGACGACAGCAAGAATAGTTTGCAGTACGGAAATGCGCACGAAAATGCGCTCGGCGCGCGTTAGCCCGGGACCTTGAGTGCTGTCTTTTGGGTCAGGCGGACCATCAGCCGGCGAATTCTGGTCTTCGGTTTGCGCCTTCTCGCTCATCCTAGAGCGCCGCTTGAAGCTCTTTTAACCGGTCAAGCGACTGCTGTGCCGCGAGTTTCTTTTCGTCATTGTCGGCGTCAGCGAGGTCTTCTTCAGCATCTTTGATGCGCTGGGCGATTGCCGCCGCATCAAGTTCCGCCGCAGGCATCGCCTCTTCAGCAAGCACAGTCAGGCCCGCCGGCGAGATCTCTGCAAAACCACCGCGAACGAAGATGCGCTTCTCGTCATTGCCGTCCTTGATGCGGACCATGCCGGGGGCAAGCGTCGTCATCAATGGCGCGTGGTTCGGCAAAACGCCAATCCAGCCTTCCGCCCCCGGAATATCGACCTCATCGACATCCTGAGACATCAATTGCCGTTCCGGCGAGACGAGAGAGAAGTGAAGTTTGTCAGCCATAAATGATTACGCCGCTTCCGCCGCCAGCTTACCGGCTTTTTCAATCGCATCCTCAATCGCACCAACCATATAGAACGCCGCCTCCGGGAGGTGGTCGTATTCGCCTTCGATCAAGCCTTTGAACGAACGCACCGTATCAGCGACCGGCACCTGAATGCCCGGGAACCCGGTGAAGACCTGCGCCACGTCAAATGGCTGCGACAGGAAGCGCTCAACCTTACGGGCGCGGGCAACGACCAGCTTATCTTCTTCCGAAAGCTCGTCCATGCCGAGAATGGCGATGATGTCCTGAAGCGCTTTGTAGCGCTGGAGAATATTCTGAACGCCGCGCGCGACTTCGTAATGCTCTTCGCCGACGATGCGCGGGTCGAGAATACGCGAAGTAGAGTCAAGCGGGTCCACCGCCGGGTAAATACCCTTTTCCGAAATCGCACGGTTCAGAACGGTTGTGGCGTCGAGGTGCGCAAACGATGTCGCCGGCGCCGGGTCGGTAAGGTCGTCCGCCGGCACGTAAATCGCCTGCACTGAGGTAATCGAGCCTTTGGTTGTTGTCGTAATCCGCTCCTGCATCGAACCCATGTCCGTCGCCAGCGTCGGCTGGTAGCCCACCGCCGAAGGAATACGGCCAAGAAGCGCAGACACTTCCGAACCGGCCTGCGTAAAGCGGAAGATGTTGTCGACAAAAAACAGAACGTCCTGGCCCTGATCGCGGAAGTTTTCCGCAACTGTCAGGCCCGTCAGCGCAACCCGCGCACGCGCGCCAGGAGGCTCGTTCATCTGACCGTAAACGAGGGCCGCTTTGGAGCCTTCGGCGCCGCCTTCCTTGTTCACGCCGGATTCGATCATTTCCCAATAAAGGTCGTTGCCTTCGCGGGTCCGTTCGCCGACGCCGGCGAACACAGAGTAACCGCCATGCACCTTCGCGATATTGTTGATGAGTTCCTGAATAAGAACCGTCTTGCCGACGCCCGCGCCGCCGAAGAGGCCAATCTTACCGCCACGCGCGTAAGGGCAGAGGAGGTCAACAACCTTGATGCCAGTTTCAAGAATTTCCGCTTCCGTTGACTGCTCAACAAAGGCTGGCGCTTCCTGGTGAATGGCGCGCTTCGCATCGTGCTTGATCGGTCCCGCTTCATCCACAGGTTCGCCAATCACGTTCATAATGCGTCCCAGCGTTCCCTCGCCGACCGGCACGGAGATCGCCTCGCCCGTATCCGTGACCTTCTGACCACGCACCAGACCTTCGCTCGAGTCCATCGCAATCGTACGCACAGTGTTTTGGCCAAGGTGCTGGGCGACTTCGAGCACCAGGCGGTTGCCCTGGTTGTCGGTTTCCAGCGCGTTCAAAATCCCCGGCAGTTCGCCGTCGAACTCAACGTCCACAACAGCGCCGATAACCTGTGAAATGCGGCCTTCCTTGCTCATCTTTTCGTCCTCACGTTTAATCCGTCTACGCCGTTACTTCTAAAGCGCTTCAGCGCCGGCGATGATTTCAATCAATTCAGTTGTAATCTGCGCCTGACGGGCGCGGTTATATTGAAGGTTCAGTTTGTCGATCATCTCGCCAGCGTTGCGAGTCGCATTGTCCATCGCGGTCATCGACGCGGCCTGCTCCGAAGCGACATTCTCAAGCAGCGAGCGGAACACCTGAACGGCGACATAGCGCGGCAACAACGCACGCAGAATTTCCTGCTCATCCGGCTCGTACTCATAGACGGCGCCTTTCAGGTCCGGCGTCTCGACGCCTTCCGGCGCTTCCGCCGGGATGATCTGCTGTGCTGTCGGCACCTGTGTTACGACATTTTTGAATTTACCGTAAAACAGGGTGGCGACGTCAAACTCGCCCTCGCCAAACATGCCAAGGACGTGCTCTGCAATCTCGTGAGCCTGGGCAAAGCCGATTTGTTTAATTTCGGTGAAATTGGTTTTCCAGACAATCAGGTTGCCATAAAGGCGCTTGAGCTGCTCTTCGCCTTTGCGTCCAACCGTGACGATCTTGACGGTTTTGCCTTCGCCCTGAAGCTTGGTGATGTGCTCGCGAGCAAGGCGGGCAATCGATGAGTTGAAACCGCCGCAAAGACCCTTGTCCGCTGTCGCGACGATCAGAAGATGCGTTTCATCCTTGCCGGTTCCCGACAACAGCTTCGGCGCATTCGGATTACCCTTAGCCCCCGAAGAGAGGTTTGCGAGCACCGCTTCCATCCGTTCCGTGTAAGGGCGGGCTTCCGTCGCACGCTCTTCCGCGCGGCGCAGTTTCGCCGCGGCGACCATCTGTTTCGCCTTGGTGATCTTCTGCGTCGACTTAACTGACGTGATCCGATTTTTGAGCTCTTTAAGAGACGCCAAGGGTCAGGTCCTCTTTACGCAAAGTTCTTTGTGAAAGTGTCGAGTACGTCTTTGAGGTTTTTCTCCGTACCCTCATCGAGCTTGCCGCTATCGCGAATGCTTTTCAGAATGTCGGAATGATCGGCGTGCAGCTTGCGCAGGAATTCACGTTCGAAATGCCCAACCTGACTTTTTTCGATCTTGTCGAGATATCCTTGCGTACCCGCGAAGATCACACAAACCTGCTCTTCGACCTGCAGGGGTGAATACTGGTTTTGCTTCATCAATTCGGTGAGGCGGTCGCCGCGATTAAGGATTTTCTGCGTCGTTGCATCGAGGTCCGAACCGAACTGCGCGAACGCCGCAAGCTCGCGATACTGGGCGAGCTCGCCCTTAATTTTACCGGCAACCTGTTTCATCGCTTTGACTTGCGCAGCCGAACCCACGCGCGAGACCGACAGACCCACATTCACCGCCGGGCGAATGCCCTGGAAGAAGAGATCAGTCTCAAGAAAGATCTGACCGTCGGTGATCGAAATCACATTCGTCGGGATATAGGCGGAAACGTCATTCGCCTGCGTTTCAATGATCGGTAGCGCCGTCATCGAACCAGCGCCATTGTCTTCGTTTAGCTTCGCGGCGCGCTCCAAGAGGCGTGAGTGAAGGTAGAAAACGTCGCCCGGATAGGCTTCACGGCCTGGCGGACGACGAAGAAGGAGCGACATCTGGCGATACGCAACCGCCTGCTTCGACAAATCATCATAGA
Organism: Hyphococcus sp.; assembly: GCA_965230025.1. GTDB lineage: Bacteria > Pseudomonadota > Alphaproteobacteria > Caulobacterales > Parvularculaceae > Hyphococcus. The sequence continues at coordinate 99,340 of CBDDKD010000057.1, forward strand.
TGATCAGTGAGTGCATGCCGTTGTCGCGGAAATATTCGCCCATGGCGCAACCGGCGAACGGAGCGAGGAATTGCAGCGGCGCAGGCTCCGAGGCGGTCGCCGCGACAACAATGGAATATTCCATCGCGCCATTGTCTTCGAGCGTCTTGACGATCTGCGCCACCGTTGAACGCTTCTGACCGATTGCGACATAGACGCAATAAAGCTTCTTGGACTCGTCGTCGCCAGCATTGATGTCTTTCTGGTTGAGGATCGCATCAACACAGATCGCCGTTTTACCGGTCTGACGGTCGCCAATCACTAGCTCGCGCTGACCGCGGCCAATCGGGATCATCGCGTCAACGGCTTTGATCCCTGTCTGCATCGGTTCGTGCACGGATTTGCGCGGCAGAATGCCCGGCGCCTTCACATCAACGAGGCGTCGTTCCGTCGCCTCAATCGGGCCCTTGCCGTCAATCGGGTTGCCGAGCGGATCGACAACGCGTCCGAGAAGCCCTTTGCCAACCGGCACGTCGACGATTGTCTTGGTCCGCTTGACCGTATCGCCCTCTTTGATGTTTCGGTCTTCGCCGAAGATCACGACGCCGACATTGTCGCTTTCAAGGTTCAGCGCCATGCCTTTGACGCCGTCGGAAAATTCGACCATCTCGCCGGCCTGAACATTGTCGAGGCCGTAAACGCGCGCGATGCCGTCGCCAACGGACAGCACCTGGCCGATCTCCGAAACTTCGGCGTCCTTGCCAAAGTCCTTGATCTGTTGCTTCAGGATTGAGGAAATTTCTGCGGCATTGAGCTCCATGGCGTCAGGCCTCTTTCATCACGGTTTTCAAACGATTGAGTTTTGTCTTCAGGGATGCGTCGATCATCTGCGAGCCGATTTTCACAATCAGACCGCCAAGAAGATCCGGATCAACGCGGGTTTCAAGATTGACGGCGCTGCCGACCTGGCGCTCGATTTCATGGCGTAGCGCTTTCGACTGGTCTTCGTTGAGAGGAGCCGCCGAAACAGCCTCAGCCGTAATCTCGCCGCGCGCCTTGGCCGCCAGCGCGCTAAAAGCGCCAAGCATGCCTTCTAATGCAAACAGTCGCTGGTTCTTCGCCACCAGCTTCAGGAAGTTCGTTGTGAGTGCGCCGAAGCCGGCTTTTTCCGCCAGCGCGGCGATCGCGCTCATCTGATCGGCCCCGTCATAGACAGGGCTTTTCAGGAAATCGCGCAAATCTGACGACGATGCGATCGCCGCTTTCAGCAAATTCAGATCGCTCTCGACAGCGTCGAGCGCGCCCGCTTCCTGGGCGAGATCGAACAGCGCGGACGCGTAACGGCCAGCGACGCCGGATGTGGGGGCGAGGTCACCTGACACGGCTCAGTCGATGCTCCTGTTGAATGCGCCGCCGACGCAGCGCCTAACCCTATGAAATACTTTACGAAAAGAAAGCCGAAAGCGACGATGCGCCACACTTCCCCGATTGATCGCGCGAGGGGGTAGCATGGCCCCCGCCGCGACGCAACAATTGCGCGGTGCGGCGGAATGGCTGGGCGTTTTTGCTCCGTTAATCTTGAATTTTCAACACGTTCTGGAATGCTGCGCAGAATATTGCTGGCGATGGGGGACCAAGCGATTGAGTGACGTTTGGTATAAAGGGCAACGAAGGGGGCCGCCATGGCGCAATTGCTGCGTATTTGCTTTTCCATAATTTTAGCCTGGGGCGCCGGGCTTGCGACTGCGACTGCGCAAAAAGCCGATCCGGCGCTTTTTGGGACGCTACCGTCAGTTGTCCAGGCGGAAATATCTCCGGATGGGAAAACAGTCGCCGTACTTCAAAATTCAGGCGGCCAGTCATCTGTGGTCTTCGTTGACCTGGAAAATCCAGCTGCAACGCCACAGGGCGTTGCCGTGGGGATAGCAAAAGCGCGCAAGATCCAATGGGTCGACGATGATTACGTGCTTCTGTTGGTTTCCATCACGCAGAACGCAAGAACCACCACAGGAATGCAGCTCATCGAAATGTGGCGATGGCTTGCAATTTCGAGCCGCACGCAAAAAACAGTCGCGTTATTTAAACGAGATGTGGATTACTACATCTCAGATCCGGGTGCGCTTCTAGCAACAACACCGGACGATCCTGGATCGGCGATTATTGCGCGAACGATGCCAAACGCCACTCAACGGGGGTCCACAAGCGGGCTTGGGGGCCGGTTTAATAAAGATAAAAGCGACTTGGCTTACTCATTGGCGAAGGTCGACCTGAAGTCCGGCGGAAAGCGTATAACAAATCGCGGAAACGAGCACACTATTGACTGGATCGTCGATAGTAATGGCGAGCCCATTCTCAGGATTGACTACGATAGGGAAAGACAGGTCCGTAAAATATACAAGCGCCGTCCTCAATCCAGTACATTCGAGCTTGCACAAGAAATATCCGAACTACGAGAAGAGACTTCAAAAATATCCTTATACGGAATTGGCGAATCGCCGAATGAAGTGCTCGCTACCCAAAATGATGAAAATGGCATCGCTTCCTTATATGTGTTTGATGTCGCTGAAGGGCGGGTGACACGTAAGTTCTTTGGCAGCGATAAATATGACATCGACGATGTAGAGTATGACCCGAGAACTGGCCGCGTAACAGGCGTCATCTACAATGAAGATCTTCCCCGCGCCTATTATATAGATCCTGAACTGGAAAAAACGCGAAGCAGCCTGGAGAAAGCTTTGCCCGGGGCTGCTCCCATAATCACGTCACGGTCGGCGGACGGATCGAAATTTATAATTCGCGCCAGCTATACTGACCGGCCAGATGAAATTTATACATTTGACAAGAGTACGAGGAATCTAGCCTTTTTCTCATCAACCGCGCCTGGCGTCGCCGACCGGATATATGGAGAGAAAACAAAATATGACTTTGTGTCGCCTGACGGACTCGCCATCGATGGCTACCTCACAACGCCTGTTGGCGTAGAGAAAAGCAACATGCCTCTGATCGTGCTGCCTCATGGCGGACCGGCGAGTCGGGATAATCAGTCTTTCGACTGGTGGGCGTTCTTTTATGCAGCACGCGGATACGCCGTCTATCAACCTAACTTCCGGGGTTCCGATGGCTATGGGCTTGCGTTTCGCGAGGCCGGCTATGGCGAATGGGGCCGCAAGATGCAGGATGATATTAGCAACGGTGTTAAAAAACTAATCTCTGATGGCGTTGTTGACCCATCGCGTATCTGCATTGTCGGTGCAAGCTATGGCGGTTACGCGGCGCTTGCAGGGGCCACCTTAACCCCTGATCTTTACACATGCGCCGTCAGCGTAAACGGCGTTTCAGACCTGCCCAGGATGATCGGCGAAGCCGCCGTAAGCAGAGATAACGCCGCATACTGGGAACGACGTATTGGCAGCCGGTTTCGCAATGCCGACGAACTCGCCGCCGTCAGTCCGGCGCGGCTCGCCGCCAGCGCCGGTCCGCCGATCATGCTGATCCATGGCAAGGACGATACGGTTGTGCCGTTCTACCAAAGCGAGATCATGCGCGATGCACTGGCCGCGGCGAACAAACCACATGTGTTTGTCGAACTTAGGGGCGAAGATCACTGGCTCTCATCCGATGCGACGCGAACTGGCATGCTCAGTCAGTCGATCGAATTTATCGACGAGCACATCGGAGGAGAATAAATCTCTAGAAGCGATATCCGATCCGCGCGCCGAGATTGTCGAGACCTTCATTCTCATCGCACAATCCGGCGTTCGAGATATGGCTCCAGTGTATGGATCCGCTGATGCGGTCGGAAAAGTCATAGCCAATATCAGCGCCGAGACGAAACAATGCGCGGCAGCCCAAAAACTGGGTGTTGTTAATGCGTCCGGCGTCTGCAATGGGATCGAAAGGGTCAGTCTCGCCATTATGAACCGCGCCGCCAACCATGCCGGCTGCAAAAAACCGTTCAGCGAAATAGGTTTTCCATTCAAATCCCAGATAAACCTGACTGGTGGCGTCAGAATCTGTTGCGATGTTTGCGCCGATTAAAGGCCGGGGCGAACCAATTACCGACAAAAAGTCAGGCGACTTGAACAATAACTCAAGATTAACGCCCGCGCCCTGCTCAATATCTGGCGACCAGCCGCCAAAGCCCTGCGCAGTAAGTCCGACGCGCGCTTCATCGATACTCTGCGCGTGACTGGATGCGGCAAAAAAAAGCGATGCGGCCAATAAAAGCCCGGCAATATGGACAAGTGCCCGCATGGCGATGTCCCCTTCATTCGGCAAAAATTCGAGCCTGTTTATAAATCGTTAGGGTTAACCGCTTGTGAAAATTCTGGCTAATTACAAGAAGGTATAAGGATTAATATCGACAATCCGGCGCACGGCGCTCGGCTGTTTAACGCGTGACAGCCAGTCAGCTAGATATGCCTGCAGACTGACATCGCGGCGCGCTTTGACCAGAAAGCGCATGCGCGCTTCGCCCCGTAGTCTGTAGATCGGCGCCCGCGCAGGGCCCATGACCTCCACGCCGTCACCATTGGGCGCGGCGCTTCGCAACTCATTGGCCGCCTTTATCAACGCCGCCTCATCGCCTGAGCGTAACAGGATCGCCGCCAGGCGGCCATATGGCGGAAAGCCGAGCGCATGGCGCCCCTCCGCCTCAGCAGCGAGAAACGCATTCCGGTTACCCTCGGCCAGCGCCCGCAATACTGTTGATTTCGGCTGATAGGTTTGCAGCATCGCACGGCCCCGTTTTTCAGCACGGCCCGCGCGGCCTGCGACCTGACTCAACAACTGATAAGTCCGCTCGCCAGCGCGCAAGTCACCGCCGGCAAGACCCAAATCCGCATCGACAACACCGACCAATGTAAGGTTCGGAAAATGATGGCCTTTAGCCGCGACTTGCGTCGCGATAAGGATATCAATCCGATCATCGCGCATGGCGTCCAGAACGGCGCGCATCGCTGTCGGCGTTGGCGCCGTGTCGGACGACAGCACACTGATCGCAGCACCCGGCCACCGCGCCCGCGCTTCCTCCGCGACACGTTCGACACCTGGGCCGCAAGGCGCAAGAGAGTCAACGGCGTTGCAAGCCGGACACGCCGCCGGCTTTGGCATTGAAAATCCGGTGTGATGACAAACGAGGCGGTTTTCAAAACGGTGCTCAACAAGCATCGTGTCCGACCCTGGCGCAGTCAACTTGTGACCACAGCGCCGGCAGAGCGTTAAGGGCGCATAACCGCGGCGATTTAAAAATAATAGAGACTGTTCGCTTACGGATAAGTTTTCAGCAACAGCCTCTACAAGTACAGGCGACATCCAGGCGCCTGTCTCCGGCGGATGCTCGCGCATATCAATCAAATCAATATCCGGCATCATCGCACCAGCAACACGAGACGCAAGTCCGACAGCGCCATACCGGCCCTCATCAACATTGACGACAGTCTCAAGCGACGGTGTTGCAGACGCGAGAATAACCGGGAAACCACTACGCGCTCCGCGGGCGACAGCAAGGTCACGGGCATGATAGATCACACCGTCTTCCTGTTTGTAGGCGGTATCATGCTCCTCATCGACGACAATCAGCTGCAAGTTTTGAAAGGGCAGAAAAAGCGCCGAGCGCGCGCCAACAACAAGCCGCGCCTGTCCTTGGGCGACACGCCGCCAGGTACGCCGGCGCAGTGCAGGCGTCAGCTCTGAATGCCATGGCGCTGGCGCCGCGCCAAAACGCTCTTCCACGCGCTGCAGGAAAGGCAGCGTCAATGCGATCTCAGGGATGAGAATAACAATCTGCGCTGCCGGATTGCGGCGTAACGCGGCAGCGACCGCCTCCAGATAAACCTCGGTTTTGCCGGAGCCCGTTACGCCGTCGACAAGCGTGGTTGAGTGACCGCCTTTTTCAATCGCTGTAATCAGCGTGTTCGCGGCCATGACTTGCTCTTTTGAAAGCGTGCGCCCTAGCTGCGCCGGGTCTGGCGGAGAAAACGGCGGGTCCGGATCAATGTCGACTGGTTGCAAGGCGCCGGACCTGGCCAAACCGCGCACAACACCGTCGCTGACACTTGCCGCCGTGGCAAGCGTCGACGCTGTTTTCGCTTCACCGCAAGCCACGTCCAGCACCGCTTCTCGTTGGGGCGTCATTCGGGACGGCCTTTGGCCCGTGGCGACGTAACCAGTCTGCATCGCCGGGGGCTCGATAAAATCGCCAGACCGCATCACCATGCGCAAAACCGACCCCAGAGGAAACATGGTGTAATTCGCCGTCCAGTCGACGAAATCGATCAAGCCGGGACTCAACACCGGGCCTTCACAGAGCCTTATGATCGATTTGACTTTTTCCGGCGCCACATCGTCTTCGGAAGCGGCCCAGATGACGCCTCTGATCTCTCTGGGGCCAAAGGGCGCAACGACAAAGGCGCCGATCTGCGCCTCTTCCGGCGGCGCAAAATAATCATACGGCTTGAAAAGCGGCAACGGAAACAAGACCTTGACGCGAATACGGGATGGTTGTGGCGAAACCACATCGTTCCCATCGGATTTCTTTGTCAGGTCCATCGGTCTTCTGCTTGATCCGCGCGCCGGTTTCGGCTGAATTACCGATCTCCTTTTTCTTAAATTGCGAGCAAAGCGCAATGCGTATCCTTTTTTGTCTGGTTTTCCTATTCATCTTCAGCGCAACGGCGGCGAGCGCAAAATATAGCCTGTGCAACAAGTCAAGCTATGCGCTTTCGGCGGCCATCGGATATGTGGATGGCGACCGGCTGGCGACACGCGGCTGGTGGCGCCTGCGTCCCGGTCAATGCAAGGTCGCCCTGACGGAACAAACCAATCCCGGCCGGTTTTTTGTTTTCGCCGAAGCCATCCCCGGCCATCAGGGTCCGTTGCGAACCTGGTCCGGCGATACGCCTTTGTGCGTTGAGAATTCCGGTTTCTTCAATCTACGTAACCAGGATGTGTGCCGCGACGACCCGATGCGTCAGAGAAAGTTCTTTGATGTCGAAGTCACCGAGGCCGCAGGGGGTAACTGGCAAACTGATTTTACTGAAGCAAGCAATTACACTGTTTATTCCGCGGAGGTCGCCGGCGTGCAACGCCTGCTCACGGATATTGGCCAGGATGTCGGTCGCATCGACGGCGCCATGGGGCGGTCTACGCAGCGTGTCCTTGCAAATTATCGCAAGCAAAAAGGCCTGACCGAAGGAACAAGTATTGATGACGAAGTCATTGATGCGCTGATCGATGACGCCAATGCCCGCGAGGCAAAGCTTGGCTTTTTCTATTGTAACAAAACCAATGATCCAGTCTGGAGCGCCATCGGCCAACCTGCAGAAGAAGACGCCTACACCGCCAAAGGCTGGTGGAAAATTGAGCCCGGCGATTGTGCGAAAATCATCAAAGGGGACCTTCAGCATGACCACTATTACGTTTATGGCGTGATCGAAGGCGCCTTAAGCGAACGACGCATCACCGGCGGCGACAAGTCACTTTGCGTCAAGGCGGTCATGTTCAGCGTCACCAACGATCTCGCCTGCACGGATCAGGACCTTGACGAGGCGATGTTCAAACGTGTTGAAATCGGCGGATCGACCTCAGCGACGTTTGATTTCATGCCGGAAATGTTTATCGCGCCGCCCCACACAATAGGCGCATCAATCTTGATTGACCTCAGACACATCGAAAGCTGGATTTTCGATCTCGACAACACGCTTTACGAAGCGGAGTGTCAGCTATTTGCCCAAATCGATGCGCGCATGACGGCGTTTATTCGCGATCGGCTTGATCTAGTTCACGACGATGCGCGCCGTTTACAGAAAGAGTATTATGTGCGTTACGGCACGACCATGAGTGGCCTGATGACTGAACATGGCGTCGACCCGGACCAGTTCATGGAGTTCGTCCATGATATTGATTTGGCGCCAATCAAGCCAAACCCGGCGCTGGCCAACGAACTCGCCCGCCTGCCGGGGAAAAAATACATCTTTACCAACGGATCCGTCCGCCATGCAGAGAACGTCGCCGGCGCCCTTGGCGTTTTCCACCTCTTCGACGAAGTGTTTGACATCAAGGCAGCGCAGTACAAACCCAAACCGCGACGCGAAACCTACGAAACATTTCTCGACGAGCATGGCGTCGCTCCTGGTGGGGCGGTTATGTTCGAGGACCTTGTTCAAAATCTGCAAGCGCCGCATGACATGGGCATGACGACCGTTCTGGTCTGCTCCGATGCGGCCTGGCTTGCTGACGAGCCTCATGACAAGCGTCCCGCTGCGCCCGGCGATACGGCGGCGCATGTTCATCATACGACCAACGATCTGACCGGATTTTTATCCCGCGTCAAAACATCCGCCGACAGCGCCGACACACGATAAGAAAGAAAAAAGACATGACCGACACAGCCGACATCCAGACCGTGATCAATGCAGGATGGGAGGATCGCGCCAATATCTTCACCGGCACGCAAGGAGAGATACGCGACGCCGTGGTCGCAGCGTTACAGCAACTGGACAGCGGTGGCGCGCGCGTCGCAGAGAAAAAAAACGAAGATTGGGTTTGTCCATCAATGGCTGAAAAAAGCCGTGCTGTTATCTTTTCGTCTCTTCCCGAATGATTCGATTCCCGGCGGCCCCGGCGCCGCCACCTGGTGGGACAAGGTCCCGTCAAAATTCGATGGTTGGACGGCGGAAGACTTCGAACACGCTGGCGTTCGCGCGGTGCCCCCCGCCACTGTCCGGCGCGGTTCCTATATTGCAAAAGACGTTGTCCTGATGCCGTCATTCGTGAACATCGGCGCTTATGTGGGTGAAGGCACAATGGTCGACACCTGGGCCTCAATCGGCTCATGCGCGCAAGTTGGCGCGCACTGCCACATCTCCGCCGGAACGGGCATCGGCGGCGTTCTGGAGCCTTTGCAGGCCAATCCAGTGATCATTGAAGACAACTGCTTTATCGGCGCTCGTTCGGAAATCGTTGAAGGGGTGATCGTCGGCGAGGGCTCGGTGATCGCCATGGGGGTTTTCATCACCGCATCCACAAAGATCGTTCACCGGGACACAGGCGAGATTACTTATGGCGAGGTGCCGCCCTACTCCGTTGTCGTTCCGGGCTCGCTTCCGTCCGACAAAGGCGGTCCCAGCCTTTATTGCGCCGTCATTGTCAAGCAGGTCGACGAAAAGACTCGCGCCAAAACATCCGTCAACGAATTACTACGGGCTTAATAAGGTTCGCCATTTTTATGGCGGGGCGTCCAGGCGCCGTTCTCTTTGGTCATTTGCATATCGACATCCGGATCTGTGTAGCTTGAGACTTCCTTCTCGGCGCGCGTGCCGATTTCGAGGAAGACACAGTCTTTGCCGCTTCGATTAATGAGCATATGCCCGTTCTTAACACCGGCTTTGAACGTCGCTGCGTCCCCGGCGCGCAGGATGGTGTCGCCTGTGTCCTCCACAAGCACCGCCTCGCCTTCCAGCATGAAAATAAGTTCATCTTCATGTTGATGCCAGTGCTTGTGCGCTGAGGCGGCGCCCGGCGCCAGACGCGTCAGATTAACGCCAAACTGGGTCAGATCGCCAAGGTCTCCAAGCGCAACCTTGCTGCGCCCATCGCAATGAGCGTCATAGGGTGGCGGATAGGCGCATGCGGTTTTCACCGGCGCTGATAAGAGATCAACTTTCGGCATGGGACCTCTGCTGGGGTTGTTAACGGTTCGCGCTTAGACTAGCCGAGAACCATGAGTGAAATCGACCCAATCATCCTGGCGCAGGATTTAATTCGCCGCCCCTCAGTGACGCCCGCTGACGAAGGCGCGCTGGATGTTCTTTCCAACGCTCTGTCAGGGCTCGGATTTGAATGTACGCGCCTGAAATTCGAGGACGTCGATAATCTCTATGCGCGTTACGGAACTACTACACCGCATTTCTGCTTTGCCGGTCACACCGATGTCGTACCGGCGGGTGACGAGGCGATCTGGTCGTCTCCTCCTTTCGACGCCGCGATAAAGGACGGCGCTCTATGGGGGCGCGGCGCCGCCGATATGAAGGGAGCCATCGCTGCGTTCGCCGCTGCCGCCGCGCGCGCGACCAAAGCCGGCGCCGTCACTGGGTCCCTGTCATTTCTGATCACTGGCGATGAAGAGGGGCCCGCAGTCAACGGCACGAGGAAGATGCTGGACTGGCTGAAAGAGCGCGAAATCCAGATCGATCATTGCCTTGTGGGCGAGCCCTCCAATCCCGAGACCATGGGCGATATGATCAAGGTCGGGCGGCGCGGCAGCATTAATTGCTGGCTCACCGTAACAGGCGCGCAAGGCCATGTTGCATATCCCCACCGCGCGGAAAATCCTATTCCGCCACTGATGCGTAAACTCCTGCATCTCAGCGAAACGCCGCTGGATGAGGGCTATGAGCGCTTTCAGCCCTCAAGCCTTCAGGTTACGGACATTCATATCGGCAACCCGGCGCACAACGTCATTCCTGAAAAAGCCACCGCCCGTTTCAACATCCGTTTCAACCCGAACTGGACGGGGGCCTCCATCGAAGCGTGGCTGCGTGAGCAGCTCGACAGCCTCGCGTCAACACTCAACGCAACTTACCATCTCGACGCAGTTGTTTCCGGCGAAGCGTTTCTGACAACCGATACAACATTCCTGGGCCTTATTGCGGACTGCGTTAAAGAGAAAACCGGGCGCAGGCCGGAATTTTCAACCTCAGGCGGTACATCCGATGCGCGGTTTATCAAAGATCACGCACCAGTTGCAGAATTCGGCCTTGTCGGCGCCACCATGCATAAAACGGATGAACATGTCGCCGTCGCCGACATCACTCTTCTCTCAAACATCTATGAAGCTATCCTGACGCAATATTTTCAGCAACATGGCGGCGCGCAATGATCAGTCCGGATTATGTCGCGCAACAGTTTCGCGGCGTTTGGCGAATGGCCTTTGGCGGCGGCGACTGGCGCGGTGACATCGACAGCACAACCGACGGCGTTTTTAAATCTTTCTGGGCCATCGCATTATCAACGCCGCTCGCAGCAATCGCCTTCCTCGCCGCGCGGGAAACATTAGCTGAAACGCCGGAGATTCAGGAGACCATACTGGTCAAAGCCCCGGTGCTTGTTCTGCTCGCTGCTGAGATCGTTGCGCTTGTTCTTTATTGGGCGGCGAACATCGGCGCGCTTGTGATTACCGCCAGTGCAATCAATGCGTCACGTCAAGCGGCCAACGTCATCGTCGCCTTTAATTGGAGCCGGCTGATTGCGTTCGCACTGGTCGCGGCGCCAGCGGCGATTCTGGGGCTAACCGGAAATGTCAGTTTATTTGTTCTGCTCTATCTGCCGGCGTTATTTCTCAGTCTGGCGATTTTATGGGGTGTTTTACGCACATGCCTGCCCATCAATATCGTCATGACAGTGTCATTAATCGCAATGCTGGTGTTGATTGAAATCATTATCGATACGCTCGTCACCTATGGCGCCATCGGCCTTTATCAATTGCTCACATAATCAGCCCGAACAAAATAAAGTCCGTCGGCAGGCGCTACACGACCGCAATGTGCGCGGTCTCGCGCCTCCAAAGCTGCTTGCAGGTCTCTGGCGCGCCATTTCCCCGCACCAACTTCAACGAGCGATCCTGTAATGGACCGCACTTGATGGTGCAGGAACGAACGCGCCGCACAACGAACATAAACCTCGTTACCGGCGCGGGAGACGGAAATCTCTTCCAGGGTTTTGACCGGTGACGCCGATTGACAGGCCGCCGCCCGAAAAGTCGTGAAGTCATGTTTCCCGACAAGAAGCTGCGCCGCCGCGTGCATCGCATCCTCATCAAGCTTGTATGGAATGCGCCAGGCGCGGTTGAGATCGAGCGTTAAAGGCGCGCGGCGAGTAACAATGCGATATTCATAGGCTCGCCGAATACACGAAAACCGGGCGTGGAAAGCATCACTGACGCATTCCGCATGCAGCACCGACACCGGCGCTGGCTTCAAGTGGTGATTGAGCCCATCTCGAACGACGTTCGTTTCAAATTCCTTCTCGAAATCGAAATGGACGACCATGCCAAGCGCATGAACGCCGGCGTCCGTACGGCCCGCCGCATGAGCGGTGACGGACTCGCCGCTGAGCGCCTGCGCGGCGGCCTCAAGGGCTTGCTGCACAGAGGGGCCATTGTTCTGACGCTGCCAGCCGACAAAGGGCGTACCATCATATTCAAGAATGAGTTTGTATCGGGGCATCAGGTCTTATACGCTTATGCGACGAAGGAAAAAATCATGCTCAAAAAACTTCACTGGAAATCCATCGGCTCCGAACTGTTTTCTTTTTACTTGTGTCCTGGCCATTGTCATGACCTTCCGCACGACAGCCTATGGCATGTATTACATCCCGAGCGAAAGCATGTTGCCGACGCTAACCGTTGGCGACCGTATTGCGGTCAATAAATTCGCCTATGGCTATAGTCGTCACTCCGTCCCTTTTTCAATCGGGCCCGACCTCGAGACACCGAGCGGCAGAGTGTTTTATAACGCCCCCAAACGGGGCGAGGTTGTTGTTTTTAAGCACCCGCGTGACGGAAAAACCCTTATTAAAAGGGTAGTTGGCCTGCCGGGAGACAAGATCGCAATCGACAAGGGCCGTCTTTATCTGAATGGCGTTCTGGCGTCCCGGGAATTGGAAGATACATACGCTTATCGTGAACACGCTGGCGACGTCATGCGCGTGGGCCAATTTTTAGAAACCTTGCCGGACGGCGACACGCATCAAATTCTTGAACGCAACGACCAATATCCTGGCGACTTTTTCGGTCCGCTTGCCATCCCCGAAAACCATATTTTCGTCATGGGGGACAATCGGGACAACTCACTGGACAGCCGTTTCCCCATCAATGGCGTCGGTCTTTTGCCGATTGAAAACCTTGTGGGACGCGCCGAAGCGGTTTTGTTCTCCACGAATATTGGCCGCGCCAAGGCGGGCCTGAAACATCATTCAGCAGACTGGTTTTCGCCGCTCTAAATCGAAAGGTCCGCTTCGATGTTAAAGCCCCGCAAAAATTCTTTCGCAGGTTGCGCGCGTTTTCCAGCCCGCTGAAGCTGCACCAACTCCACTGCGCCACTACCACAGGCGACGACGAGCTTTTCATCCGCCTGCAGAATTATTCCCGGCGCGCCGGCGCCGCTTATAGCGCGCGAAAACAACGCTTTGATCCGCGCCCCGTCCACTTCAAACCAGGCGCCGGGAAATGGCGACAAGGCGCGAATATGACAATCGACTTCACTCGCCGGTTTTGACCAATCGATCTTCGCTTCTTCCGAGGATATTTTGTGAGCGTAGGTGATGCCCTGTTCCGGCTGTGCTTTTTCACCCAAGGCGCCGCGCTCCAGCGCCGCCAGCGCGCGAGGGGCCAGTTGCGCGGCGATATGCGAAAGCCGGTCATGCAGCGTTTGAAACGTGTCAGTTGATTTGATTTCAACAGTCTCGGATAGCAAAACGGGACCTGTATCAAGGCCGGCTTCCATACGCATCACATCAACGCCGGTCAGCTGATCGCCCGCCATAATCGCCCGCTGAATGGGCGCCGCACCGCGCCAGCGCGGCAACCGTGAGGCGTGAAGGTTCAGACAGCCATAAGCCGGCGCATCCAACACCGCTTGAGGCAAAATCAGCCCATAGGCGACAACAATCGCCACATCGAGATTCAGCGCCGCAAACGCCGCCCGTTCCATCTCGGATTTGAAATTCTTCGGTGTACGGATTTCAATGCCGTTGACTTTTGCAAATTGCTGCACAGGCGACGGCGTCAATTTCCGCCCGCGGCCTGTGGGTTGCGGCGCGCGCGTATAGACCGCCGCGATATCATGCCCGGCCGCCAGCAGTTCACTTAGAACGGGAACGGCAAAATCCGGCGTCCCCATAAAAGCCAGACGCATCAACAAACTCCTAAAAAATATCGTATTGGTTATTCCGCAGCGAGACGCTGTTCTTTTTTCAGCTTCTTCAGAACACGCTCGCGCTTCAAGCGAGACAGGTGATCAATGAACAATACGCCTTCGAGGTGGTCCATTTCATGTTGAATACAGGTCGCCAGTAAGCCTTCGGCCTCAAGCACCTGTTCATCGCCTTGATAATCGAGATATTTCACGCGGCATTTCGCCGGGCGTTCGACCTCGTCGTAAAACTCAGGCACCGAGAGGCAGCCTTCCTCATATACGCTCATGTCTTCAGACGGATCGAGGATTTCAGGGTTAACAAAATAGCGCGGCGCCGGCTCTTCGTCCTCACCTGCAAGATCCATCACGATGACGCGCAGCGGCTCGCCGATCTGGATCGCGGCAAGGCCGATGCCGGGCGCGGCGTACATCGTCTCCAGCATGTCATCCATCAGCACGCGCAAGTCGTCATCGACCGCAGCAACGGGTTTTGAGACCTCGCGCAGGCGCGGATCTGGCGCTGTGATGATTTCGCGTATAGCCATGGTCATCACCTATGATCGCAAGGCTATATCGTCAAGATGACGCCTTACAGGCAGCATTGACCGGGTCTTCAGCTAACCCCTCGCATTTTATAGCTTTTTCGCCTAAGCTGCCGCCCAGTATTGAGTACCGCGTGGGGTGGGACATGGATTTGCTGACGCCGTTCATTCAGGACGGGCCCGAGGGCGTGGCGGCCCAGGAACAGGCGCCGCCGACATCCGAACCGCTTATTGACGCGCCGACGCCGCAGCTTTGGCTTGGATTTGGCGCAGGCGCGGTGATTTTTCTGCTTCTCATTATGTTTATGATTCGCGCCCGGGTGATCGCGCCGGCACGGCGCCGGGCGGCGGCGCAACAGGCTGTATTCGAGCCGGCCGGCGAAGATGCGGAGATCACGTTTGATGAATTAGAGCCAGCGGTGCTGCAAACTGATGAGATATTGGAAGATGAGGATCTGTTTCCTCCCTCGCAAACCTCAGACGCGTCGCCAGCAAAAGACAACGATAATCAGGAAGCCGTCGAGCGCTCTGAAGAAGTGAAAAAATCCCGCGCCCCATTTGCTGGGTTGTTTTCTCGAAAGAACAAGAAAGAAGAGCCGGGCCACAACGATAACCTGGATCACGCCGTCACCGACGGCGGTTACCATGACCATGACCGGTTAGCTGAAGTTTCAATCTCCGAGATTACGGCTCACGACGAAGAAGCATATCGGGATGAGCAGCTGAACCAACCGCGTCCGGTCGTCGATGCACTCAGAAAGCTTGATGATGATGTCGAGGCGCGACGGCGGCAAGCGGAGCTGGAGGAGCGAGAGCGTCTCCGCCATGAGACGCGACTGCGGGACGATGCCGAACAGTCACAAAGGCTGGAACAAGAACGCGAGAAATTATACCAGGCGGCGCGCGACGACGCCCGGCGCGAAGCGGAATTTGAGCGCCGCAAAAACGAAGCTGCACTGGAACAACGTTTGCGCTCACTCGCTTCTGTGGAACGCAAACTTTCCGAAAAGGCCGACACGCTGGGCGCGGATGTAAATGTCGTGCAGGAACGCCTCACTGAAACCCATGGAGGAACGCTTCGCTGCGTTGTCCGCGGAACTCAACCAGCGCCTGGAACACGCCGCCGCGCAAAGCATCCATGCGGCAAGCGGGCCTGAGCCGACAGCCACGGAAATGGCTGATTATGTGGGTCAGGAATTAAGCAATCTGCGCAGGTCCATGCAGGACGCGCTACAGCGCCTGACAAAGCGCATAGACGATCTGAGTGCTGAACGCGATCGTTCTGCGGGACTTTCAGCGCAACTCGCCGATCTTAAACAGCTGGTTGAAAGAAAATCCGCCCGCCCGTTAAAAACCAACCTCACCCCCCTGCCGGATCTCGTCAGTAGCGCCCTGCCTCAAAGCAGTTATGCACTGGACGCACACTTATCGAACGGACGACAGGCCTGTTGCACCATCAATCCGCCGGGCGGCGGCGCCCCTGTCGCTATTAATGCGCATTATCCGGTTGAGGCTTTTGAAAAGTATCTACTTGAAGGCGGACCATCATTCAGTGATGGACCGGCCACAAACGAATATCGCCGCGTCGTCTTAAGCCACATCGTGGATACGGCGGAAAAATTGATCATTCCTGGAGCAACCGCGACGTCCGCGATGATTTATGCGCCATCCGACGTTATCGTCAATGATCTGCATACGCATTTTCCAGATCTCGTCCAGGATAGCCATCGCGCCCGCGTGTGGATTGTATCGCCAACCTCACTGATGGCGACGCTCGACGCCATGAGCGCCATGGCTGAGGCATCATCCATCCCTAAAGACCAGTTCGAAAACACGAGCGCCGGCGACGACGCCATTCTCGCGGAAATCGACAGATTGCGGGAGCGTGTTGCGAGAACAAACGACCACGCTTTCGATGCGCCCGAGATTTCAACATCAAATGATGACGCCGCTCCGGCCGTCACAGAACCTGATAATGAGATCGCGGATTCCGGTGATTTTTTCGATCATGAACCAGATGGCGACGCCATGACGGAACAAACCGCCGAGAAAGCCAGTGAACATTATCGCTCACTTTCCCCGGAAGAAGAGGCCTTCGAACGCCTTGAACGGGAAGAGGCGCGCGCCGAAGCAGACACAACGCCAGAGCCCGACACGACCATCGAACGCCCACCATTTCCATTGCGCTAACCTAATCAGGCGGCGTCGTTGTCTTCGTTATCATCCAGCAGACCGCCCTGTTCGGCGCGCATTTGGCGCGGGGCGCTCTCGATCGCGGCAAGCGGCTCAATATCTGCTTCAATGCCGGGGATTTCGTATTCCGCAAACTTGCGCGCCCGCGACATGACGCGGCTCTCGTAGCCGCCAACGGCCGCATTATAGTTTTTGAGCGCGCTGTTCAGTGACTTGCCGAGCCCGGAGAGATTCCTGCTCATCGTACCTAGACTATCGTAAAGGTCTTTCGCCATCGCTGCGACGGCTTGTGCATGCTCCGTCATCTTTTCCTGGCGCCAGTTGAGCGCCGCAGACTTTAACATGGCGATCAGAATGGTCGGCGTTGCGATCAAAATTTTCCGGTCAAAGGCGTCCTGATAAAGTTGCGGGCGCACTTCCATCGCGGCGGCGAAGTAATTTTCGCCGGGCACGAACATCACAACATAATCGAGCGCGTCCCGAAGCGACGCAGCATATTCTTTCGCGGATAGCGTTTTTACATGGTTCCAAAGATCATCCGCATGGCGGTTCAGATGTGTGACGCGCTCTTCATCCTTGTCCGCCTCCACCGCATCGAGATAGGCGCCGAGCGACACCTTCGAGTCGACTGCGATCACGCGCTCGCCAGGCAGGCGCACCACCATGTCAGGCTGTTTGCGGCGTTCGCCATCATCGTGCGAAGCCTGTTCGACAAAATCAACATGCGCAGCCATACCAGCGATCTCAACAACGTTGCGTAATTGCTCTTCGCCCCAGCGGCCGCGCGTCTTCGGTCCGGCTCGCAAGGCCGTCGCCAGTTTTTGCGCTTCTTCGCGGACCTCAATCGTCGAGCGCGCCAGGGCGCCGATTTGGCCTTTGAGTTCGCCACGGGATTTTTGCTGTTCGTCGCGCAGCTCCGCCAAACCTTTTTCATAACGCACCAGCGTATCGCTGACCGGTTTCAACAGATCGTCGAGCGCCTTGCGGCGTGTGTCGCCTTCCGCCTTCGCTGTTTCGCGATAGCGCGCGAACGTTTCATTGGCGCGCTGAAGGAAGGCTTCGTGTGCGCCTTTCAACATTTCCGATGTGGCGGCTTTGAATTCCGCGTCCATACGCTGTTTCAACTCGCTAAGCGCTTTTTCGCGCTCGGCGAGCTTGGCTTCATTGGCGGCGGCCTGGGATTGCAAGTCCTGACGAAACTCCCGCTCGCTTTCCAACTCAGTGCGAACAGGCTCCATTTCCGAAAGCCGGGCCTCAGTGGTCGCAAGCGCCAGTTTTGATTGTTCAAGCTCACTGCGAAGACGCGCCGCACGGCGCGCCACGCGACTGGAATGGATGATGAAATAGACCGCCGCAATCAGGAGCGCGACCGCAACCCAAAGACCCGGGCGGTCCGGCGGCAATCCGTATTCAGTCAGGACATCAGTAATCATGGCTTTGCGGTAGAGCGATTCGCTGTTTGTTCACGCGGGCCCAGCCTCCAAAGCGACCGCGATAATTGTTTCTTTAGGGCTGACCGTTAGCGTGATTGTAACGCAAAACCATCGGTCAAGAAGCTTCAGTCAGTTGTTTTTTTTTAAAAAATTTTCTCCCCTCATGACGGCGCTCGATTTCAGCCCTGATGTCGACTGGGGAAAGTTTGCGCCCACAAGGCAAAAATTGTGGGTCGCCATATCAGCCTGGGCGGCAATTGCGGTCATCGGCACCTTGCTGACCTATATGCTGGTTTTAACGGGCCGTTCGAATGTCACAATCGGCGGTGATTTCGTTGCGTTTTATGCAAGCGCCACTGAGGCCGTTAGAGGCGGCGCGTCGCAACTCTATGATCGCATCGCCTTTGAAACCCTTCTGCATACGCACTATGCAGTCCCGAGCGATGTTTCGCTGACCTGGCAATATCCGCCTACCTATCTTTTATTGATATTACCGCTGGCAGCGGCGCCTTTTTATTTCGCCTTTCCTTTATGGTCGACAACAACAGCGGTGGGCTTTTATACAACCGCGCGGCTTGTGACCCGCGATCGGCTGGTGCTGTTCGCGCTTATCGCTGCGCCCGCATCCTATACAGCCTATGTCACCGGCCAGAACGGCTTCTTCACCGCCGCCCTGTTGTCGATAGCAGCAATGCTCCCCCATAAACGCCCCCTCCTTGCAGGCTTTGCTGCAGGGCTTTTGACTGTAAAACCGCATCTCGGCTTACTGATCCCGATCGCCTACATCGCCGCCGGATGTTGGCGCGCCTTCGCCATCGCTGCATTGACGAGCTTACTGCTCGCCGCAGGCAGCGTTGCGGTTTTCGGCCTTGAAACATGGACGGCATTTTTTGCAGCCGCCTCTCAAACGGCGGAACTCCTCGACAATCAAAGTTTGCCGCTCGCAAAAATGTCAACGCTGTTCAGCGCGCTGCTGTTTACGGGCGCGCCCAAGATACTCGCCTATGCAGCGTATGCGTTTGGCGCGCTTTTTTGTACTATATTTGTCTTCGCAACATGGCGCAGGGTTAGCGACCCATTGTTGCTTATGGCGGCGTTGATCGCGAGTATATTTATGGTCGCGCCCTATGGTTATCATTATGAACTCATTATACTGACGATACCGGGCGCCGTCATTGTGAGGTGCGCACTTAAAACCGGGTGGCTCAAATATGAGCGCCCCTTGATCGCGGTCGCCTATATCGCACCGGCGTTTATTGCTGAAACCGCAAACGCTCAGCAGGGTTTGAGTTTAGGTTTCACCGTTACAGCAATTATGTTTGGATTGACGGTTCGGCGTGTGTTGCATGAAGCGCCGGACCTCTTTCGGATCAAACCGACCGTCGCGCCTTCATAGCGGCGCTCAACGTTCCTTCATCGAGGTAATCCAGCTCGCCGCCAACCGGTACGCCCTGGCTGAGACGGGTGACGGCGACGCCAGCGGTTTCCAGATGCTCCGTCAGGTAATGCGCCGTCGTCTGACCATCGACAGTGGCGGGCAGCGCCAGCACAATCTCCGTCACGATGTCCTCACCAGCACGAGCGACAAGCCCGCCGACATTCAGATCATCGGGACCAACGCCATCCAGCGGCGAGAGCAATCCGCCGAGCACATGGTAACGCCCCTTGTGGGCGCCGGCGCGTTCCAGCGCCCAGAGGTCGCCGACATCCTGAACGACGCACAGAACACCGGCGCTGCGTTCGACATCCACGCAGACGGCGCATGGATCGATGGAGTCCCAATTGCCGCAAGTCGAACACGCTTTGACTTTTTTCGCTGCGTCATCGAGCGCGAATGCGAGCGGACCCATCACCTGATCGCGTCGCTTCAACAGATAAAGCGCGGCGCGCTTGGCCGAGCGCGGACCCAGCCCCGGCATTTTCGCAAGGAGATCAATAAGGCGTTGTAACTCGGGACCGATGGGGGATGCGGGCATACTAAAACGGCAGCTTGAAACCCGGTGGCAGGGGCAGGCCTTCGGTCAGGCCTTTCATATGTTCCGCTGACTGAGTTTCCAGTTTCGCTTTGGCGTCATTGATCGCCGCGGCGATGAGGTCCTCCAGGATTTCCGCATCGTCCTCTTTCATCAGCGAGCGCTCAATTGCAACGGCCTTGGCGTAGCCTTTGCCGTTGAGGACGACCTTGACCATGCCGCCGCCCGCTTCGCCGGCGACTTCGATGTCGGCCAGTTTTTCCTGCATTTCTTTCATTTTGGCCTGCATCTGACCGGCCTGTTTCATAATCTCGCCAATATCCATCACGCATTCCTCGGGTTTTGCTCTACAGAGCCCAGATCGGGATAATCGTCGTCCGGATCAACCGGCTTGTCCTCATCATCTTCTTCCGGCGCGGGCGCTGACGCCGCTTCCGGCTCGCGGATCGAAGTCACTTCGGCGCCCGGAAAAAGCTCAAGCGTTTTCTTGACCATCGGATGCGCCAGCACCTCGGCCATGCGCGCATCGCGCACAGTCGCCGCGCCCTCGGCCTGCGTATTCACCGTAACGACCCATTGCTGTCCGGTCCATTCTTTGAGGCGCTGGGTCAGCCGCCCGGCAAGATCGCCAGGCGCATCGTCATGGAGGCGCAGTTCAATGCGTCCCTTAGCAAACGAAACGAGATGCACATAGCTTTCAAGTTCAGTCCGCAGCTTGGCGTCCCGGCGCTCACCCGCCAGCCGCACGATATCTTCAAATGCGCGCAGCCATGGCGCGCCAGCGGCGGGACGCTGGCTTAATGGCGGCTCGATTTCATAGGCGACAGCAGGAGGCGCCTCCTCCGCTCGCGGAGCATTATCGGGCGCGGAACGGCTTACGGTTGGTGGTGCGGCGCTGGCGTTAGTGTTTTTTTTTAAGGCGCGCAGGGCCTCGTCCGGGGTCGGCAGATCCGCTGCAAAACAAAGCCGGATCAGCGCCATTTCTCCGGCGGCGGCGGGGTCAGGCGCAATATTGGTTTCCCCCAACCCTTTCATGAGCAAAGCCCAGGCCCTTGTTAACGCATTCATTTCCAGCGCGTCGGCCAGTCCCTGCGCACGGGACGCATCCGCCTCCCCCGCCGGGCCATGGGCGGCTGCGGATGGACCCGCCGCCTTTACGCGGGTCAGCAAATGCACAAGATCGAGAAGGTCGCGCAGAATGACGCCTGGCTCCGCCCCGGCGTCATATTGATCGCGGAAAAGATCGAGCGCGGTTTTTGAGTCTCCCTTGAAACAGGCGTTAATAAGGTCCCAGACGCCTGCACGGTCCGCCAGACCGAGCATTGTCCGAATCTCATCGGCTGAAACTTCCTCGTCGTCGGCCTTGCTCGACGTATGCTGAACAATCGCCTGATCGAGAATGGAGAGCGCATCGCGAACGGAACCCTCCGCCGCTCGGGCGATCATCCACAAGCCGTCGGGTGCGATTCGCACGTCTTCTTTTTTGGCGATCGACGTCAGATGCGCCGCCAGCGTTTCCGGATCAATGCGACGAAGATCGAAGCGCTGACATCGCGACAGCACCGTCACCGGCAGTTTGCGGATTTCGGTTGTTGCGAAAATAAACTTCACATGGGCCGGCGGCTCTTCAAGAGTTTTCAACAGCGCGTTGAACGCCGCCGTCGAGAGCATATGCACTTCGTCGATGATGTAGACTTTGTAGCGCGCTTCGACCGGGGCGTATCGCACGCCCTCAATCAACTCGCGGATATCGCCAACGCCAGTGCGTGAGGCGGCGTCCATTTCCATCACATCCGGGTGGCGACTCTCGGCGATTGCGCGGCAATGAAGGCCCTCTTCGGCCATTTCCATCTGCGGACCGTTATCTTCACCGTTCGGACCGACATAGTTGAGCGCGCGGGCCAGAATACGCGCGGTCGTGGTTTTGCCGACGCCGCGCACGCCCGTCAGGATATAGGCGTGCGCAATGCGGTCGGAAGCGAAAGCGTTTTTGAGCGTCCGGACCATGGCCCCATGGCCAATCAGGTCCTCAAAGCTTTGCGGACGGTATTTGCGCGCCAGCACCTGATAGGCGGCCTTCTTCCCATCTTCCTTTGCGTCAGCATCTGAATGGATATCGCTCATAAGAGCCATTATGCGGTGTCCGGCGTCAGGATCAAAGCTGTCGCTGCGTGTCGGGGAAAATTAGGCGCCGAGAAAAAGGGTGGAAGGCTGAAACGACCCGCGGCGAAAACTCGTTACGGCTGCTTCCTTCCGGACCTGACCGGGTTGGCGAGAGCTGCGTCCGCCAGCCTTCCGGGGCGGAATATCTGCGCTGGCGGTCTGGATTGCAAGACCCGTCTGGTGAATTGCGCTCACCGCGCCAATCGGGTAGCGATGAGCGCTTACTTTTCAGCCTAACAACAGTGAAAATCCCAATGCCTGATATCAACGACCACTCCCCCGATGAATTCCTTGAGGCCTTTCTTGAGGACTCCGGCAATGCGCCTCTCGCCCTCTACGCCGGGGCGGCGCTTGACGCCGCAGGGCGCACGGATGAGGCGCTTTGCATCTGGACGATTGGCAATGACATGAACTCAATGCTGAGGGTTATTCACAGGCACCCTGAAGCAAAGGATGATCTGCGCGCTCATTCTTTGCGTGCGGATACCGCGATCAGGGAGCATTTCACCAATCTGCACCTCCAAACCGTCAATGAATACGGAAAGACGCTTGAGAATGACGATCTCGATCGGGTGCGCGCAGGGGTCTGGCCGCATTATGCAGTATCACCAGTTGAATATCGCGTCGCCAAACAAGGCCCGGAAAACTTTTACATGCCGGACTTGCCGGCGCGCACCGTTACGCCAAATGAGATGTTGCCGTGGGTGAGCGCAGTTGAAGCAGCATATTCGGACATTCGAGAAGAATATGAGGCGGCGATTCAAGCGGGCACAAAGCAGTTCCCATATGTTCCAAGTGACGTTGAGACGCCCATGTGGAGCGGACTGCGCGGCAAGATGGACTGGTCTGCGATCTATCTTCACTTCAACGCTGATGTTCAGGACGAGGCAAAGATTTTTCCAAAAACGCTGGAGGCGTTAAAGGCGGCGCCGACCGTGTGTCGCAATGGCGTGCCTCTCGAAACGTTTTTTTCACGCCTTGAGCCTGGCGCTCATATCCCCCCGCATTTTGGTTTAACCAACACCCGACTGACCGTTCACTTACCCCTGATCGTACCGGAAGGTTGTGAAATTCGCGTTGGCGATGACATGTATCAATGGGAAGAAGGCAAGATCATCGCCTTTGACGACAGCTTCGAACATGAAGCATGGAACAGGGGCGATAGCGACCGCGCAGTCCTGATCTTCGAATCCCATCATCCTGACCTCAGCCCGACGGAGATCGAAGCGATCGAGCGGGTCTATGCGGTTTTCGACGAGTGGGTGTCAGGGCGCGCGGACCGGATCGGCCTCACACTCCCGCAACCTGAAACAGCCGAGACCGACTAAACCAATCGCCCTCCGGCCTTGAGCCTTGTCGCCCCCTACTTTTCGAAATCAATGATGATGGAGATCGGCTCGCCATCGCCCCACATGAATATGGGCGGCGCCCTCCATACCGGCATATCCAGATCAGGATATGAGTTTACAACCTGACGGCCATCTTCAGCGAAGTAATGATGAAACTGAACTTTTGAA
Source organism: Hyphococcus sp. (assembly GCA_965230025.1). Classification (GTDB taxonomy): domain Bacteria; phylum Pseudomonadota; class Alphaproteobacteria; order Caulobacterales; family Parvularculaceae; genus Hyphococcus. The sequence goes on from CBDDKD010000057.1 coordinate 123,053, forward strand.
CAACGTGAAATATCGGAGCCCTCTATCAGAGTACGAATGATTTCGATTGTTGGAAACCATAAATGCGCATCGCCCTGATCGGTGAATTTCGCCTCCGCCGTTCCCGCTGCTTCATTGAAAACAACCGATCCTCCCATCATCGTGTCAGCAATGATGCGCCCTTTATCATCGAAAACACATCGCATCGTTTGCATCGAACACCGATAATCAGGCACGCTTAACCGAAAGACGCCGCCAGGCGCCAGAACGCGATAAATATCATCCAAAATCGCTGTTACGCGCTCAAACTCAATATGCTCAAAAACGTCTTGAGACTGAATTTTGAGAACGACTCCATCCTTGAAAGGCAACCGCTCGCAGGCGTCATGATAGATTTCCTTGTCATGTCGCGGATATTTGGCGAGCCCGATGAAATCACTGTTATATTGCGGTTCCGAGGGATTCAGGTTGCCGTAATACAAGCCTAATCGGCTTGTACCGCTGTTAATTTCTTCAATCACTTTTTTCTTATCGGCGGCCTTTTGAAGATTTCGCCTGAATCTTAATTCGCGCCACACACGCGACAAAGGCGGCTTCAAAATTGGCGGAACCCATTGTTGTAAGAACTGGATCATTTATTCCCGCCTCGCTGGAGCCGCCCAAACTGCCGTCTCCGGGAAAGCAACGCAGTCTTTCAATGAGCCGCAGCCTATGCATACGGCAATGAAAATTTCAACATCACGTGAGTGTTGCGCTCTGCGCTCTGCGCTGCGTAAAAGACCGCATGAAACCTGGTGACAATCCTAACTGGTTTGCGAACTCTCCGCTCGATCGCGTCAATCAGGAAGAAGACCAGACTGCGTTCATAGAACGGCAGCTCAACGACCCTTCGTGTCTGTTCGTTCCATTGTGGTGGGGCGACCCGCTGGTCGCGGGCGGATCAGCCGCCTTCCTATCCGAAGCGGCGCGCAGCGCCTTTCCGGATGAAGCGCCAATCATTTATCTCGGCGCCCGCGATGGCGTTCCGCATTTTGCCGTTGATTTTTCCTGCTGCGCCGACAGCGCGGATGCAGCGCCCCTGGCCGACCTTGGCGAATACACGCCGATCCGCATGGCGGCCGGCGTTGTCTCGCGCAACGATCTCGCCATCATCGGGCATGCACGGTGGCTTTTTGAATGGCACCGGAAGCACCCTTTCTGTGCTGTTTGCGGCGGTTCAACGAAACCTAAAAACGGTGGTGCGAAGCGTCAATGCAATGAATGCGAGGCGGAACATTTTCCGCGTTCCGACCCGGTGGCTATTGTGCTGGCGCTTCATGAAGGCGCCTGCCTTCTTGGTCGTGGACCGCATTTCCCGCCCGGCTTTCTTTCCGCGCTTGCAGGTTTTATCGAGGCGGCGGAATCCCCTGAAGAGGCTGCAAAGCGCGAACTGTTCGAGGAAGCAGGCGTCACGCTCACCGATGTGCGCTACCAATTTTCACAACCCTGGCCCTTTCCATCATCGCTGATGATGGGCTTTATCGCGGACACAGAAGATCGCGTACTTACTCTTGATACAAATGAAATCGAGGAGGCGCGCTGGATTGAGATCGCCGACATCAAAGCGCTGCTCAATGGTGAAGAAAGGCTTGGCGTCTTCTTACCGCCCAAATTCACGATCGCACGCCAATTGCTAGAACGCTGGGTTGCGAATGAAGGATAAGGCTCGGCTATAAGCCCATGATTTGCCTATAGCCCTCACAAACTGATACGATATGGCTAACTAAGATATCGTATGGGAGGGGTTTATGTGGAAATTTCTTTTGGGGGCGCTCGCTGCTATCAGCAGCGCTTATGCGCTCATTCATTTTAATTATCTTCACGTCGCCACGACAAAAGATGAAACATCTTCGCAAAGCACTGAGGCCGCTAGTAGCGACGGTTGGATCGGCAATGCTGACAAATTGCAAAGTCATTTAAACTTTCTGGCCGATGATCTGCTGGAAGGCCGCGAAACCGGCGCGCGCGGCTATGATATTGCAGCGCTTTACGCGACTAATTATTTTAGGTCCCTGGGCCTCAAGCCTGGCGGCGGTAACGGGTCTTACTTACAGTCCGTTCCACTACTGAAAATCAATGCCGATTATTCCGCCAGCCAGTTCACTATAAAACGAGGCAGCGTTGAAAACGTATTTCAACCTCAAGAAGACTTTGTGATGAGCGGCAATAGCGCCTACCAAGAAAGCGATGTCTCAGCGCCAATCGTATTCGTTGGGTTTGGCGTAGAAGCGCCGGAGTTTGGCGTTAATTCCTATGAAGGAATCGACGTACAAGGCAAGATCGTCGTCATGCTCACTGGCGGTCCTCCTAATCTGCCTGCGGAGGAGCGGGCGCATTTTGGATCAAGCTCGACAAAGGCGGCGCTTGCGGCGTCAAAAGGCGCAGTTGGCGTCATTTCAATTTATACGACTGCATTTGAGCAAATCATTCCATTTCCACGCGCCGTGCAATTGCGCGCCCGCGCAGGGATGACCTGGACGCATGATGACGGCGCGGCGCATGACGCCTATCCGCAACTGCGGGTTAGCGCGCTGATTGCGCCGGACGCCGCACAACGCCTGTTTGAAGGGGCGCAAATGTCTTACGCCGATGTCAAGGCGGCGGCTGAAACTGGCGATGCGCCAAGCTTTGATTTGGTTGGAGAAGTTGCGATGGCGCAACGCTCAACCCATGAGAATGTGTCCAGTTCGAATATCGCCGCGATCATGGAAGGTTCCGATCCAGCGCTAAGCGACGAATATGTGGTCTACACGGCGCATCTCGATCATGACGGCTTTGGCCCCGAAGTCGATGGCGATAGCCTTTACAACGGCGCTGTCGACAATGCGTCTGGATCGGCTGTCGTTCTCGACGTCGCACGCGCCTTTGCAGAAGCGAAAGAAAAGCCGCGTCGTTCAATTATTTTCCTCCTCGTCACGGCGGAGGAAAAGGGTCTTCGCGGCGCCGGTTATTACGCCCACAATCCAACGGTTCCAATTGAAAATATTGTCGCTAACGTCAATATCGACGGCGCACTGTTCTTCTACGATTTTGCAGATGTTATCGCTTTCGGCGACACGCACTCCACCATGAAAACCCATGTCGAAACGGCGGCGAGCGCGATGGGCCTCGGGGTGCTGCCCGATCCATACCCGGCGCAGGGTTTTTTCACACGCAGCGATCACTATCGCTTCGTCCAACAGGGTATTCCGTCCGTTTTCACGCTGCTCGGCTTTAACGCCACCGACGGATCAAACACCGGGCAACAAGCGATCGAAAGCTATATCGCAAATAAATACCATCAGCCTGACGATGATCTGTCGATGCCCTTTGACTATGAGATCGGGGCCAAATTCGTTGAGTTCCAGTATCGGCTGGGTCAAAGCATAGCTGACGCCGATGAGCGCCCGGTCTGGAATGAAGGCGACTTTTTCGGCGATCTATATGGGCGGGAGTAAAATAGCGCCTAACGCTGGCGCGCCGCCTTGTAAACGCCGAGAATTTTCAGCGAGGATGAGAAGAAGCCCAATTCTTCAAGAGCGAGACGGACAGGCGTGTCCTGCGGGTGTCCTTCGATATCAGCGTAGAACATGGTCGCGCTGAACGAGCCTTCCAACTGGTAGCTTTCCAGCTTGGTCATGTTGACGCCGTTTGTGGCGAAACCGCCGAGCGCTTTGTAAAGCGCCGCCGGAATGTTGCGCACCTGAAAGACAAAGCTTGTCACGACCGAGCCGTCATCAGGCGACGCATCTTCAGGGTCTCTCGCCATCTCAAGGAAGCGCGTTGTGTTGTGCTTGGCGTCCTCTACATTGGCGCGCAGCACCTCCAGCCCGTAAATCTCCGCCGCCCGGATTGACGCAATCACTGCGTCGCCCGGCTCGCCATGCTCGGCCAGCCATTTAGCGGCGCCGGCGGTATCGCCGGAAATTTCGGGACGGACCGCCAATTCTTCGAGAATGCCCCGGCACTGACCCAACGCCATGGCGTGCGAGCGCACCACCTTGATGTCTTCGATCTTCGCCCCCGGTCGCGCCATCAGGTGGTGCTCAACCGGCAGGAAATACTCGGCAACTATATGAAGCCCGGCATCGGGCAACAGGTGATGAATGTCCGCAACCCGGCCAGCAAGAGAATTCTCGATCGGCAGCATGGCGCGCTCCGCCTCGCCAATAACGACCTTCTGCATCGCCCGCTCAAATGTTGCGCAGGCGACGGGGGTCAGCCCGGGTGCGAATTCGACACAGGCCAGTTCGGAAAATGCTCCAGGCTCGCCCTGGTAAGCGACTTTGCGGCCATTTTGGTCCGGTTTCTCTGTCATCATCAGCGCCTATGCAAAAACCGCGCGTTTATGCACGGATATCTCGGAGATTGACAATGCCGGCGCGCGAAAAGGCCGCGCCCCCGCCGAACGCCCCGCGCATTGCGCGCATCAAGAAAGCCCAGTAGATACCGATCCCAAATTTGCGGGGGTTGATCTCCGCCATTCAAAATTTCAGGGCGTTTCCATGCAAGATCCACTCTTCACCAACAAGATCGCCGCGGCCGGGCTCGCGGCGCTGCTGCTTATTTTCGGCCTGCCGCAACTGACCGCTGCCGTACTCGGCGGCGGCCACCATGGCGGGCATGGCGAGGAACTCCACCTCGCCTATTGCTGTGTAGAGCTCGAAACGGCGGCGGCGACTGGCGGTGAAGAAGAAGCTCCTTACGACCTTGGCGCGCTATTGGCGAGCGCAAGCGCTTCCGGCGGCGAACGCCGCGCAGCGCTTTGCCAGTCCTGCCATACATTCGAGCAAGGCGGCGCGAACGGCACTGGCCCTAATCTCTGGAACGTGGTCGGCCGCCCTGTCGCTGGTGTAAGCGGTTTTAACTACTCCGGCGCATTACAGGAAGCTGGCGGCGACTGGACCTATGAGCGTCTTGATGCGTATTTGCGCAACTCACAGGAATATATTCCGGGGACCGCGATGGTGCAGCGCTTCCCCCGCGACAATCAGCGAGCGGATATTCTAGCCTATCTCGGCTCGCTCTCAACCAACCCGGAACCCTTCCCGGCGCCAATGGCGGTTGAAACCACCGAAGCAAGCACGGAAGAAGCTGCGATTGAAGAGGCTCACTAGTCAAAGGGCCTGGGGCAAGCGCGAACCCGGCAATTACTCTTCAGGCTTTAGAATAAACCGAAGCGTTTTTTCTTTTTGTGCTTTCGGAAGGCGGCTTTTCCCTCGTCTGAGGACAGAAAGGCCTGATAGTCGCGCTCTGGCCGCTCGGTGCGCATTGCCGTCGCCTTAAGACCCTTGATCAATTCACCGCCGTTGAACCGCTCTGACGCCATCGGGTCGGGCGCCGCATCGCCCGCATCAAAAGCGGCGCCGGCGGATTGTTTTTTCTTTCGGCCGAACTTCTTTTCCTTACGGTCAAGCTCATCTCGAAGGGCGGAAAACGCAGCTTGCGCCGGCGCTTCAAAATTCTCGGGAAGCAATTCAACATCCTGCGCCGCATAATCATGACGGTGCGGCACAGCGATATTATCGACGCCACGGCCCGTAAGGTTCCGTGTCGTCGTTTCCTGGAACCCGGACCAGATCTGTTTCAACCGTTCATCCATGTCGCTCTCCGCTCCGGATCTAAAGTTCCGCTTTCTCGCGAGTCCATTCCAGCCCGCCATTGCGCGTGATGACGGCGACATCGATCGGACCACCCACGGTTTCCACCGAGTTCATCACTTTTTGCTGGAAGGAATTCAACTTGATCAGTGACGCCGCCGTCTCGCCAAGCTCTTTCTTTGGCAGCGAGTTGATCGCGCGCAGGATCGGGCGGGTGTGCACCGCATACTGATAATTATCGATTGACCGGAAAAACTCCTGCAGGGCGTGGCGCAGATTATTCTGGCTGTAGTCTTTGTAAATCGAATTGCGCTGGGAGTCAGTGAGGTTCGGCGTGCGCCCGACAATATCCGTCACGAGCCCCGAGGACAGTTTCAGCGTTTCACCGAAAACAAACATTCGCAAATGCTGATCCATGCCTGTGAGGAACGTACGGATCATCCGGTCCTGTGCGAAGGGCTGAAACACGGGGCCGGAGTCCGCGCCGATATCAGCTTCACGATCCCGTTTGCGCTTCAAAATACCTAAAATGACGCTCGATGTCAGATAAGAGCGCATGGAGGGAAATTTTTCCCGTGAGCCAAACCCGGCGAAAACAACGCCGGTGTAATGTTCGAAAAAAGCATCTTTGGTGGCGGCGAAAACGGCGATTTCACGCAGTTTCGAACGGGACCCTTCCGAGACAACCAGTCCCGGATATTCGTTCTTTAAAGACCCGAGCAGGCTTTCAATGAGCTGATCAACTTCACTGCCGTAACGCCGACGGATCTGCTCAGCCATGCCGCCAGGAAAGCACGGCAGGTCGCCACGCGGGCTGTCGTCGGCGCAGCGCTGGTAGTCGCCATGTAGCTCGCCAACGACAAACTCAAACATCGCCGAGATATGATCACGGACAGCGCCGGCGTTCGATTGCTGAAACTTTTGAACCTGGTAGTCGAATTCCTCGGCGAGAACCGTAAAGACAACGGCCACAACCTTGAAAAATTCTGTGTCCTGATGCTCAGGCGGGAAGAGGTCCGGATTGCCCGACAGGAACTCCATGAAATCGTCAGCATAAGCGGCGACGGTTTCAAGCGCCCGGCCCCGCGCCTGCTCGCGGTACAAAGAAATCACCGTCTCCCACGGCGTCGACATAATTTCCGCGTTATTATAAATCATCACCGCGACAGGCTGCCCGTCGACCAGCGGAAACAGCTTGTCCACGGACTGGTATGTCTTCAGATAGCGGTCACCGGAAATGGTGACGGCGCTATCGGCCGCCATCGCCACCGCCTGGCGGTTCATCAACACGACTTCGGATGTCATCGACCCCTCACGACTATCCCGTTGCGCCAAGGCATAACCGCCGGTCCCTCCGGACGATCATCGGACGCTGGAAGACGATGTTAGCGGCAAAAACGGCCTAAGGGAAATATCGGTTAATATTTACGATTGGCCTGACCCCGGAGGGGCCAATTTGACCCTGTCCAGGCCCTTTCGCCAATAAAACCGGCGCCTTGGGTGGTTACCGGACTAGCAACCAAGCCTTTCTAAAAATTAGGAAAAATTTTCAGAAGTTTATCGCAAAATTCCATCAACAGCGGGTGGAGAGTGTCATGGTTGTGATCAATGCGTTAGAAGGCCTGGGACTGATGGAAATCCTGATTTTCGGGTTTATCGGCGCGAATGTGGCGCTGACCGGCTCTTTTTTGGTCCAGCGGGGCCTGAAGCGGATGACGGATGGTCGGCTCGAGCGCTAGCGTGATGCCTCGTAAGTTGATGCGTTAAACCCGTATGCCGCTCTCATCGCAGCGATATTCGATAGCTTTGACTCAAACGCTGTCCAGTCGTCTTTGTCCGCGATTTTTTCCCAGATGGCCTCGACTTCGTCGATCAGCATCGCGCAGGGTTTTGACGCCTGGAAATAAGCGCGCTCCAGACGTTGCGGACGTAACGGCGCGAACCCCTCCAGTCGCGCCCGCAACTCTGCAAATTTAGGTTGGATATAAAGTTCCGCCGCCGGGCTTGCGTCAGCGCGTGCTTGTGAGGCGACGCCGCAAAACCAGTCAAAAAACACTTGTTCATACGGCGCGCATGTTTCGGTCATCCAACGCAGGAGATCCATGACGAAAGCAAAGTCGCCAGCGTCTTTTCGTTCAATACCCAGCCGGGTAAAAAACGCGTCCGCCATAACCTCTTCATAAAGCGCGCTGAAACTACGCAACGCGCCATTTAACGCTTCCACATCAGCAACAAGCGACAAGGCGCCGCCCAATTGGGCGAGGTTCCAGGCGCACGCCTCCGCCTGGCGACCAAAGGCGTAGAGTCCCGTCTGGTCGAAATAAGCAGCGGTAAAGTTCGGGTCCGCCGTGGGCGCAAAGCGCCATGGGCCATAATCGAAACTCTCCCCTGTTACATTCATATTATCCGTATTCAGAACACCGTGAACGAACCCCGCCGCCATCCACTGCGAGACAAGGCGTACAGTGCCCCGGACGACCGCTTCAAAAAAAGCGACTGTTTTGTCCGCATCGCTCAGCTCGCCTAGGGAGGGGTAAAAATGCGTGACGCAATAATCAACAAGATCGCTGATCGCCTGCGCGTCTTTTTCAAATGCAAACCGTTGAAAGGCGCCAAACCGCACATGAGAATGAGACAACCGCACCATGACCGACGAGCGCGTCGGAGACGGCTCATCATTGCGCTCCAGCGCCTCGCCGGTTTCAATCAAGCTAAAGGTTTTCGAGGTGTAAACGCCTAGCGCTTCAAGCATCTCCGTCGCCAGCACCTCGCGCACGCCGCCTTTCAGTGTCAGCCGTCCATCGCCGAAACGCGAATAGGGAGTCTGGCCGGAGCCTTTCGTGCCAAGATCGAGAAGTCGGCCCTGATCGTCGCGAAGCTGTGCGAACAGGAACCCCCGCCCATCGCCGATTTCTGGATTATAGGTGCGAAATTGATGGCCGTGATAGCGGATCGCCAGCGGTTGTTCGAGGTTATCCGGCAATCTTTCAAACCGTCCGAAATGATTGACCCAGTCGCCATCAGCTAGGCCGCCAAGTCCGACTTTTTCAGCCCAGCGCTGATTGCGATAGCGGATAATATGGTCTGGAAATCGGGCGGCCTCCACCGCATCAGAGAACGGTGCGCCATTTTCATCGCCAAGTTTATCAAAAACGGGCTTCGGTTGATAATTTTCCGCCATGAATGTGGACCTGATTGAATTTTTACGCCAAATAGCGCGTTTGCTGCGATTGCGAAACCAGACTGTCGTAGGACCAGCCATAACGCCTGATAGTGGATAAAGCCATGGACGCGCCAAGCCCGCCAACCACCCCAAACGCCCCTACGGCGGAAGACGTGCTTGTGGCCGCCGACCATATTGAGGGACGGATCAAAAGAACGCCGCTTGTCCATGCGGAAAAGCTCTCCGCCCTTACCGGCGCCGACATCTGGCTGAAGCTGGAAAACCTTCAATATACCGGCGCTTTCAAAGAGCGGGGCGCCCTCAATAAGCTCCTTACACTGAACGATGACGAACGCAAACGCGGCGTCATCGCCGCCTCAGCCGGCAATCATGCGCAAGGGCTGGCGCGTCACGCAAAAGCGCTCAACATTCCGGCGACAATCGTTATGCCGGTCACAACGCCTGACGTGAAAGTCAGTCAAACCCGCATGTTTGGCGCGGAAGTCGTTCTTGCGGGACATGAGTTCGATGAAACCAAAGAGACGCTTGCAACGCTGTTGCGCGAACGACATCTGACGCTCGTTCATCCCTTCGACGACCCCGCCGTCATCGCCGGCCAGGGAACGGTGGCGCTGGAAATGCTGGACGATGGTCCCGATTTTGATGCGCTTATCGTACCCATCGGCGGCGGAGGCCTGATTGCCGGCATGGCGCTGGCTACGAAACGGCAAAGCCCTGCGACCAGCATAATTGGCGTTCAAACAACCTTGTTCCCATCAATGGTCAACGCGCTGGACGGCGGCGATCGTAAAACCGGCGGCAATACATTGGCCGAAGGCATCGCCGTAAAAGAAGCCGGGCGTCTGACACGCGATATCGTGCGAGAAAAAGTTGACGACATTGTGCTCGTCGAGGAGCGTGTTCTTGAGCGCGCCCTCAGCATTCTGATGAACGAGCAAAAGCTTCTCGTCGAAGGCGCTGGCGCGGCGGGCCTCGCCGCAATCCTCGCCGACCCTGAACGATTCGCTGGAAAAACCGTTGGGCTTGTTCTGTGCGGCGGCAATATCGATGCGCGGCTGTTATCAATGATTCTGATGCGCGACCTCGCCCGATCGGGCCGGCTTGCACGGCTGCGCGTGCAGCTTCTCGACATGCCGGGCCAGCTTGTCCGCGTCGCGAGCATCATCGCAGATCAGGACGGTAATGTGATCGATGTGGGCCACCACCGCACCTATTCCGACCTGCCCGCAAAAATGACCTGCATGGACGTCACCATCGACACCCAGGGCCAGGAGCATCTCGATCGGATTATCAGCGCGCTGCAGAGCGCCGGCTATGAGGTTGAGATCGCCGCCTATTGATGCGCCCTCTGTAGGTTGTGCGACAGAACAAAACCTGACGAACATGTGAGCGTCATTGATTAGCATCTATGTTGTCTACGTGGCATAACAATAGCGTTAGTTTTTTGTGGAAAGGGCTTTCTATGACGGGCGTTACGATCTCACAGCGCTTCGGGCGCACAATCGGACTGAAGCGCCTTTTCGCCATCGGCGCGATAGCACTGATTGCAGGCTGCACGACGATTACGCCTTACGCCCCAGCCGACAGGAGCGGGCGAGGTTACGCCGACCAGAAGCTGGAGGAGGGTAAGTATCGCGTTACCTTCGAAGGCAATTCGTCGACGGACCGCGCCACAATTGAAAATTACGTACTCTTCCGTGCTGCAGAGATCACCCTTCGCGATGGGTATGATCATTTCAGCATTCTCGATCAGAGCACAGACGCAGTCAGCACCTTCCGCACGAACGGCACGACATTCGGCGGCGCAGGCTTTGGGAGAAACGGCTTCTTCTATGGTGGCGGCTTCGGAGGCTTTGGAGGTGTCGGCTTCGCCAACAACACCTCCACAACCCGCCAACGCTTAAGCTACGTGATCGGCGTCATTATTCAGGCCGAAACAGGCGACAAGCCCGCAGACAGTCCGAATTCGTATGACGCGCGGCAGTTGATCGACAATCTCGGACCCGTCCTGATATATCCAGACGCCAACTAAAGACACTCCTAGTTTACGTTGCGCCGAAGAACCTTGGCCAAAAAGGCTGTTTTGGTATCGAAATATTTAACGCTCGCCGCATTGCTCCTGATGCTTTGCGGTTTTCACATTGATTAGCTGCTCATCTCTCCTATCTTAAAAGGGGCGTTGAGAGGGGCTGAAGCATGGCGTCGGCAAAATCGCGATTAGGTGTTCTGGCTTTCCTGGCGGCGCTGTTCAGCGCCGGTTTAGCGATATTGGGCGTGAACGCCATCGCCCAGCCCGACGAAAGCGGTCGCTCTGGCGTAATACTGACCCTTGATGGCGCAGTGACGCCGCCTGTAGCCCAATATCTCGCAAGGGAAATTGAAGCCGCTTCCGCTGCACAAAAAGAACTCGTGATCATCGAGATCGATACGCCGGGCGGGCTGGTCGATTCCATGAAAACGATCATCAAGGCAGTGCTCGCTTCCGACACGCCGGTTGCAACCTTTGTCTCCCCGCAGGGCGCGCGTTCGGCAAGCGCGGGGCTTTACATCATGTATTCGGCGCATGTTTCCGCCATGGCGCCCGCTACCAACACCGGCGCAGCGACACCAGTGGAAATCGGCGGAGCGCCATCGGAAGACAGTCCCTTCGACGAAAACGATCCGGGGCAGGAAGACGAAGCCGAGCCTGAGAGCGAGACTGAAGATGCTGGATCCGAAGCAGATAATGGCGCTGTAGGATCGGACGAGCCCGTCGATGCGGGCGCAAACGACGAGCAAGAACGAACCACATCACCGCCGCTCGCTAATGACGACGCTCTGCGCGCCAAGGTCATCAACGACTCCGTCGCCTATATCCGCGCCTTAGCGGAAGAACGCGGGCGCAACGCCGACTGGGCGGAAAGCGCAGTGCGAGACGCCGTTTCCATTACATCGCGCGAGGCGCTTGAGCTTGGCGTGATCGACATTGTCGCCACCGATATCGACGACTTGTTAGCGCAAATGAACGGCCAGACAGTCACGGTCGCATCGGGCGAGAAAACATTAAATACCGAAAATATCCGGCTTGAGCGTGTTGAGGCGACGTTGGTGGAGCGCATCCTCGGCTTTATCGCCGATCCAAATGTCGCCGTCATCCTGATGTCGCTTGCAACCACCGGCATTATAATCGAGATGTGGAATCCGGGGTCGATCTTCCCGGGCGCTGTCGGCGTTGTCTGCCTGTTGCTCGGCTTTTACGCGTTCCAGGTTTTACCCTTCAACTGGCTTGGCCTGGCGCTGATGGCTGTCGGGGTCGTCTTTATGACGCTTGAAGCTTATACGCCGACATTCGGCATTGTCGGCCTTGCCGGACTGTTATTGTTCGGGTTCGGATTATTTGTCGTATTCCCCGAAGGTTTCCGCGTTTCATTCTCCGTCATTGGAACCATCCTCGCCATTGCGGGCGGTTTCCTCGCGCTGATTCTCTTTGCGCTCGTTGGCTCACGCAGTCATGGGCCGATGATCGGCGGTGAGGCCATCCGCAAACGCGAGGGCGTGGTTGATGAATGGGACGGCAAAGAGGGCTGGGTCATTGTTGAGGGCGAACGCTGGCGCGCGCGTGCCGATAAGCCTTTAAGTCCCGGTGACAAAATCAAAGTGGTCGAAGTTGATGGTCTGGTCTTGGTTGTACGGCAAGCCAGGGCTGCTGGTCTGCTAGGCGGTCTGGCGCCAAAAGAGGCGTAAGCCGTCCATGATCGATATTGTCGGATTGCCGCCGGACCCTTTTAAATTCGCCCTTTTTGCTGTGCTCGCAGGATTTGGGGTCGTCGCGGCGGCGAAAGTATACGGTTTGTTATTCATGCGTTGGAAAACACCGTTCCGGGTCGGCGAAGCGATGAATGTGAGGAGCGCGTTTGTTATCGAATGGTCAGACAAGGAAGGCTACGTATCCGCCGGTGGAGAAATGTGGCGCGCCAGGTCCAGCGATACGCTCTCGCCAGGCGACCATGTGACGGTAGCCGCCGTAGACGGACTAATGTTACGAGTGAACAAGAAAGAGGCGTGATTCGCCAAGACAAAAGGAGTTTTTCATGCCTGGCTTAAGCATACTCGGCTTTCTCGTGATTGCCGTCATTTTTATCCTGACGAACGTAATCAAGGTTCTGCGCGAATATGAGCGCGGCGTTATCTTCACCCTTGGACGCGTCGGACGAAAAGCGGCGGGCCCCGGTCTCATTCTGCTTATTCCCATCATTCAGCAAATGAGAAAAGTTGACATGCGCACGCTCGTGCATGACGTGCCGACGCAGGATGTGATTTCGCAGGACAACGTCTCGGTCAAAGTCAACGCCGTTATTTACTATCGCGTTGTCGATGCGGTGCGCGCCATCGTGCAGGTTGAAAACTTCATGGCGGCGACAAGCCAGCTGGCGCAGACGACCCTGCGTTCAGTGCTCGGCAAGCACGATCTGGATGAAATGCTGCAGGAGCGCGACAAGCTTAACAAAGACATTCAGGAAATTCTCGACACCCAAACCGAAGCCTGGGGCATCAAGGTGTCAAATGTGGAAATCAAACATGTGGACGTTGATCAATCAATGATCCGCGCCATCGCACGCCAGGCGGAAGCGGAACGCGAACGGCGGTCAAAAATCATCATCGCGGAAGGCGAACAACAGGCGGCGGCGAAACTGTCCGAAGCGGCGACCATTCTCGCCGCGTCACCGGGCGCTATGGAGCTGCGTTATCTCAACTCATTGCAGGACATCGCCGGCGACCGCACCAATACGATCGTCTTTCCATTCTCAATGGCGGATGTCTCAAAAGCGGTGCGCGGCGATAAGTTTTGACCGATAATCGCGCAATATTATTCTAAACCAAGGCGCTTCCTCTCGGAGCGCCTTTTCATTTGAAAAACACCCGCTGTTGACTTTGCGCAACACCTTAAAAGCAATAGCAGCTGGACGCGTCACAACCGTCCAAAATATGCGCTTTTGCAGTCGCGAGCGATTGGCTCAAAGCCCGTTCTCCATCATCATGTTCTTTCAACAATAAATTTACAGACGCTGGAAAACGCGCCAGCGCATCCACCAGGGAGGATTTTATGAAGCGTGGCTTGACCGCCGGAGTTTCCGCAATTGCACTCGTCGCATCCGCTGCAGCACCGCAGGCGTCTTTCGCCCAGGCCGCTGGCGCAGACGACACCATTATCGTCACCGGATCGTTCATCAGAAGACAAAATCAGGCTGACCTGCCTTCTCCACTACAAACAGTGGGCGCGTCGGACATCAAGGACATAGGCGCTCTGAACCTTGCCGATGTCACCCAGACCCTGACCATCAATACCGGCGCGCAAAATAACCCGGACGCATTCACTCAGAATGCGACAACAGGCACGACCAATATCAACCTGCGCGGCCTTGGCGTTGGTTCGACGCTGGTTCTTCTCAACGGCAAACGACAGGTTCTTTCCGGGGCGCCGACCAATGACGGCGTCAACTTTGTCGACACCAGCGCGCTGACCCCGATGATCGCGATTGACCGCATTGAGATCCTGAAAGACGGCGCATCATCTCTCTATGGATCGGATGCGGTCGCCGGCGTTGTGAACTTTATCACGCGCGAAAACTATGACGGCATTTTATTGTCCGGCAATTATCTCACCCATCAAAGCCAGGGCGATTACAACGAATTCAATATTCAGGGCCTTGCCGGCAAGGACTTTGACCGCGGATCGGTGATGATCGCGGCCAGCTACATTGAGCGGACGGCGCTAACCACGGACGAGCGCCGCCTGTCGCGTCCCCAGGACGACACATCGGCGCTCGGCAATCCCGGCGCATTCTTTACGACAGCCGATGGCGTACCTGTGCCTATGGTGCCAGCGGGAACACCCTTGGTTGACCCGGGCTGCGCCGCTGCCGGCGGGTTTCCGCTTCAGGCAAGCCCTACCGCGCCGCCGCCATCGTCCGGTATCGGATTTTGCGGGTTTGACTTCGGCGATTTTTTCAACCTCGTACCTGAAGAGCAGAAATTCGTCGGTATGGCCCGGGCTGAATTCGACGTGACCGACGCTATTCAGTGGACAGCTGAATTCAGCTACGCTGACAACGAGGCCGTACGGGGCAACTCGCCGACCTTCCCGTTCCTCCAGCTCGGCAGTGCTGTGGTGCCCGGCGGCGCTTTCGGACCGGCAGCCAACCCGTTCAACATCTTCCCTGGTGATCCAACCGTTGTTTTCTTCGGGCGAGCGAGCGGCAATGGCGGCGAGGTTTCGCCGAACATGACGACATCCGAAACCTGGCGCGCCTCCACGAGTGTCGGCGGCGCAATTGGTTCAGGAAACTGGGAACTCTCATTTACGGCGGGCAACAATGAGTTTGTCGTGGCGACAGAAGATACCGTGACGGACCGTTTCCAGTGCGGCCTGTCCGGTTTCAACTCGCTTCCGGCCGTGCCTATGCTCACGGGGGGAACAGATTGTTCGTCAGCCAATCCCAACTTGACGACCGGCGGCCTCACGGTCCCGGCGGTTGGCACTTTCTTTAACCCCTTCTCGACGTCGCTGAGCGTAGCGCCAAACGATCCAGCGTTGTTTGACTACATCATCGGAACACAGGTCCGGACCTACGAGTCAGATATGATGGTCATAGAGGGCTTCGTGACGCAGGAGATTTTCCAGTTGCCGGCAGGCGCAGTGAGCGTCGCCGTTGGCGGCCAGTATCGCGACAACGATTTGAAGCAGACCGTTGACGAGCTCTCGGCGAATGACGCTTTCGCCTTTGTCGTTGGCGGACGCGATTTTGACGGCTCACAGGATGTATACGCTGTCTTTGGCGAAGCATCGGTCCCGTTGGCTGAATGGGCTGATCTTCAAGTCGCCGTCCGTCATGAACGCTACGGCGACGACGAGGGCGGCTCAACAACCGATCCCAAAATCGCGCTTCTGTTGCGTCCCACCGACTTTTTATCGCTGCGCGGCTCGTTTTCCACATCTTTCCGCGCGCCGTCAGTCTTCCAGCAATTCGGCGAGTCGACGACGCTGCAGCAAATCAACGATCCGCTAAGCGGCACGCAGTTCGTGGCCGTCCGGACGTTGGCGCCTGAAGTCAATGGTCAAATAACGGCGCGCCCCCTGCTGCCGGAAGAGTCAGAAGCGTTTAACTTCGGCGCGACCTTCCAGCCGTTTGAGGGCTTCCAGTTCGATATTGACTACTTCAATTTCGATTTTTCGAATGTCATTATCCAGTCTAACCCGCAGGCGATTATTGACGCTGATCCGAATAGCCCGGCTGTCATTCGTGCGCCAGGCGGCGGACCAGCCTTGCAGATCAATAATGACTTTGTAAACGCTTCATCCGTTGAAACGTCGGGTATCGACATTTCAGCAAGCTGGGCGATTGAAACGGAGGCCGGGACCATCACGCCAACCTTCCAGGGCACCTATATCCTGAACTACGATATCGTTGACCCGCAGGCAGGCGCTGTTGAAGGCGCCGGCGTTCGTAACTTCACGAACTTCGGTTCACCAACGCCTGAGCTGAGATTCAACACAGGTATTGGCTGGCAAAACGGCGCTCATTCGGCGCAGCTCTTTGTGCGTCACATCGGGAACTATGATGACGACCAGAACGGGCTAAGCCGGATCGACAGCGACACGCGCGTCGACATCCAGTATTCCCTCGCGATCAACGAATATATGGGCCGCGATGAGCTGGCGGCGATCACCGTTGGCGCCCGGAACCTCTTCGGCACAACGGCGCCGCAGGTGTTCACCAATGGCGGCTTTGACAGCCGGGTCCATGACCCAAGGGGCGCGCTGATCTATTTCGGGCTTGATGTTGAGCTTTAAAAACAGCGCCAAATAATGGACTATGTGAAAACGGCCCCGCTAAAACGGGGCCGTTTTTCTTATTTGCGGTGCGTCATGAGCAACCAAGGCTCCCAACCCAGTCAACAGATGGATCTGCGTGGATATCGCTGCCCGGTCCCCGTCATCCGTCTGGAAGCAGCCCTGCGAAAGACGCCGAAAGGCGATCAAGTCACTGTTTTTACTGATGATCCCGTGGCCACAGTTGATATCCCGCATTTCTGCCGGGAGGCCGGCCATCAGGTTGAACGCCTGCCGGATTCAGGAGCGGCCTGCGTCTTTCTTGTCACCTGCGCCACCGATCCGGCGCCTGAAGCCTCATAATCGCCCTTTTGCTTTCATTTATGGTAAAGGTTAATGTAGAGCCGCGCGCAAATGCGTGCTTTAATGAGTGTTGCGTCACTTGCCTCAGCCGAACCCGGAGCTGTGGCGACTGACAACTAGGCCATGGGGTCGTCTGGTCGAGGGGAAGCTGGGTATGAAGAGAAATAGCATGAAATTTATACGCAAAGCGCGTTTCGCGCTCGGCGGGATCGCGGCGGCGTCCGTCCTCGCTCTTTCGGCTGGCATGCCTGCGCATGCAACGTATGACGCTGGCGTTCAGGCTTACATGAATGGCCAGTATCAGCAGGCGCTTGATCTTTGGCGCCGCTTCGCCGTCGCCGGCGACGTGCGGTCGAAGAAAATTCTCGGCGACATTTATTCAGGCAAGAGCCTTGAAGGCGCGAAGACCGCCGCTACGCCGCTGGAAGAGATTCCAGTTAATAACGTTCAGGCGCTCTTGTGGTATTCGCTAGCTGCATATCACGACTTTACCGCCTACCAGACACCATCCGCAGATGAGGTGAACGCGCGCATCCTTGCGGAGCAGCGCTTGCCGGATATCCGCGCGCGCATGAGCACGTCCGATGTGACCAAAGCGGAAAAACTGATTGCGCAGACTTTCGAGTCCGGCAGCGCATATGACATTTACCGTCTTGGCGACATGTACCAGAAAGGCGCTGGCGTCGAGAAAGACAACACCAAAGCGCTGCAGATGTTCTCGCTCGCAAAAGAGCGCGGCGTCGGCGAAGCAAGCGCGGCTTACGAATTCCTTGAGCCATTGATGACGCCAAAGGAAATCAAGACAGCGCTGGAAAATGCGGCGGAGTGGCAGCCGCCCCTGCCGATCGAGCACACTGGCAAGACCACGCAACAAGAAGAGCTTGAGCGCCTCAAGAAAGAGCTTGAAGAGATCAAGATGGCCGAAGCGCTTGAGGCTGTTTCCGACATAGATGTGGAGCTGATTCAGCGCGCACTGAATGCAATCGGTTTCCGCGCCGGCGTCGTCGACAACAAGCTTGGCCCTGGCACCCGCGCCGCCATTCGCCGATTCCAGTATTCAACGGTCGCCAGAGACCTTGATATGACCGAAGAGGAAAAACAGGCTGTGGTGACCGGTGTTCTGACGCCGCGCCAGACCGTTGAACTTTTCGGTGATGCGGCGAAAGCCGATCATCCAATGTCACAATATGTCTACGGCATCATGCATGTTCGCGGCATTGGCGTTGAACAGGATGGCTCTCAAGCCACAAACTGGCTGGGCAAAGCGGCCGACCAGAATCTCGCCATCGCGCATTACGCACTTGGGGTCATTTATCGCGACGGCACGACAGGCCTGAACGAAGTGTCGCCGGACGAACGTCAGTCCGCGCTGCATCTCGCTCGCGCGGCGGCGCTTGGATACAAGCCGGCAAACGACGCGTTGCGCCGGCTGAGCTTCGAATACACACGCGACGTTCAGTAATTGGAGGGGTTGAAAATGAAACGCGCCATAATGAAGAAAATCGCCCCTGCCGCAGCAGCGCTCCTTGGCGGAGCGCTGATCACGGCGGACGTTGCAAACGCACAGTCTCTCGGCGGGTTCCCGATTCGCGAACCCGGCGCCGGCACTAGCACCGGCGGCTCTCAAGGATCCGGGAGCGCCAAAAAGGGACCTTTACAGATCATTGTCGACGCCAATGGACCGGGCCCTTACAAAAGCATCTCAAAAGCAGTTGATGACGTCGCCGAAGGCGGCGTCGTCTATGTGATGCACGGCGTCTACAACGAATCCCTGACCCTTGATAAATCCGTATTTATCCAGGGTGACCGCGGTCCGGGTTCGGGTGTGGAAATCAGCGCGCCGATGAATTCGGACTGCCTTACTTTCGCACCAGAGCAGCCAACCGCACACGCCGTTGTCGCAAATGTTCAATTCGCCGCGAAAATCAATTCCGGTGCGGACGCATGCGTCAATGTAAAACAAGGCGTTTTCACCTTGAAAGAAAGCGATGTCCTTGGTTCCGGCGTGCGACCGGCAATCAAGATCTCCGGCGGCACAGTGATGCTTGAGAAAAACCGTATCAGCGCCGGCTCGGAAGGCATCTTTGTTGAACAGGCCCATTCCCTGTCCCAGAGCTTCATCATCGACAACAAGATCCTGCAAAATAAAGTCGGCGTGGATATCGCTTCCGGCAGCCGGGCGGACGTCATCGTTGCCGGCAACGAGATTTTCGACAATCTCGACAGCGGTGTGAAATCCTCCGGATACGGTTCAGCCAAGTTGATCGGCAACAAAATCCGCAACAACAAAGGCTCCGGCATTATTCTCGACAAATACGCCAAGCTGTCTCTGGTTCGGTATAACGAGATTGTTCAAAACAGCGGCGACGGCGTCGCCATTCCGTTCGGCGTTAACGGCGTCATCGAAGATAACGACATTGTCGGGAATGACGGCCTTTCCATTTTCGTGCGCGAAGGGCTTGAGCCTAAAATCACCAACAACTTCATCGACAACAATGGCGGCGACGGCAAGAAGAAGAAAAAGCGCCGTAGACGCTAAGAGACTAAAGCTTTGAATATCGAAAACCCCTGCTTCGGCAGGGGTTTTATTTTGCGCGGATGTTGCGAATGATCTCGGATTTCACCTGACTGTGTTGGCGCCGCCAATGGCTCAGGCTGCTGGTGCCCCCCGCCGGAATCGAACCGGCACTCCCGCAAAGGAACTGGATTTTGAATCCAGCGCGTCTACCAGTTCCGCCAGAGGGGCATTTTGATCAAAAAGAGATCAGGTCTGGTAAGCGGCGGCATGATAGGGGGCGCGCCCTCGCGGTCAAGCTACGGCCTAGAGAAATATTTTACCCTTAAGTTTGAAGATCAGACCGACACGGCTTAGCTCAAAGGTACGTTGCGCAAGATGTCTGGAATCGCCATGACCCCTGATGACCATGCGTCCGCCGGCCGCCCCATGCGCGGCGCAGCGCGGGTCCTTCACGACATTCTTGATGATATGGCAGGCGCGCCCACTACATCATTCGCCGAAGCGAACGGCGGGGAAGGACATGACAGCGCCCCAAAAGCACGGCTTGGCGATCTGATTGACCGTCTTGATGAGCGCGCCTTTGGCTTGATGCTGCTCCTCCTCGCCCTGCCCTGTTGTTTGCCGTTCATATATCTTCTGCCTCAGATTGTAGCTTTGCCGATGCTGGCGCTCGCCGGTCAAATGGCGGCCGGTCGCCCGCACCCATGGCTGCCGGGATCACTGCATGAACGGGAATTTTCCGTAACCGCGTTTCAGGGCGTCGTTGTAAGAAGCGAGAAATATTTATCGTGGATTGAGCGCTTTGCGCGACCAAGGTTAGGCATCGTGACCAGTGACGCCGGCGCGCGAATCGTCGGCGCCCTTTTGCTTATCCCAACCGCGTCGATCCTGGTCCCGCTCCCATCGACAAACACGGTTCCTGGAATTGGTGTTGCGATCACCTCACTCGGACTGATCGAACGTGACGGCGTGTTGGTTATCCTTGGCTTGCTGATCGGGTTTTTATGGGTGGCGCTCCTGCTCCTCCTCGGCGCAGAAGCCGTTGAAATCATCAAGAACTGGCTTTCGGCGCGACCATAAGCGCCGCGCCATGTGACGATCCGCGCGGAGGCGAAGGCCGCATCGCCGATTATGATCATGATATGATTAGTTCTGTTTCACGGTTTTCACTGACAGAGCGGGCTTTAGCCGCATCCTTTGGAGCAAGCGCGTTGCTGCTTGCTGGCGCGCATCTTTTTGAGCGGGTTGGCGGACTGGTCCCCTGTATTCTCTGTCTCGATCAGCGCGAGGCGCACTGGACGGCGCTCGGCGTCGCCTTTGCAGGTCTGATGGTTGCGCGATTGCTGAACTCGCGCCTCGGGGCCGCCGCCGCCGTAGGCGCTGCTGCGCTTGTCTATGCGGTCAGCGCGGGGCTCGCTTTCTATCACACCGGCGTTGAATATAAATTCTGGCCCGGCCCGGCGATTTGCGCCCCAAGCACAGGGGATGTCGATATTGGCTCGATTACCTCCGCCCTGACGCAAAAATCAGACGCGCCATCCTGCGAAGATGTTCAATGGCGCTTTCTCGGCGTTTCCATGGCCGGTTACAATCTTCTCATTTCTGCCGGCTTGTTCGCGTTTACGCTCGCCGCCGCAATTGCGGAAACCCGGCGTGCCAGACAGACAAGAGGCGCCGCGAACCTGCGCAAAGAAACCCAATGACCAGTCACACCCCGGAAAAACCCGGGCCCCGGGCCGCACGTCTTGCAGAAATGCTGCGCGTGGATCATGCGGGCGAATATGGCGCAGTCGCGATCTATCGCGGCCAGCGGGCGGTATTCGATACGCTTCCGCATAAAAGAGAGACGGCGGATATGATTGCAGAGATGGAAGCGGGGGAAGCGGAACATTTGCGCGCCTTTGACGCCCTGCTTGCCGAACGCCGCGTGCGCCCCACCCTCCTCGGTCCATTGTGGAACGCCGCCGGATTCGGGCTTGGCGCGGCGACAGCGCTGATGGGGGAGAAAGCAGCCATGGCCTGCACCGCCGCCGTCGAAGACGTCATTGAAAAGCACTATGCGGAGCAGGCGGAAGCCCTGAGAGACGAAGAGCCGGCGCTTGCAGCCACAATCCGGCAGTTTCGCGAAGAAGAAATCGGCCACAAGACGACCGCTGAGGCGGCCGGGGCGAGCCAGGCGCCCGGTTACAGCCTGTTGTCGGCAGTTATCAAGGCCGGATGCAGGGTCGCCATCAAGGTCGCGGAAAAAGTCTAGCGCCCTTTGCCCCGATCCGCCCGCTCCGCTAAGGTAGAGCTTAATTCACTGACTGATCAGTCGCACAGGGAGACCCCATGAAAACCATTGCTTTGCCGCGCCGTTCGAGCGCGCTCGCCGCCGTATCGATCCTGGCGCTGACCGTCGCTTGCGGCCAGCCAACATCAGGCTCTGATGCTACGAATACAACGCGCGCGCAGTCATCGACTTCAACCGAAACCGCCTCTGACGCAGCCCCCACGCTCGCTGACGCGCGTGCATTCATTGAGGAAGTCGAAGACGTCTACCGGGAATTTGGCGAGTATTACGCGCGCATTGCATGGCTCCAGGCCACGAACATCAATTATGACTCAAACTGGCTGTTGACCAAGGTAGATACCGAAAACACCGAACTCGGCGTCGCATTCGCCAATGAAGCGAAACGATTCAACGATCTTGAACTGCCAGCCGAAGAACGCCGCAAAATCGAAGCAATCAAACTTGGCCTTAACCTGCCTGCGCCTGAACGCTCCGGCGCTGCGGCGGAACTTGCCGAGATCAACACGCGTATGGGATCAGTCTATGCGACCGGCAAAATCGAACTCGACGGCGAAACTGTTGGACGTAACGCGCTTGAAGTGATGATGGGGGAAGTGCGTGATCCGGCGAAACTGGAGGAAATCTGGACAAAGTGGCGGGAGGTTCCTGTCGCCGCTGACGATGACGGCAACACCATGAAGTCCGACTATGCGAAGATGGTCGAGATCTCCAATGAAGGCGCGCGTGAGCTTGGCTTTGACGATGTCGGCTCTATGTGGCGCGCCCGTTATGACCTGCCGCCTGCGGAATTTGCCGAGGAAACAGACCGTCTGTGGGGTCAGGTAAAGCCGCTTTATGACGAACTTCAGTGTCATGTCCGCGCCAAGCTGAACGAACAATATGGCGATGATGTCGTTCCGCTGGATCAGCCGATCCGCGCTGACCTGCTCGGCAATATGTGGGCGCAAAGCTGGGGCAATGTTTATGATCTCGTCTCCCCTGGCGACGCGGACCCCGGCTTCGATCTGACCCAGCTTCTCGTCGACAACGGCTATGACGCGACAAAGATGGTGGAGACTGGGGAGGCGTTTTTCTCATCGCTTGGTTTTGAACCATTGCCCGAAACCTTCTGGGAGCGCTCGCAGATCACCAAACCTGCTGACCGGGAGGTTGTGTGCCACGCATCCGCCTGGAACCTGGATGGCAAAGACGATATCCGCATCAAGATGTGCACGAATGTGAACGCCGATGATTTCCGCACGGTGCATCACGAACTGGGACACAATTATTATCAACGCGCCTATCAGGACAAGTCACCAATCTTTCAGGGCGGCGCCAATGGCGGCTTCCACGAAGCCATCGGCGACATGATCGCGCTTTCCATTACGCCGGAATACCTGCAGACGATTGGTCTTCTCGATGAAGTCCCCGACGCGTCGGCAGATCTTGGCCTTCTGATGAATCAGGCGCTTGAAAAAATCGCATTCATGCCGTTTGGCCTGTTAATGGATAAATGGCGCTGGCAGGTTTTTTCCGGCGAACTGACGCCGGAAACCTATAATGACGGCTGGTGGGCGCTAAGAACCCAGTATCAAGGCATTCGGCCGCCCTCAGAGCGCTCAGCCGATTATTTTGATCCGGGTGGGAAGTATCACATTCCCGGTAATGTTTCCTACACTCGCTATTTTATCGCGCATGTACTGCAGTTCCAATTCCATAAAGCAGCCTGCGAAATGGCTGGCTGGGACGGACCGCTGCACCGTTGTTCGGTTTATGGGTCGGAAAACATCGGCGAGAAATTCAACGCCATGCTGGAGATGGGGTCATCGAAGCCATGGCCGGAAGCATTGGAAGCCTTTGTCGGGACACCCGAAATGGATGGCGGCGCTGTTGTCGAATATTTCGCACCGCTAATGGAATACCTGCAGGAACAGAACGCTGACCGTCAGTGCGGTTGGTAACTCCTTGATAAAATGTGTTTGAAAAGCCCCGCTTCGGTGGGGCTTTTTTTCAGAACCAGCACCAGACGCCGTAACAAACCCCATGCGCCTCGCGAAAATAGAAATAAAGCGCAATATCGATTGAAATCAGCGCACCGACGATCGGCGCTGCACAATATTGCAAGATCAACCGCAGGCCGGTCAGCGTCAAACGCGGCGCCGGCAGGCGCATGCCATTCACAACTTGTGTCTTGGGGCGAAGCATTGCACAGCGCTTAAGCTGTGTTGCAACAAATGACCAGAACCGTTGAGGTCGAATGGGACAGCCTTCCGCAGAAGAAGTGGGAGGCGCTGCTTAGGGCCGCGCCTTACGCCGCCTATCAACAAAGCTATGCTTTTGGCGAGGCCGTACGGGCCTTTGGGGGCGGCATACACCGGGCGCACTTTCACGCTGACGGCGTTGATTTCGGCGTCGCCCAGATTCATCTTCGATCATTTTTCAACGTCTTCACCCTCGCCACAGTGATGCGTGGCCCCGTTTGGTCGCGCGAGGATATGGCGCCGGAACTCAAACGGCGGCGTACAGGAAAATACGCGAAAGTCTGCCGGTGATTGGTCCGCACCTTTTGCTGATCATGCCGGAAGGCAGTGACGACAATGCAGAAAAGGCGGCGCGCCTTCGGCGCGTTGTTTCCAGCTATCACACAGCGCTTATCGATCTATATCAGGATGAAGAGACTTTACGCGCCGCCATGTCACAGAAATGGCGGAACCGTTTACGCGCAGCGGAAAAACAGAATATCCGATCTCAACAATTGGCCGGCGTCCAAACCAGTATGAGTGGTTGCTGGCTCATGAGCGCGAACAGCGCAAACGCAATCGCTATATGGCCATGTCAGACAGATTTTGTCTCCGTTTTCCAGAAAAATGCAGGAAAACACAGCTTGCTGATGCTGCAGGCGGAACATGAAAAGGAACGCATTGGCGGCCTCATGTTTCTCCGCCACAGCGCAAATGCGACCTATCACATCGGATGGACCAGCGACGCAGGGAAATCGCTCAATGTCAACAATCTGTTGCTTTGGGAGGCGATGCGTCGCTCGAAGGAAGATGGGGTTCACACACTCGATCTCGGCGGCATTGACACCAATTACACGCCAGGGCTCGCCCATTTCAAACTTGGCGCCGGCGCGCAATTACATAGTCAGTGCGGGACCTATTGTTTTGAACCGGAGATGTTCGGGTTTGTCCGAAAGCTTTTTCGTTAGCCTTACTTGAAACTCCGCCAGACCCTCAGGAATTCTTGCGGGCCGCTTTTTCCGCATGGCCTGACACGCCTTGACGCGCGGCAAGTTCCGCCGCCACGTCGTCCGGCGATACGCCAGCGGGACGATAATAGAACCATCAAGTGATAAAGCGCGTCCGCCGCCTCGGCCGTCAGCGCATCATTGTCTTCCAGCGCGCCGGCAATCGCAGCCTCCACCGCCTCCTCACCGAATTTTTTTGCGCATTTCGCAGGTCCGGCCGCCAACAACGACGCCGTATAGGACGTGTCCGGCGCGGCGCCGCGCCGCGTTTCAATCGTCTTGAACAAGCTGGCGAGCATATCGCCGAGATTGGTTTGCTTCGTCATTTATCAGTCTTTTTAATAATGCCTTGGCCTAAGCTGAAGAGCTGCTCCAATCAAGCCGCACGGTGAACAGGACGCACCGGCGCGCCCGCCGTCG
The DNA here is from genome assembly GCA_965230025.1 of Hyphococcus sp. GTDB lineage: Bacteria > Pseudomonadota > Alphaproteobacteria > Caulobacterales > Parvularculaceae > Hyphococcus. The sequence goes on from CBDDKD010000057.1 coordinate 148,464, forward strand.
CCAGCGCGGCGCGAACTTCATCAATAGAAACATCGCCGAAATGGAAGATCGACGCCGCAAGAACCGCACTCGCCTTGCCGTCTCGAACCGCCTCAACCATATGCGCAGCACTGCCGGCGCCCCCGGACGCGATCACGGGAACACTAACCGCCTCTGTCACGGTCCGGATCAGTTCGATATCAAAGCCGATCTTGGCGCCGTCACGATCCATGGAAGTCAATAAAATCTCCCCTGCCCCGCGCTCTTCAACATTACACGCGAACTGAACCGCATCGATGCCGGTCGGCGCGCGCCCGCCATGGGTGAATATTTCCCAGCCGCCATCTGGTTTTTGCTTCGAATCGATGGCGACAACGACACACTGAGCGCCAAAACGAGCCGCCGCCGCATTGATCAGGTCCGGATTTTTTCACCGCCGCCGTATTGATCGCGACCTTGTCGGCGCCTGCGAGTAAAAGCGCCCGAAAATCATCAAGCGAGGCGACACCGCCGCCAACGGTTAAAGGCATGAAACATCGCTCAGCGACATGACGCACCGCATCGATAAGCACCCCCCTTCCCTCATGGCTCGCCGAGATATCCAGAAAACAGAGCTCGTCCGCGCCTGCGGCGTCATAGGCCTCAGCCGCCGCCACCGGGTCGCCTGCATCGCGAAGATTGACAAAGTTGACGCCTTTGACGACGCGGCCGTCTTTCACGTCAAGACAGGGAATAATACGTATATTGAGCATATTTTAATTGCGCCAAAACGGTTGCAGTTTCACGAAATACGGCCAGACCTCTCGTATTCTCCTGGCGGCTGCGTCGGCTTCCGCAGCCTTGTACCCACACACAAAACCCGCGACCCGCATGGCGTCATCCCCATTGCCGATCGCGGCTTCATTCGCAAGATCTTGCGCCACTACGGCGTCATTTACGACGCCGAAATTTTCCTGCAGAGCCGATAAAGCCGCCATATACTCCTTACGCTGCGTCTTTGGGTAAAGAGACCGGAACATCTGCATGGGATAGCGAAGCTTTTTCAAGGCAATCCGCAATTGGTGCAACTCAGCGACATGATCAAGGTCAATGCTTTTCGCTTTCTTCAACGTCTTCTTGAGGGCGCGATCAAGCGCGCGGGGCGCGAAATCACAGGCTGGTGCTGAAAGACTATCGCGCGCCCGGCCACGCCAGGGCGCGAGGACCGCCGCTTCCATGAGGTCGATCAGAAATATCGTGAACGCCGGATCGCTGATGGCGGCCACAGCGCCCGTCCAGCCTTCTGCGCGCTTCCCGTCGCAGATCCGTTTCAGCCTTTCAGGGCGTTCCGGCGCATACCCACTCGCCAACGCACTTGGCAGCGTATCCTCCAAGAAAACGTCCCAGTCACGCGCATCCCCCAACCGCCTGGCAAAGCTTCGCGCCGTCTCTGCGAAATTGCGGAGACCGTGACCGGCAAGATAAGGGCGAAAAATGCGCTCTGTGGCGCGCAATCGCCGGAGCGCGACACGCATCTGATGAACGCCCTCGACCCGTCTTGCATCCAGCAAGACCGGTTGCAGCGCAGCCATTCGACCGGCGATGGCGCCAAGCGCGCGTTGCAGGATAACGCCTGCTGATTCATCAGCGGCGGCTGTGATTTTGACAGGCGGCGCAATCCGGTATGGCCCGCCATCTTGTAACGCCAGCGCGGCTTCTAGCTTGCTGTGCGGCGAAACCCTGAGCGCAGCGTTGCGCGCCAGCAGTCGGCCCAGATCGAAAACATCTTCCGGGCGCCCTTCTTTCAGCTCGAGTTCGAGTTCCGCCAGCGGCGCCTGAAAATAGTCGCCGCTGGCGGACCCGCTTTCGACACGCCCAAGATCGATACTGAGTTCTATTTTCGAATGCCGAAACGCCGCCAGCGTAGTCCATCGATCCGATATCGTTCGCGCTATCGGACCAAGCTGGCTCTTAAGGTCTTGAATTATTTCATCGAATTCCGCGTCGCCGGAAAGCGCCGGAAAGCTGGAACGCTTTGCAACCGGCGTTTCGACCTCATCGCGCAAAACACTGGCGCACCCCGCCCGCAGCCGTTTGTTCGCCTGAACGAACGCACCGCCCTCTTCACGCAATCGCAACGACAATCCAATGCTCGCCAGATCGCCACTCGCAGTATCATAATAGGTTGTGTCGAGACGTTCCCATTCGCCAGTATCGCTGTCTAAAGCGGTCAGGATCAGGCTCTGCGGCAACGCAGCAATTTCTGTCGGCGAGCCCGTAAATTTAAGCTCGAATTCCTCGCTACGCTCCGCCATTTCGGCGTTACCACCAATTCCCCATGGAAAAAGAACCTACGCGAAGGATATTGCGGCGCCTATACCGGTCGCGCCACTTCCGTTCGACTTTTTTCAATCAGGGGCGCTACCGGCTGCTGCAAGGGCCGCCGCCGGGTCGATCCGGCCGTCATAAAGGGCCCTACCGATGATGACGCCTTCGATATTGCCATGGGCGGCTTTAAGCGCGGCAATATCATCGACCGAAGCAACCCCGCCGGACGCGATCACCGGAATGGACACCGCATCCGCAAGCGCAGCAGTCGCCTCAACATTGACGCCGGCCAGCGCCCCATCGCGGCTTATGTCGGTAAACACGAGCGCCGCAACACCCTGATCTTCATAGCGTTTTGCGATCTCCACCGGAGTATGGCCGGTGTCGCCATCCCATCCTTCGGTTTTCACGCGATCATCACGGGCATCGATCCCGACAACGATACGGCCCGGATGCGTCTTGCAGGCGGCGCTTACAAATGCTGCATCTTTTACCGCGGCCGTACCGAGAATGACTCTGGTCATACCAAGATCGAGCCATTGTTCTACCGCCGCCATATTGCGAATGCCGCCCCCAAGCTGCGCCTTAAGGCCATCCTGGCCGAGTATGGCTGCGACGGCGGATGAGTTTTCAGACTTGCCCGAAAACGCCCCGTCAAGGTCTACGATGTGGACCCAAGAAAAGCCGGTCTTCTTAAAACTTGCCGCCTGACTGCCTGGGTCCTCATTGTAGATGGTGGCTTCATCCATACGTCCTTGAAAAAGACGTACGCAATCACCGTTTTTGAGGTCGATCGCCGGATAAAGGGTCAATCTGCGTTTCACGATGGATCCCAGGTTAAAAAGTTCTTCAGGAGAGTAATACCGGCGTGCTGGCTCTTTTCCGGGTGGAATTGAACGCCGGCAATATTGTCCCTTGCGATCGCCGCCGTGATGACCTCGCCATGCACCGTAGAGCCAATAGCATGAGCACTATTTTCGGTTTCAAAATGATAGGAATGCGCGAAATAAAACGCTTCCTCATCGAGGTTGTCCATCAGATGATGAGGGGCGGAAACGCTGACCGTATTCCAGCCCATGTGAGGCGTTCGCACGGCTGGGTCGGCAGGCGACAGGCTAACGACCTTTCCCGGAATCCACCCGAGCCCCTGATGCTCCCCAAATTCCAGGCCCTTTTCCGCCAGCAGCTGCATACCTACGCAAATGCCCAGAAACGGGCGCGCCTCGACAAGCGCAACATGCTCCATCGCTTCGAGAACGCCGTCCCGAGACGACAAACCAGCCATGCAGGCGCCGAAAGCGCCGACACCCGGCAACAACAGCCGATCCGCTTTGCAGATCTCATCGGGATCATCGGTCACGCTCATCATGGCGGCGAGGCCGCTTTCATGGGCCGCGCGCTCAAACGCTTTTTCGACCGAGCGCAAGTTGCCCGAGCCGTAGTCTATAATTGCGATGCGCTGCGACATGGGCCGCTTTTATCGGGCGCACGCGCCAGCACAAGCCGGGCAGGGCGAAAAAAAGCGGCGCGGGTCCAAGACCCGCGCCGCTGATACGCAAAATATCTTCAGTGTCAGGCGTTCGGCCAGCAGGCCGCGATCGCTTCCTTGGAAGCATCGCTCAGCGCTTCAATATCGGCTTCGGAAGAGACAGCCATCAGCTCTTCGGTCATCGACGCATCTGCAGTGTCGGCCAGGCATGAGCAACCCGACGGATCGCCGCCATTATCGGTCGAGTAGTCGATGCAATATTGCTCGAGATCGCCCGCAAAAGCCGGCGAAATCGCAAAACCTGCCGCAACAAGCGCAATCATTTGTTTTTTCATGGTTTTTCCTTCCCTAACGTAGTTTATTTCGCACTTATCGCGTGCACATATCCATTGCGGCTTTTGCTGCAGGCGAAGCGGCTTCGTAGCGGTCCGCCGGATCAGCAATCTCACCCAGCGCCAGCATCTCATCGACGAGGTCATTCGCGACCACTTGCTCTTCGAGACATGTACAGCCGGACGTATCGCGCCCTTCGGCTTCCAGCGCCGCAACGCACGCGTCCGCCAGTTCTCCTGCGGAGGACGCAGACGTCATCACGGCAGCCGACAATGCGGTGACTAAAAACAGTTTGAATTTCATTGTGTAGACCCCTTGTTGAGCGAGCGCCGATCAAACCTGATTACACAACAAACAACAGGGCGGCGCATGAAAATGACCCAGCCGCGCGGGATGTCACCCGAAACGATCCGGGAGGTCAATCACCTTCGCCAGTTACAAATGAGATAAAATTGATTGCTTTTAGCTACCGAGCGCGCCTTTGGTCGACGGCGCGCCGTCGCCCGCGCGCAGGTCGATCTCATAAGCGTCACGGAACGCCCGCGCCAACGCCTTGAAACAGCTTTCAACAATGTGGTGGCAGTTTTCGCCGTAGAGATTTTCAATATGGACGCAAAGCCCAGCGTTCATCGCGAAGGCGTGGAACCATTCCTTAAACAGTTCCGTGTCCATGTCGCCGATTTTCGGGCGAGGGAAGGCGACCTTCCAAACGAGGTAAGGGCGTTTTGAGATATCGATCGCGGCCCGCGACAGTGTCTCATCCATAGGGATATAGGCCTGCGCGAACCGGCGAATGCCGGCGCAATCGCCGAGCGCCTTGGCCACGGCCTGGCCCATCACGATCCCCACATCCTCGACTGTATGATGCATGTCGATGTGCAGATCGCCCTCGGCCCGCACTTTCAGGTCGATCATCGAATGCTTGGCGAAGGCCTCCAGCATATGATCGAAAAAACCGATCCCGGTCTCAACATCATATTCGCCTGCGCCATCGAGTTCGACGGCGACAAAAATGTCGGTCTCGCGGGTTTTTCGTTCTACTGTCGCGGCGCGCATGGCGCACTCCCTTGAAGTCGGCGCTCTATTAGATAGAAGACGCCCAAGGGTTGACGTTTATTAAATAAAACCGGCCCCGTCCAATCAAAGACCACAGATCGGTCAGGAGACAAACACTGATGAGCGCGACCCAAATGCATGGCACGACAATTCTGGCGGTTCGGCGCGGTAACACGGTCTGTGTCGGCGGGGACGGGCAGGTGAGCCTTGGCCAGACGGTAGTGAAAGGCGACGCCAAGAAAGTGCGACGCCTTGCGGGCGAGCGTGTGATCGCCGGGTTCGCCGGGGCCACTGCAGACGCTTTCACATTGCTTGAACGCCTTGAATCGAAGCTGGAGCAATATCCAACCCAGCTGACCCGCGCCTGTGTCGAGCTTGCCAAGGACTGGCGCACGGATCGTTACCTACGCCGTCTGGAAGCGATGATGATCGTCGCCGACAAAGACGTAACGCTGACGCTCTCAGGGGCGGGGGATGTTCTGGAACCGCAATTCGGCGTCACCGGCATCGGCTCGGGCGGCGACTATGCGCGCTCTGCGGCGCGGGCGCTACTGGAAGAAACCGATCTCGACCCGGAAACAATCGTCAGAAAAGCCATGGGGATCGCCGGGTCGATTTGCGTTTACACCAACGATTCGCTCACCGTAGAAACGATCCACACGGATGAATAGCGGGCTCTCATGGCGTTTGAAAACCCGGCGCCGCTGCTTACATACCAATCCTGTCCTGAAAGCGTATTGAATGACTGAATTCTCTCCCCGTGAAATTGTATCTGAACTGGACCGTTACATCGTCGGCCAGAACG